>JAYRGW010000043.1:0-30965 GCA_041907665.1 Bacteroidaceae bacterium
GAAAATTTCAGAAGGCTTACGATTGACTACGAGTATCATGCAGAAACAGCTGTGGCTATGGTGCAATTGGCTTTCTGTAAAATCATGCTTAATAAATATTACGATTAATTTTTAAACAGCTTCTTAATGAATCTGTGGTTTTTTTGAACAAATGAGCAAATCAAATGTTCAAATGCGAAAACATGTATGCGGCATTTATCGTAAACTTGCATTCAAATTCTAACACCAATAAGAAACATGAAAATAAAAAGTATTTTAGTGACCACCTGTTTATCAGCGGCAAGTATAATGCCCTCTTTTTCGCAGGTCCATAAAGTTCCGCAATTAGGTAAATCTCCCATCGATAAAGTGGTAAAAGCCATGACACTGGAGGAGAAAGTGTCTTTCCTTATAGGTACTGGCATGGCTGGGACATCGGGTAATGCTCCTGTTGTGGGTTCAACTCAAAGTTTAGTTCAGGGGGCGGCCGGAACTACCCGCCCCATACCTCGGCTTGGTATTCCTGCGATCGTTTTGGCTGATGGACCAGCCGGATTGCGTATCGACCCGACTCGAAAGGATAATCCGAATACCTATTATTGTACAGCTTTTCCTGTTGCCACTCTTCTGGCGTCGACTTGGAATACTGCACTTGTAGAAAATGTAGGGCAGGCAATGGGCAACGAGGTACACGAATATGGAGTAGATGTTCTTTTGGCTCCAGCACTGAATATTCAACGCAATTCTTTATGTGGCCGTAATTTTGAATATTATTCGGAAGATCCTCTAGTTGCCGGCAAGATAGCGGCAGCTTACGTTAGAGGCATTCAAAGTAATGGGGTCGGTACTTCTATCAAACACTTTGCCGGTAATAATCAGGAGACGAACCGTATGGCGAACGATGCTATCATGAGCCAACGGGCGTTGCGTGAGATTTATCTCAAGGGCTTCGAAATAGCAGTCAAAGAGAGCCATCCATGGACGGTTATGTCTTCTTACAATTATCTAAATGGTACGTATACTTCAGAAAATCGAGATTTGTTGACTACCATCCTTCGAGATGAATGGAATTATAAGGGATTGGTAATGACCGATTGGTTTGGGGGAAAAGATGCTAAAGCGCAGATACATGCAGGAAATGATTTATTAATGCCTGGCAAACAGCAACAATATGATCAAATAATGGCAGCTTTGAAAGACGGTTCTCTGAAAGAAACGGATGTCGACATCTGTGTCAAACGGTTGTTGCAACTTGTCGTTTCTTCGCCTCGTTTCAAACATTATGCTTTCTCAGATAAACCCGACCTTAAGGCACATGCCGAGGTTACCAGACAATCTGCTTCGGAAGGAATGGTATTGTTGAAAAACGATGATTCGACACTTCCGCTACTTTCATCACAAAAGCATATTGCTGCATTCGGAAATACTTCGTATGATTGGATTGCCGGAGGAACCGGTAGTGGCAATGTGAATAGAGCTTATACTGTTTCATTGGCTGACGGATTGCACAATGCAGGTTATCAACTTGATCTGACTTTGACGGAATTGTATCAAAAATACTTGAAAGACGAACGAGAGAAACAATTAGCCGAAGATAAGAAAAGCAAAAATCCCTTTATGGCTTTCTTCAACAAAAAACGTTTTGATGAAATGGCTCTTTCGGCAGGGGTACTCGATTCGATGGCAAAGCAGAATGATATGGCTATTATAACTATTGGGCGTAGCTCAGGAGAGTTTGTCGATCGCCATATAGATAATGATTTCAAACTATCTACAGAAGAAATGGCCTTGATGGCCAATGTTTGCAATGCTTTTCACAAACAGAATAAGAAAGTAGTTGTCATTCTTAATATAGGCGGCGTTATTGAAACATCAATGTGGAAGAATCTTCCGGATGCTATATTGTTGGCTTGGCAGGCGGGACAAGAGGGAGGCAATACCGTAGCCGATATATTGAGTGGTAACATAAACCCTTCCGGAAAGTTGGCGGTCACGTTCCCTGTTTCGTATTTCGACGCGGCTTCATCGGCAAATTTCCCTTACGATTATCAACTTAATCCCGAGGCATTGTTCTCTTCTATGATGGGCAACCATGCTACAACGACTCATATTCGTAATGTGGACTATACCAATTATGAAGAAGGAATATACGTAGGGTATCGCTACTTTGATACTTTCAAACGAGAAGTGTCATATCCTTTCGGTTATGGCTTATCTTATACGAGTTTTGATTATGGAACACCGACTGTGAAAAAGATGAAAGACGAATATACAGTGACGATGACAATCAAAAATATAGGTAAGGCATCGGGTAAAGAAGTTGTCGAACTTTATGTGTCTGCTCCAAAATCATCTTTAGATAAACCCGAGAAGGAACTCAAAGCTTTTGCTAAAACCAAATTATTGCAGCCTGGCGAGACACAAGTTCTGACAATGAACTTTAAGACCTCTGACTTGGCATCATTTGACGAACAACAAAGTGCATGGGTCGCTACTGCTGGAAAGTATGAACTTTTGATAGGAGCGTCTTCGCGAGATATTCGTTGCAAAGCAGATGTATCTCTTCCTAAAGATGAGATAACGGAAAAGGTACATAGTGTTATGGCTCCCCAGCAACCGATAAAAGAAATAACGAGCAAGGATCTTCAACTCAATTGACCATTAAGGGGCAAATGTATAATGTATCGTAAAACTTCCTTTTAGAAAATCACCCTCGCTACAACATTCGTAACGAGGGTGATTTATATATATAAGGGGGCTTTGTACTCCCTTTTATTTGCGAACCATAAATAGTTTAGGGACGGTCGTTGGGTGCTGTGCCAAATGAGGATGGTTTGTCACCCATGGTGAATTCCAATGTCCCGCCTTTAACGATGTCTTTGTAATAAATATAGCTCTTCGTATAAGGTTTTCCGTTGAACTTTACACTTTGGATATACATATTCTTGCGGCTATTGTTATGCGCAATGATGCGGAAAGTTTTATTCTTATCTATTTTTATAGTTGCTTCGTCCATCAACGGCGAACCGAAAATATATTTTCCTCCTGCCGGTTCTACTTGATAAATACCCATTGCAGAGAGCACATACCATCCAGACATTTGTCCTACATCTTCGTTACCGGATAGTCCGTCTTTATTTGCAGTATAAAGTGTGGTCAGAGTCTGTCTGATAAGCGGAGCGCTTTTCCAAGGTGTACCAGCGTATGCATATAAGTATAAGATGTGGTGGCTGGGTTCGTTGCCGTGCGCATATTGCCCTATCAATCCGGCGATGTCGGGAGAAGCTTCTTTTCCCATATCACCATTGACGATGAACAGTGAATCGAGTTTTGTTAGGAATGGCTTTTCACCTCCGAATTCGCGAATCAATCCATGAACGTCTTGAGGTACAAGCCATGTGTATTGCCATGCGTTTCCTTCGGTATAATCATCAGCGCGGTGGGCTGAGTGAAAAGGATTAAAGGGTTCACGAAATTTGCCGTTGTTGTCTACTCCACGTACAAATCCTGTTTGTTTGTCGAAGTACTTCGTGTATCCCTTGCTGCGTTTCAGAAAGTATTGATAGTCATCTTGCTTGTTCAACTCTTTTGCACTTTGTGCTACGCACCAGTCGGCAATGGCGTATTCCAAACCACGTGCAACCGTTTCTGCGCTGTCTGCCGTTACATTATAAGGTAGGTAACCATATTCTTTCAGTTCCTTCATACCTCTTTCGTCGAGCATGGCACTCTTTTTCATTGCTTCGAAAGCCTGATTTTTATCCATCTGTACGCCTTTTAGGAATAAATCGGCGAGTACGCAGATTCCGGGATTCCCTACCATACAATCTGTCTCATTGCCTACCAGATGCCATACGGGCAGTTTGCCTTGTTGTGCAAAGATGTGTAGGAAGGTTTGTGCCATATCGGGTAGCATGTCACGATGAAGCAGTGTCATCAGTGGTTGGGCTGCGCGATAAGTGTCCCAAAGAGAGAATGTCGTGTAGTTTTTGAATCCTCCTTTTCTGTGAACTTTTCCATCGGCACCGTAGTAATCGCCATTGACATCGCAAAACAACGAAGGAGCAATCATGGTGTGGTAAAGTGCCGTATAGAATATCTTTTTATCTGTTGTGTTTTTAGTATTGAAAATAACTCTTCCCAGTTGCTCATTCCATGCTTTGTCGGCAGCTGCAACGGTTGCTCCGAAATTCCAACCTGAGAGTTCGGCCTGCATGTTTTGTTTGGCATTCTCAACGCTAACTGGCGATAACGCAACCTTGACAAGCAATTCGCGATTTGCAGGGAGGTCAAATGATAAAGTATTAAGAGTGTCTCCTTTGGATTCTATTTGCTTGATTGGGGCAGAGAATACAGCAGTGAAGTATACGACTTGATGTTTGGCCCATCCTGTAGAAACACGATAACCCGAAATAACATTGTCTTTCTCTTGCTTGATTTTTCCTGCTACATAGTGATCCCATCCGATACCATAGTTCAAATTGAACATGAGCTTCGCGTTTTTGGTGGGATAAGTATAGCGGTGGAATCCGACTCTTGCGGTGGCTGTGAGTTCTGCCTTGATACCCGAATTCTCCAATTTGACAGCATAATAGCCGGGTTTGGTTACCTCGGTAGAATGCGAGAATTTAGAACTGCTTTCGCTATTGATAGTCGGAAAAACAAGAATGTCGCCCAAATCGCCGATACCGGTTCCGCTAAGGTGGGTATGACTGAATCCTAAGAGGCTATTATCACTATCGTGATAGCCGGAGCACCAGTCCCAACCTTTTACAACTTGCGACGGCCCCAGTTGTACAAAACCAAAAGGAACGTTCGCACCCAAGAAAACGTGACCATGTCCGCCTGTTCCGATAGTCGGATCAACGAACTGAGTCAACTTGCCGGTCGGTTGCACTTTGTTTTTCTTTGGTTGAGCAGCAGATGCCGTCAATCCGAAAGATAGTGCCAGCGACAGACAGAAAAGTTTATTTAAATTCATTGCAGTAATATTGTGTTATTATTTTGATTCGTTTATTCTAAAATCACTGTGCAGGCGAATATCATTTGAAGAACTGCCTATCAGTAACTCACAATCGCCCGGTTCAACTATTTTTTGATAATCTTCGTTTATCAGCCAAAGATCTTCGGGAGTGAGTTGAAAATGGATCGTTTTGGTCTCGCCCTTTTTAATGAAAACACGGGCAAAATGTTTCAGTTGTCTGTTGGGCTGTACTACAGATGCGAATTTACGGTGCAAATACAGCTGTACTACTTCTTCTCCATCTCTATTGCCGGTATTGCGTACGCTGAACGATACGTCAAAGGTGTTATTTGCGTTATCCAAAACGGTTAGATTCGTATACTCGAATGAAGTATAACTCAGACCGTATCCGAAAGGATAGAGCGGGGTAACAGGCATTTCTACATAATTGTGACCCTCGGGTTGAGGCTTATTATAGTTTACCGGCAACTGTCCTGTACCACGCGGAATGGATATAGGAAGTCTTCCCGCCGGATTGAAGTCTCCAAACAGAACATCCGCAATGGCGTTTCCTCCTTCTTGTCCCGGATACCATGCTAATAATAGTGCGTCAGCATTGTCGTTTGCCCAGTTCATTTCGAGAGGGCGTCCTTCAATGTAGACGACAATCGTAGGCTTTCCGGTTGCCTGAACGGCTTTCAATAAGTCCATTTGTTTGCCAAGTAGCGATAGGGTAGCGCGGTCGTAACCTTCGCCACATTCCATGTCGCTTACCGATTTGTCGGATACGACGGCGGCGCCTGTCTCTTTGTAATCCGTCTTGAAATCTCTAGCACTTGAACCACCTACTACCACTACTGCCACATCTGAGCGGCGAGCGGCTGCAACAGCTGCTTCGATGTCGCAGTTTGTCGTGTCGCGAATGGCACAACCTTTGACATATTCCACGTGGTCGGTTCCTATTTTATCTGCAATTCCATTGAGTACTGTCCGTACGCGTCCATCGGCTTGTGGAGCAGTATAATCTCCCAGCATGTTGTAAGGAGCATCGGCATTGGGACCGATAACGGCAACACGTCCGATATACTTGCTCAATGGCAATAGATTGTTTTTGTTTTTAAGTAATGTGACCGAAGCTTGAGCAACCTCGCGTGCCAGAGTGATGTTGGCTGCGGAGCCTATTTCACGTTTGGCTGTTTTTACGTCTACATAAGGGTGTTCGAAAAGGCCCATTTCGAATTTGAGTCTCAGAATACGGCAAACGGCAGTGTCAATGGCAGCTTCGTCTACCTCTTTGTCTTTCACTGCTTCGGCAAGATGAGCAAAGGCTGCTCCTCCAAGATCTGCGTCTAGTCCGGCTTTGATGGACATCACTGCAGCATCTTTTATGGTTGGAGCTACGAAGTGACTTTGATTGATGCCTTCGATGCTGTATAAGTCAGAAACGCTGAAACCGCGGAAGTGCAGTTGGTTGCGCAGTAATTCTTTCAGTAAATATTCGTTGCTGGTACATGGTACGCCATCTACCGAGTTGTAAGAGGTCATTACCGATAGTGCACCTGCATTGATAGCGGTCTCGAAAGGAGGCAGAAAGTTCTGCAACAAATCTCGTTTCCCTACTACCGAAGGATTACCATTCTGGCCTCCTTGGGGAATGCCGTATGCTAGAAAATGCTTTAAAGTGACCAACGAGCTGGTTGGCGAAGCAAGGTTTCCACCTCCCGTACCCATGATGAAATACTTTGCCAGTGTTCCACTCAATACAGGATCTTCTCCCATACTTTCTTCTACTCTCGACCAACGTGGTTCGCGCGATAGGTCAAGTACGGGTCCGTATGCTATTTGTCCACCACCCAACCGTACTTCTTTTGCGATAACCTCGCCTGTCTTTCTCATTAGGTCGGTAGACCATGTCGAAGCCATACCTATGCCTGTAGGAAACACGGTAGCGCCAATCGCCATGTGCCCATGAGGGGCTTCTTCGGCGATAAACAATGGAATACCCAACCGTGTGTTTTCAATTACATATTTCTGGAGGGCATTTCCCGCTTTGGCTGCAAGTTCGGGATCGAGCCCATTGCTTAAGGTACGCTTAGTCCATGGATCGGCACGAAATACAGCCCAAAGCATACCTACAGGCCGCGTAGCCGTCAGTTTCTTGAATTCTTCAGAGCACGAAACGTAGTTTCCTTTGCGCTCTACCATTTGCCATCCGAGTGGACAAAGCAGTTGCCCTACTTTCTCTTCTAGGGTCATTCGTTTCAGCAAGTCCTGTGTGCGCGTCTCGATGGGTAGTGAAGCGTCTCGGTAAGGCAGCTTTTTTTGAGCGGATACTCCTAAATTAGCTAATAAAAGAAAAGTCGAAAAGTATAGACCTTTTTTACTCCAACAATGCAAATTTGTTACTCTCATTCTTGAATGGAATTAAGTAAGTCAACTTTGCCATCGTTGACTAGCTTTATAATCAGTTCGCCAAATAATGTGTTTGCCCAAGCAAACCAGCTTCGGGTATAGTTCGATGCATTGTTTTTGTCGAAAGATTCGTGCATGAACCCTGTGTTGGCATCGGTTTTCATCAATGTTTCGATACACCACTTGATCTCTGCGTCATCTTTACTGGTGAAGGCTTTCATCATAATACTCATGGGCCATATCATGTCGTAGCCTACATGCGGACCTCCAATACCTTCTGCTACTTTTCCTTTGAAGAAGTATGGATTATCTTGGCTCCAAACGAAGCGGCGAGTATTCTGATAGATTGGGTCATTGCTGTCTACCGTACCTAGATAGGCCATAGATAGAAGGCTCGGAACGTTAGCGTCATCCATTAGTAGTTGATTGCCAAATCCGTCTACCTCGAATGCATAGATTTTTCCATATTTCGGATGATCGTAGATGGCGTATTTGTGCAGTGCAGTTTCTACTTCGTTGGCAAGCGATGTACATTGTTCGGCAATGTCTCCGCGGTTGTTTACAGCTGTTAATATCTCGGCTGCTTTCCGCAATGAGGATACAGCGAAGAAATTGGATGGTACAAGAAATTGGAAAGTGGTAGCATCGTCAGATGGACGGAATGTTGAGCAGATAAGTCCTACCGGTTTGACAGGATTTCCCCAGCCTCCGTTGGTCACCGTATCGAGTGCTCTATCTGTGACTCTGGCAAAGTGATATGGGCCTTTATCTTCTTTTTTCTGTTGCTCTTTGAACGTTTTCAGTATGGTGTTGATGGCCTTGATCCATGCCTCGTCGAAAACAGAAGTATCTCCGGTCTCTTTCCAATATTGATATGCCAGACGAAGTGGGTAACAAAGCGAGTCTATTTCCCATTTGCGTTCGTGAAGTTCGGGTTTCATATCCGTTTCGTCTTTGTCCCAGTCGCTTCCGGTGGGGCCCATATTGAAAGCATTGGCGTATGGGTCGATATTGATACATTTCCATTGACGGTTGATTACGCCGGCTAGTAGTTGTTTCAGTTGCTTATCGTTCTTTGCGTATGCTATATAGGGATAAACTTGGGCACCCGAATCGCGAAGCCACATGGCATGAATGTCGCCCGTATAGACGAATGTATCGGGTTTGCCTTTATCATCCATATTGAAATGTACGGTCGTATCAAGCGTGTTTGGAAAGCAATTGGCAAACATCCACGATAGTTTGGTGTTCTTTAGTAATTTCTGAATCAGTACGATCTCTTTTTCTATTGCTTTGGATTTGAAAAGCCGTTTGTCAACGTCCGGACGATTACTTTTCAGTACGGCGTCCGATTGACAGACAGCATGAGGAAGTGTAAGTGTTGATGTTGTAGCAAAAGCCTGTCCGGTACATAGTATTATGCCCGAAGCAATCATTGCGCTAACATAGATTCTTTTTTTCTTCATGATTTACTTTTTTATTTGTTTTTTAAGTTCGTTGCTGAAAGAGTAGGGAGCATCGTTTGTCGTTATACCTCGCGAATAGTTGGGTGTATTGTTCATCAATATACGTATATTGGCTCCGTTCATCAAATCCGAATGATTTAAATAATTCTTTGTATAGGGCTGTCCGTTGACAGTCATAGACGAGATGTATCTGTTGTCCTTATCCAACCCTTCTGACTCGATTTCGACCGTCTTACCATTTTCCAAATGTAGTTTGATGTGTTTAAAGAATGGTGCTCCCATAGCATATTCATTGCTGCCCGGGCAAACGGGGTAGAATCCCATGGCCGAGAAAACATACCAGGCAGATGTTTGTCCGTTGTCTTCGTCTCCGCAATAGCCGTCAGGAGTGGCTTTGTAAAGTCTATTCATTACCTCGCTGGTCCAATATTGAGTTTTCCAAGGTTGTCCCGAATAATCGTATAGGTAGAGCATGTGTTGAATAGGCTGATTGCCATGTGCATATTGTCCGAAGTTGATGAGCTGCATTTCTCTTATCTCATGAATGACAAAGCCATAGTAGCTGTCGTCGAACGATGGAGCTTGTACGAAAACAGAATCCATCATGTGGTTGAATTTGTCTTTGCCGCCCATTAAGTTTATCAGTCCTTGAGGGTCATGAAAAACAGCCCATGTATAATGCCAACTATTACCTTCGGTAAAGGCATCGCCCCACTTCAATGGATTGAACGGAGTGACAAACGAACCATCGGCTTTGCGACCTCTCATCAGACTGATGTTTTTGTCGAAGAGGTTCTGATAGTTCATCGCATGCTTTTTGTATATTTCAATTTCCTTTTTGGGTTTTCCCAGTGCCTTACCCAGTTGATATATACTCCAATCGTCAAAAGCGTATTCCAAAGTGCGGGCAGCACTTTCGTTGATGCCTTTGTCGTAAGGAACGTATCCTAGTTTGTTGTATAGGTCGTAGCCAAGTCTTCCGGTAGAACTTACTGTGGGGTGAACGTTGTTTGCTCCATGAAGTACCGCTTTCCAAAGGGTCTCGATGTCATAGCCGCGGAGTCCTTTCAGGTAAGCATCGGCAACAACGGAAGCCGAATTGTTCCCTACCATACATCCGCGGTGTCCCGGACTGATCCATTCGGGCAGGAAGCCGCTCTCTTTGTATATGTTCACGAATCCGGCCTGTATTTGTTCATTTACCGAAGGATAAACGAGATTCAGTAGCGGAAAGAGTGCACGGAACGTATCCCATATTCCGACATCGGTATACATGTATCCTTTTTCTACTTGTCCGTTGAAAGGGCTGTAGTGCACAGTGTTGCCTTCGCCATCTACCTCAGACAGATTGCGGGGAAACAACAGGCACCGATAAAGACAGGTATAGAAAGTACGTAAGTGATCAATGTTTTCATCGTCAATATCTATACGTCCCAGCATCTTGTTCCATTGGTCAGCACCTTCGGACGAAACATCCTCTAGACTGCGGTTGTTTACTTCTTGCAGATTGCGTTCTGCCTGTTCGATACTGATAAAAGAAGAAGCTACTCTGACGTTGACAGCGCCACCGTTATTGCCGAAGCCGATCATACCCATGGCGTGATCTCCGGTTGCTTCGAGTTGCTCGCTTTGGGTTTTACCATCGGCTACAGTAGCTGTATAACAAAAGGGCTTGTCGAAAGTTAGCACAAAATAATTCTTGAAATTGTCGGGCACGCCGCCACTGTTTCTGGTTGTATAGCCTATGATCTTTCTTTCAGAAGGAATAATCTTTATCCACGAACCTTTGTCAAAGGCATCGGTAGCGATAAAAGCAGAATCTCCTTTGGCAAATGTAAAACGGAAAACGGCAGCATGAGAGGTTGGTGCCAATTCTGCTGTCGTATTGTAGTCTCCCAAGTAGACTTTATAATAGTAGGGAGTAGATGTCTCGGCCTGATGCGAGAACCAACTGGCACGCTTCTCTTCGTCAAAAACAGCTTTGCCTGTCATTGGCATGATCGAAAACTGTCCGTAATCGTTGATCCAAGGACTGGGTTGATGTGTCTGTTTGAAACCTCTAATCTTGTTTTCCGTATAAGTGTAGGTCCATCCGTCTCCCATCTTTCCTGTTTGGGGAGTCCAGAAATTCATTCCCCATGGTACGGCAATAGCCGGATACAGGTTGCCGGCTGATAAATCGTGTGTAGATTGTGTTCCCGTCAACGGGTTAACATAGTCGACATAAGAAGGTTTTATCTTTCCATACGACTGGAAGAAAAAGAATAATCCGCAAAGAAAAAGTATTAATCTATTCATTTTAAAATGTCTTTTAATTGTGTTTTCACTATGATATAACAGTTGAGAATGTAAAAAAGCTAATCTCATTATTGATTATTAACATGTATTTTAATTCTCTAAAGCGTATTCCCAGTGCCATGATGCGACGACAAAGTAAATCAAAAAAATCTATATTTTGGTTCATTATTTATATAAGAATCTTTAATATGTTACCTTTAGTAACGTAAACGAATGACTTCGGCTTCTTGTTTTATTCTCCTATATATTTCTTGCGACTCACGAGCGTGAGTCGCAAGTTTCATAAGGGAGAAAATTTGATTACGTCCTTATGTAAATTTGAAAACATAAGGACGAAAATGTTTTCTGATTCTTATGTTTTCCAAATCTAAGAGACTCGTGTTCTCTTTGTATATACATACAAGATATGCAGGGAGTCGGTATCAATCATTCATCGTTTTCTCTGTACGAAACGCTAACGGGCTGAAAATGGAAACATCTAATTATCGTAAGATAGGATTTTAGCTATATCCGATAATTAGATGTTTACTTGTGTTGTAGAACTTGGCGTTCTTTGTTAATCCAATTTTCTATTATTGATTGATGGTCGAATTCTCAACCCATTGATATGCTCCATTGATAGTAGCGACATGGCGTCCTGTAATGTCGGTGAAGGTATTGCCTGTCGGTTTTTCTCCTACTGACTCAAAATCCCATGCGGCAACCAAATCCGGATTATCTGCCGTGACGTCCGAGTTGACACCCAAATAGGATTGTCTTATTTGATCTTCTGTCCGATTGGTTTTCCAGATACGTATTTTTTTGATATAACCGGAGAACCATTCTTTACGGTTTCCGTTATCGTCCAATGCGCAGAATCCCGTCATGTGAACCTTGTATTTCATGCTGTTGTCGTTTATGTAGGTTCTCCATGGTTCGCCTACGCGAATGATATCGCCGTTTCTTTCGCCATTGATCATCGAATAGCATTTGACATCTGTCGGCGTATCAAAGCCGGGAAGTCCTTTGTCTCTAAACATAAAAGCATAATGTGTCCATGTGTTTTGTGTCCACGGCGAATCGGATTTGCGCCATCCCGGTTCCCATTCTTGTGGATTGGAAGGACCATCGTCTTCCCAATGGGCGACCATCGTTCTTAATAAGCCTTTGCAACGATCTTGTGCTCTCCAACCACTCCAATAGTCGCGCGAGGTCATTGTAGAAAGGAAAGTGCTGTTGTCTTCACCCGGTTGATTGCAATATTCTTTGACGTCTACCCAAAGTTCTATCGTGAACGCTTGGTTGTTGTTGTCTCCAAATTTAACGTAGTCATCGCTATACCCAAAGTCTATCCATCCTCCGTTGTTACCGTCTACATATAGATTCCAAGTCACGTGATCTTCTGTCAACTTCGTTTTCTCGAGCGCGCTCATTGCATCTGTAGCCGATTGCAGTGCTTCTTGGTATGCTGTCTCTGTGAAGTCGACTATCGTACCCGAAAGTACCTGCTCAATGATATTGTCGAGGTTGTCGATGGCTTTTTGCAGTATCGTTTTGCTGCTTATCGGGTATTGATCTTTGTGATTGCCCCATTTGGAGTTGTCGTTTAAGATCGTTTCGTACTCGGTCGCTTTTGCGTTGAGGGTTTTTACATATTCTTGTACCTCGGTAGGCAGATTGTACAGGCGTGAGAACTTGAATTGATCGATCGTTTGGTTTACTTTTGCTACCACCGCTTCGAGTTCGTTTGTCGTAATTCCGCCTCCATTCTTCAAGTCGGATATGTGCGTGTCCAAATCGCTTATTTCAGTGTTCAATATCGCTTTACTGCTTTCGGGATAAGTTCCCGGAGCAGTTCCGAAAGTCGAATTGTTTAACAAATATTCCATATAGCCTTTGTTCCGTTGAAGGATGCTTATGTTTGTATCGGTAATATATTCGTCATGATTGCTAGAACATCCACTCCATATACAATTGAAACAAAGCAATACCAACAAAACAAATAAGTGACATTTGTTTATCATGTTATTATGTTGCATATCATTTACTTTTTTGAAAGATTTAATTAATTCTGGGTATGTATCCATTTGTATGTACCGATAATCTTGGCTGTATGCTTACCTGTTAAGTCGAGTATTTCATTGCTTGCTCCTGTCGGCTTGGACGTGAAATCCCATGCAGCAACCAGATTCGTTTCTTTTCCCGTTACGATCGATTGTCCGGAATAGGATGATTGAACATAAGCATCTGTTTTGGCTTCTTTCCAGATACGTATTTTTTTCATATATCCGGAGAATCCTTCTTCCATCTTTTCATTGTTCACCCATCGGCAGAAGCCTGTCATCGGTTTGTTGTAGTTGTCATAATCGCTCGAATTGTACACTTCGCGGGTATTGTCGTCCTCTTGTGTAGCAGCTATCTGACCATTTAGATACAGTTTGCCTCTCAGATTCGGATTTCCATCCAAACCTTTATCGTTATAGACGAGAACAAAATGTTGCCATACATTGTCTTGAGGTGCTTGGAAACAAGGTTCCCACAGTCCCCAATGAGTATTGTCGGAGAGAATGCCACCCCACGTTGCACGGAAAATACCATTGTCGGCAACCCGCCAATACATCATCCATCCGTTTCTCCAGTTACTATCGTCGTTGGAGAAGAAAGTAGACAGAAACATACTGTTGTCATTGGGACCGTGTTCTGTTATTTTCACCCACAATTCGATGGTGAAAGCTTGACTTCCTGTTTCACCGAAGTTGACATAGTCTTTGCTGCGTCCGAAATCGATGTACGATTCATTCGATTTTCCGTCGACAAACAGTTCTGCCGGAATCGTTTCGGCATCTTCGGTACGTACGGAGGCGTTGAATCTGGAAATGGCGTTTTCGGCTTCAGTTACATACCGTTTCTTCTCATTTTCGGATGGAGTAGGATTCTGATATTTTATCAATAATATATCTCTGTTTGCACTACTTACGCCATCTACCAGAATGTTTCGGCTGTACGATGGAAATTGTCCTGCCTTGTCGCCGAAATCTGAATTCTCTTCCAGAGTAGTCATGTCTTTGATGAGGCTTTCCAATTTGTCTATATACGTGTCCGTAATATCCTTTTGTGCAATAAACGAATGTTCTTCTTCGGAGCAGGCGCAGAAATGAGATATTAGTAGTATACTCAACAGAAAAACACCTACGTTGTGTAATATGCTAGTTTTCATTGTTCTATTTTTTATTTGTCAGAAGGAAATAAAACCATTAAGGCTGGAATTCCAGAGGCATCGTAGCAGGAGATATTGCTTCCCGGTGCTTTAGTGTAGTCTTTACCTGTAAGATTCCTTTTGTCTCTGTTATTCCAACCATAATTTATCGTACGTTGTATCCAAGGCAAAAACTGTGTTTGCCCGCAATCGTAAACCAACAACGCCATATATTGAGCGAAAATGGCAGTATAAATACCTTGTTCTTCGCCATCTTTGAAAGGTAGTATGTCGTATGGTGCCGACATCGTTTTGGTAGCGTATGTGGCAGCTGTGACAGCATTGGTCAGATAGGTGTTGTCGCCGGTTGCTTTGTACAGTAGGCAAGATGCACCAATAAATGTCGCTTGATTGTATATGGTAGCTGTCCAGTCTACCGAATTGTCGGTGCGGCTATCTGCCACGTTTCCGGTACTCTTGTCAAAAAGATTGTCTACAGCCCATGCATAGATGTCTTTCGCGTTTTTCAAATAGGTGTCTCTACTATGCCATCGTGGGTAATTACCATTTCCGTCGAACCCAACAGTATCATCTTTCTGATGTTTTGTATCGGATGGCGATATGCCGTTATACAGATTCATAGCAGCAACGACAGTTGGGAAATTGATGCAAGCCATTTTGGCGTGATCGCTTTTGTCTGCCGGATCAGAATTGTTCCATTTCCAAAACATTCCTCCGTTTACGCTATCATAAGAGCCTCTGTCTTTCAACAAATAAGAGCCGTACCATACTCTACAAAAGCTTTCATCTGCCAAATCCAGGTATTTCTCGTCTTTGAATAGGGCATAAGCATTGGCCGTAGCGATGGTCCACCACATGATGTCATCGTAAATGAACCATCCGTTTTCGAAATTCTGATCGTGCCAATTGAAGTTTACATAGTGATTTTTGCTTCCTTCAAAGATGTCGTCTACCAATTGTTTATATTGGGTTTGTTTTGCGGCATCTCCCTCTTTCATCGCCCGTTTATAAGCATTCATTGCCATATTCCAGTATGTGGCTTGTGTCCAAATGGCTCCCAAGTTAGACTTTGTATCTGCACCATCACTGGTATTGGTGTCTTTTTTATAGATATGTGTCACCTTGTCCAACAGATTATCGTTGAATGCATTATACGCAGTCCATGTATCGGCGTTTGTATAGGGCGTTACGATATCATAATTGAGCACATATTCCGAATTGGTGCTATTGTTGCTGCACGACAATAGGCCTAAAAGCGAGAGTAATAATATATATGATTTTCTCATTTGTCTGAAATTTAATATCCTGTATTCTGAACTAAATTGTTGTCTATGTCGATCTCTCCTTGTGGGATAGGGAAGAAATATTGATGGTCGAATTTTCTGTTTACAATAATAGATCTTGTGTAGAAATCATTTCCATCTCCATTGACATTCATTCCGTGAATGGGTTTGTTGAGGAATTCTGTTGCCAATCCCCAACGGCGTACATCGAAATACCTACAGTTTTCGAAACTCAATTCTACTCTCTTCTCTTTGCGAATGAGATCCATTACTTCGCTCTCCGTAGTTGGTCTGGGGAGTGCGTTTTCTCCTTCGCCATACATTGGTATTCCTGCGCGTTGGCGAATCATATTGAGATACTTCCATAAATTACTGCTGGTCGGGTCGATATGGCATAGCGCTTCCATGTAGTCGAAATAGATGTTTGTTAGACGCATCAGTACGCATACCAGTTGTTGATTCCGGTCTCCGTCTCTCATTCCCTTTCTGACTAGATATCCTGTGATGGAGTAGTCATTGACGCCTCCTTTCTTACCGCAGTCGCCACTGTATGTGAAGTCTGTTATGTTTCCGCCGTTTGTGCCCGAGAACCATCTTTGACCATTGAATGTAATATCTGCATAGAAACGAGGCTCTCTATTCACATATTGCATATTTGTTCCGATAGGAGCATATTCTACTCCGTTGTTTGAGGTATAGGAATCGGTGCTGACTCCCTCTTCCGTATAGCCCGACGATTCGTTTATGATAGGAGTCGTTCCATCCGATTTGTATCCCAATACAGGCGATGTACCATTCTTCATGAAATAGGCATCTACTTGTTCTTGAGTCGCAGCCAGTAGACTACCACCCTTGTAATTGCCGTCACTGATTCGGCGGTCATTGGGCATACGGTCGTATTCCATTGTACCGGCAGCGTTGTCTATACGGTAGAAAATCATTTCTTTATTGTTTCCTATCTGATTTCGTGGTGTTCTCATTGCTTGTCTGTACGATTCACAGGGTTCAAAACCATCGGCATCCGGTCCCGATACGCTTTTTCCATCCTTATCGGTATACATAAGTTGATAGCGGTCGCCATATTGGTTCAGGAACGATTCGCATTCGGTCGTCACCTTTTCCCAATTGGCTTTGATGGTAGCATCGTCGGGGGTCGAGGGGAATAGCTTTGTTCCGTCATTGTTTGCGAGCGATGAGTAGAATTTGCATTCACCGTCGTATAACCAGCTGGCTCTCATCGTCAGGGTCTCGATGATGAAGGCTTGAGCAATGGCTTTATCGATACGTCCCAGTCCTGTTACCGCATCCGATGATGCGTTGTCCAACAATCCATCCGATTGAGCTCCTTTAAGTTCGGATACGATATAATTGACGCAATCGTCAACGCTTGCGCGTGGCAGTTGTAACTTATCAGATGGTGTGTCTTGGTTGTAGTCTTCTTTTAGAATTGGAATTGGTCCGTATGTGCGAAAAAGATAGAAATAGTAAATGGCTTTTAGTGCACGAGCTTCTGCTTTCCATTGTTTCTTTTCGGCATCAGATACTTGGTCGGATGGTGCGATATCTATATATTTGGTGAATACTGCTGATTCGTGAATGCCCGAATACCAACTTTTCCAACGGTATTTCACCATTGTGTCTTCGTTGGGATCGAGTGTATTGTTGTTTATCAGGTCGGCCTTATTCGAAGGATAACCAGCTTCGTCACAGCCGGCAGTCCATGGACCGGGTGTCCGATATAAACTTGTTTCTTGAACTTGCCGTTGGTTGAACTCGTCGGGTATATAGGTATATACTCCAGACAAATAACCGATTGCTCCGTTTCGCGTACTGAAAACGTTATTCAACGATAGACGATCTTCCGGAACTTGGTTGAAATAGTCTGAACAAGAAGCGACTATCAACCCAATAGATATTATTGCCAGTGATATCGAATATTTATATATCTTCATGATTGTTTGTATTAGAATGTAACGTTTATTCCCATTGAATAGGATGTCGTATTGGGATATGCAGAACCGTTATCGGTATCAAGTTCGGGATCCCACAACTTGAATTTGCTGAAAGTGAGCAGGTTGTTACCCATGGCATAGATCGCAATATTCTTGAGCATAAACTTGTTAGACCAACTTTTGGGCAGGTTGTATGATATTTGCATCGTCTTCAGTCGTAAGAAACTGACATCACGCCGCCACCATGTGCTCGGTTGAAAGTTGTTTTGATTGTCGGCAGTTTCGCCTCCATACGATAATCTCGGGTAAAATGCATTTTGATTGGGATTGGTTTCGGTCCATCTGTCAGAGATATTGCCATAGAGGTTTCCCGAACCTCCACCGCCGCAGAAAGGTTGGATACTGCTTCCCGATAATAAACGTTCGGCATTTTGTACGCCTTGAAACATCATTCCTATAGACAACTCTTTCCACTGAAGGCTGAAACCGAATCCGTATACGAACTGGGGTACATCTCCACGACAGATATAGGCTTTGTCGTAGGCATCAATCTTGCCGTCGTTATTTAAATCTTTGTACTGAATATCACCTGCTTTTACTTCACCGAATTTGGTTGCAAAAGGTTTGGGCGTGATGGCTCTATCACTTTCCGACAACGATTCCCAGCGGGTCTATCGTCTATCTGTGCTTGTGTGAATAGCCCTGTTGCAATATAGCCTGTTTTGGCCAATATGTTGCGCCCTTTTTGTTCCATCCATGGATATTTTTGACTGGGAAGATCGCCTTTTATCCATTTGTCATTGTTGAATGTGATATTTCCTCTCACACTGATAAGCCAATCTTTATTTAGCCGTTTATTGTATTCGATTGTTCCATCAAAACCTTTATTATCAATCACTCCGATGTTTCCGTATGGCGATGCCGTGTTGTAACCGATAAAAGAAGGTATTGAGTTTTCTCGTTTGAGCAGAATGTTTGTGCGGTGTTCTTTGAAAAGGTCGAAGACGATGGATAGGTCGTCATTGAACATTTTAAGGTCTATTCCGAGGTCTTGTTTGTGGGCTTCTTCCCAACGCAGGTCTACGGCGTTGTTTATTGTCTCGTACCCACCGTATTTAGTCCCGTTAGGACCTAATATATAGCCGTAATCGCCATTTGCCGATATTTGGTCCAGGTACATGAATCGTCTGTCGGATACATTACTGTTACCGATTCGTCCGTCTGTATATCTTACTTTTAAGAAGGATACGATATTGGATAACGGTTTCCAGAATTTCTCACTCGATACGACCCAACCTACACCGAAAGCGGGGAATGTACCGTAGCGGTGTTTGGGCGAAAAGTTTTCGGCACCGTTATAGCCGATATTGAATTCTGCAAAGTATTTATCGTCCCATGAGTAGGTGGCACGTCCTGCAATACCCATCATGCGGTATGGAATGGATTCTTCTAATGTCGATTGCGGATACAATAGCTTTTGCTCTCTGTTGAATAGAAACAATCCGCCAATTCTATTCTTTCCGAAACTTCTATCGTACGTTAATGAGGCTTCCAAGTAGGTCTTTTTATTGCCCGACGAACTTTGGCTATAGTCCAATACGTCCGATCCTGTATAGGTCTTTGTTAGTATGGGATATCCGTTGATATCATAAGGAACATTCGTGTTCTTGAAATAGTAGGTCGACTCACGACGACTTTGGTGCAAGTGTACTTCGTTGTATACATCGTAAGCATACATCGCCGAGAATGTCAGTCCTTTTGTAATCATTCCCAAATCTTGTGTGACACGCAAGTTTGAGTATATTTGGTTTTTAGTCAGATTGTCGTATCCTCTTCGTGTAGCATCTGCATAAGGGTTGCGAAAGCCTCCGTTTGGGTTGATTCCGGGCACGTATGCAACGCCATTGATGTAGAACATCTTGGGATAGTCTACCGGCGATATGGACATGGCCGAACCATAGATGTCGCTCGAAGAAATAGCGGGATAATTTCCTTCTCCCAAATAGCCTTGGGCACCGATGTCTACCTTTGTAGTGCGCGTTGCATTGATGCTGATGTTTGTGGTGAAATTATAACGGCTGTATTCCAATTTCGAGTTATAACTGTCTATACTCTTGTCCACTGCCGTCATGCCTCGCTCGTTATAGTAACTCACCGATGCATAGTAAGTGGCTTTCTCACTACCTCCTCTGATATTGACATTGACTCTTCTGTTGTGGCCCCATCTGTTGAAACATTCTTTCAACCAGTTGACGTCAGGATATAGATAAGGATCTTTGCCGATACGTGTATTTTCTATATATTCGGGCGAATATTTCGGAGTTAGACCATCATTAAGAAGTGCTTCGTTTGCTGCCTTCATGTAGCTTACACCATCCGCCATATTTACTTTCTGAGTGAATTGAGTAAATGATTCATAATAGTCGGCGCTGATCGATGGCTTACCGGCCTTACCGGGTTTTGTCTTGATGATGATAACGCCATTGGCACCTCTTACACCATAAACGGCTGTTGCCGAAGCGTCTTTCAGAATGGTGAATGATTCGATATCTTCGGGATCTATGTCGTTAAATGCGCGTTCTACACCGTCTACCAATACGAGTGGGCTTGAGGTATTCGGAGTCGATATTCCTCTGATCCATATATCGGCAGCGTCTTTGCCCGGTTCTCCTGTGCGTTGCACGGCTATGACTCCGGCCAAGCGCCCTGCCAATACTGTACTCAGACTTGCCGAAGGGGTTTTGATGTCTTCGAGTTTCAGCGTAGATTGTGCTCCGATGTTACTGATTTTACGTTGTGTTCCATAACCGATCACAACCGTTTCTTCCAGTTGGTTAATTTGTTCTTCCATGGTTGTTGCATAGAAGTTGTTGCTTTCAGAGAGCCTTATTTCGGCATCTTTGTATCCTACATACTTCAGCTTTAGTATGCCTGTCCTTTTTGCCGTTTGTAGGGTATACAGACCGTCTATGTCTGTAATCGTGCCGTTCGATGTCTCGCCATCAACCAATACGTTGACGCCTATTAGCGGAGCTCCTTTTTCATCTGTTACTCGCCCCGTTATCTTTCTCTTTGTTGATAAGGGTTGCTGGTGATGTTCGGGAGCTGCTTGAGCCGATTTCCTTTTCGATACATAGATTTGCCTGCCTGAAATGTGATAGATGTAGGGAGTCTCTTTAAATAGTTCTTGCAGTACATTATCGATTTTCTTGTTTCGACAGTTTATGGTCACTCTCTTAGTCAGGTCGATTGTGTTATCGACATAGAAGAATATGTATTGACTGCTTTCTTCTATCGAATGGAACACTTCTTTCAGGGGCTTGTTATTGGCAACCACCGAGATGCTCTTTGTCTGAGCAAAACTGTTTAGTGGCAGTATACAACAGAGCCCGATCATAAGGAAGCCTATTGACAGGTTAATCGCCTTTTTCCTCCTTTCGGAAGTAGCGTTTATTTTACTCATCATGTTTAAAAAACTCATAATATAAATTTTTGTTAACTACTAATTATTGAACAATAAATCCTCTAGGTGATAGTTTGGTATCACCCGCTTTGTATAAATAATTTCATTATGTAATATGGTTTTGGTTAGTTCTTCTTTCTCTCGATAATATAGGTTTTCGTTATCGTATTATATTGGTATCTGATGGGGATGACAAATGACAGTCCTTGCAACACATTCTCGAAATTGTCTTTCAAATCGATTTTACCGCTTCCCATAAGTTTGCATATCTCCGGATCACATCTAACATTCACGGCATAATAGGTCGACAGTCGATTTAATATTCCACTTAGGCTTTCGTTGTCGAAACAGTATATTCCATTCACCCACGATGTATACGGATAGGTGTCTGTGTTTTCCACCTCTTCTTTCCCCTGATTGGCATAGTACATTTGGTTGGGCTTCAATATCGCTCTTGATGTTCTTCGGCTTATTTGTACCCGTCCTTCCACCAATACTACTCGTTGCGATTGTTCGGTTTCGTATGCCGTGATATTGAATTTCGTTCCCAGCACTCTTACGTTCATGTATTTTGTTCTCACATAGAATGGACGCCTTGCATCTTTGGTCACTTCGATATAAATCTCTCCGTCTACATATATCTCGCGTTTGTCTTTCTCAAATTTGGTCGGATATACGAGTCTCGAACCCGAGTTTACCCATATCTTCGAACCGTCAGAGAGGGTCAACATCGAACGTTTGCCGCGTGGAATGATCAACTGGTTATACGCCGATAGTTTGCTTTCGTCTATGCATTCTTTATCTGTCTTTACGTTTGCTTTGTTGTATGCTATATGAGATTCTTGTTGCTTTATTCTTAGAATATTGTTTTTCGAAAGTATAAGCAGGGCGTCGTTTGTCTTGGGCAGCGAGAGCTTGTGCTGTTGCACAAAGGCCAGAATATTGTCCGCTTCATTCGATTTGTCGCTTTGCACATAGTAGGCAAAGAAACCTATCAGTATTAAGACTGCTGCGGCTATGCTGCTTGCGTAGTATACAAACCTATGATGTCTGCTTTTCTTTATCGTGTCTTTCTCTATACGTCCCCATAGTTCCGATATTTCATCCTCTTGCAGATCGTTGTTGCTTTGGGGCATCTTGTGTATGTATGCTTTTGCAGCCAAAAATTCATTCAGATTTTGCGGGTTCGAACTTATAAACAATGTCCATAGATTCTCGGATTCTTTCGTGGGCTTTGCCATCGAAGAAATGAAATAATCATCCTGTAGAAAATCTTCTGTGGAGAATGAAGTATATTGGTTATATTTTATATTGATATCTTTCATACCGTTCTTTTAATATGACATTCAAATCTCTACTTTATACTCACTTTTTTCGAAAAATCTTTTAAGTGATTGATGGAACGCTGTAGTATGTTCGAGACCGATTGGTAGTTTATATTCAGGGCATTTCCTATTTCTGTTATGCTCATTCCCTGCACGAATCGGTAATATACCACTTGCCGTTGTCTGTCATTCAATCTGGACATCAGACTGTTGCAAAGCATCCTGTCTTCGTTTGTCTTTTCTTCGCACAGAAAAGACGTCTCCGGCGTTTCGTCGTCGCATCTTTCATCTTCGATTTCATCATAAGGAATCGATCTCTTGGTTTTCAACGTGTTTAAAATAGAGTTCCGAAGGGCTATGGACAGATAGGCCATCATGTTATCTATAGGCTTGAGTTGGTCGCGATTGGTATACAATTTCACGAAAATATCGTGTATGCAATCTTTTATGGTGTCTCTGTCATCCGTCAATTGTAAGCCGTACTGAAATAGATCTTTCACTGCAAGCTTATATATCTCGGCAAATGCATCATTATCTCCTTTCAAAAATTGATTCCAAAGGGAGATGCAGGGTTTTGAAGACATATGAAACAACATCTTTGTTAGTTATTGAAATAAGAGCGTAATATAATTATTTGTTTCTGCCCGACGGCTGGTGTCGTGAGGCAGATGCAACATTATTCATATCTGGCTCAGTGTGCTTTTGGTATATGTGAATAAATAGCTTTCTGCAATTGAGGGAAGATTCCCAAGTCCATCAGGCGGGTGTTCCAGGGAAAGGGCGAAACACGGTTGCACAAGAACACATAAATCAATTTGTTCTCGGGGTCAACCCATACGTTTGTTCCCGTAAATCCTCCATGACCGAACGAACTGGCCGGAATGATTTGCCCTGTAGAGCCTTGAGCTGATTTCTTTGTTTTGGGACGATCAAATCCCAAACCTCTGTGGCTTATCTTCGATTGTCTTGTTTCGAAGAGCGTGCATGTCGACTCTTTCAGGTAGCGCTTGCCGTTCAATGTACCTTTGTTCAGATACATCTGATAGATCTTTGCCAAGTCCGATGCGGTAGAGTATAGTCCTGCTTCTCCGGCTACACCGCCCATATAGGCGGCCACTTCGTCTTGCGTGTAACCGCATATCTCTTTGGCATTTCGCAGTGCGTCTTGTGTCACCGTAGGCACTATCTCTCTCTTCTCGTAACGGCGCGAGGGCAGAAACAGTGTTCTTGTTGCTCTCATCGGCAGGTAGAATTCTTTCTCCACATAGTCCGATAACGAACACTTGGTGATAGATTCTACCACCCACTGCAATAAGATGAAGCCGATGTCGCTATATTGGTAGTGATGAGGCTGATATTTGTATTTCACGATATCGCACTTCAGTGTGTCCATGTAGCTTTTGTCCAGCCACATGTTGTCGTATACATGCAGTGTGTGTGTCTTATCTTTGTTTGCCGCAATGGCATTCTTTCTATATTTGAACTGCGAAATAAAACAGTTCTTGTCTATTTGTGCCACATGATCTTTGTCCGGTGTCTCTTGCAACAATTCGCCGGTCACACTTTTCGGGTCGATGGCTTTATAATAGAAACTGATGGTGCTGGGCAACCCCGATTCATGAAACAATAGATCTTCAATCGTTATGTTTTCTTTGTCCGTGTGTCGCAAGAAAGGCAAGAAGGTCGATACTTTGTCCGTCAGCTTTACTTTGCCTTGTTCGTAGAGTCGCATGATGGCCGGTAGTGTTGCGGTTGTTTTGGTTACCGAAGCCAGATCATACAGATCGGTAGGTTGTACTTTCCTTCGTGTCATGGCCGAATGATAGCCATAGCATTTACTCAATACGGTGTGACCGTTTTGGACGATTACGATTTGACATCCGGGATATGCTCCTTTTTCTATTCCTTGTGTTGCAACAGAGTCTATGGAACGCTCCATTGCCGCAATATCCGTTTTCTGTGTTTGTGCCCATAGTATCGGCGATGTGAAAAGTAATAATGCACAGGATATTAGTAACTTCTTTTTATTCATAATCCACGTTTTAAGGTACAGTATTATAATTTTGCGATTCTGACTGTCACATCTTATAAGACAATGCTTGAGTCACTATATATGTTAACAAGTATATAATAAACGTTAATAAAATAAATTGGTTGTTCTACATTGGGTCTACATCATAATAAACGATACACGATTTAAATTCTTTTTCTTTCGTCAGCTCGTGCTCGATGCGACGCAATCTGTTGCGTGCATCGCTCAACGATGCTGTGAGTTCTATCTTTAATATGATTTTGCGGATAAAGAGTTGTTGTATTCTTCCTATCGCCGGTTTGTCCGGACCCATCACTCTGTCGCCAAACTCTCTGCGCAGGGCTATACTCATGGCTCTTGCGAGTAGCTCTACTTGCTTATCGTCGCGATGCTTCAGGTATACATATACCAAGTGGCAGAAGGGCGGGTATTTGAATAGCTGCCGTTCTTCCAATTGTACATTTACCATCCCCTCGTAGTCGTGGCGCATCACTTGTCTGATGATGGGCTGCTTCACGTCCAGTGTCTGAACGATGACCAATCCCTGTTTCTCTTTTCTTCCCGATCGTCCGGCTACTTGTGCCATGAGTTGAAATGAACGTTCGTAGGAGCGGAAATCCGGAAAGTTGAGCATGCTCTCTGCATCGAGAATTCCCACAACGCTTACGTTGTCGAAATCCAATCCTTTCGATATCATCTGGGTACCGATGAGGATGTCTATTTCTTTGTTTTCAAACTTGGAGATGATTCTTTCGTACGAGGACTTGCTCTGTGTGGTGTCCAAATCCATTCGGGCTACACGTGCGGCGGGGAATATCTCTTTGATGTTGTCTTCTATCTTTTCAGTACCGAAGCCGCGATCGTTGAGCTCTGTGCTGTCGCAAGCGGGACACTTTGCAGGAACGGGTATGGTATATCCGCAGTAGTGGCACGTCAGCCGACCGAGTCTTTTGTGATACGTCAGACTCACGTCGCAGTGAATGCAGCGGGGCACCCATCCGCATGTGTGGCACATCACCAACGGGGAAAATCCTCTTCTGTTTTTAAATAGAATGATTTGTTCATGCCGCATCAACGCCGATCGTATTTGTTCTATCAGCTCGAAAGAGAAGATGCCGTTCACCTGCCTGGTGCGACGCATTTCTTTCATGTCTACGGGCAGTATCTCGGGCAGTTTGATGTCTTGAAAGCGGTGAGAGAGCGAGACGATGCCGTATTTGCCGCTTTGTGCGTTGTACCAGCTTTCAATGCTGGGCGTTGCTGTCCCTAGTAGTGTCTTTGCTCCATAATACGAGGCTAGTACAATGGCGGCATTGCGAGCATGGTATCTCGGTGCTGGATCTTGTTGTTTGTAGGTCGTTTCGTGCTCTTCGTCCACGATAATCAATCCCAGGTTGCGATAGGGCAAGAAGATGGACGAGCGTACGCCGAGTATCACGTCGTAGGGCTCCTCGCTCAGTTGCTTGCGCCATATTTCTACTCGCTCGGCATCCGGAAACTTGGAGTGATAAATGCCTATCCGTGCACCAAATACTTGTTTCAGCCGATGCGTTATTTGTGTTGTCAAGGCTATTTCGGGCAGCAGGTAGAGGGCTTGTTTGCCGGCCTTTATCGTTTCGTCTATCAGGTGAATGTATATCTCTGTCTTGCCGCTCGACGTCACGCCATGCAGCAGGCAGACATTCTTGGTGCCGAAACACGATTTTATTTCTTTATAGGCGGTTTGTTGATGGATATTCAACTCTTTGTACGGACTTACCGCCTGTTCGCTTGTGTCCAACCTACTGATGTCTTCGGTGTAGGTTTCGAGTATATTTTTATCGATCAGTGCTTTCAATGCGCCCGGCTGTACTTGGGCAGCCTCCAGCAATTCTTGCTTCGATATAGGTTCCGGCTCTTGCTTTTTCAGTATACCCGATAGCTCTATGTATTTCATCAACAGGGCAACCTGCTTTTTAGACTGTTTTAGCAGTACCAACAGTTTTTGCAGTCTGGCTTCGTCCATTTCATCCTTCAGCCGCACTTGTACTTTCAGCTTGGGACGATAGTTGTCTTTCAGGTTCTCCGATACGATAATAGCTTCGCTTTCTATCAGCGACCGGATGAAAGGCAGTATGCTATTTTTACTCTTTATCCTTTTTTGAAGCTCTTTCACGCTCAGGTGTTTCACCTCGGTCAGCACCTCCAGTATCTTTTTCTCCGTTTTAGAGAGCGATTCGTCATCGGGTCGATGACTTTCATTCAGCTCCACAGTCGTTTCGCTTTCCACCTTCAGTCCCGACGGCAGAGCCGCCTTGAATACATCTCCTACGGTACACAGATAGTAGTCGGCTATCCATTGCCAGAAGTCCAATTGATACGGCCGTACGATCGACGCTTCGTCCAGTACGGCCGTTACCTGTTTTATTTCAAAGCCCTGTGGTTCTTCGTTGTGTATCTTTGCCACGACAGCCGTGTACGATTTAGAGGGTCCGAAAGACACCACTACACGACTTCCTATCACTACTTTATCTTCGTCTGTTGGCGATAGTGAGTAAGTAAAATAGCGATCGAATGGTAGTGGCAGGATAACATCAACAAACGTCTTCACAATTAAAATCTACCTAAAACATATAGGCCATACCCAATTGCCAACCTTTCGTTTTGCAATTCCATAATTTTACACTAGGAGCTTGAGCATTTGAATAGTTAGCGCTTTTATCAATAGGAATATTATAAGTAGCATTGACTTGAATATGCCCTAATAGCTTTGCACCAACCCCAATATTGAAACTCGTATTGGCAGATTTAAACGAATAATCTCGTTGGCCATCGTTTGCAGATTTGTCTAAATTAAAAGCAAATTGGGGACCAACAGCAATAAAAACGCCGGCTTTAGAACTACCAAGAGTATATTTCAGATTGATAGGGATAATAGCCTCTTTTATTGTCGTTTTGCTAGAATTGGCATCTGTTGGGTTAATACCTTTTTGCGAATAGAGCAAAGATCCATCAACACCAAATCCAAAGAATGGAATATTGATCTCTGCTGTAGGCCCAAAATAGAAACCGGTATAGTTGCTGCTTGTTGTTGAACTGGAAAAATCTACTTTGTTCAAGTTAACCCCACCCTTTACACCGAATTTTATTAATTGAGCATTAGCGGGAGCTGCAAGCATCAGAGCTATTGCAACAAGGAATGTACTTAAAATCTTTTTCATAATTAATCTTATTTTTTTTGATTTCATCATGCAAAGATAAGATATTGTACATATCGTTTCTTTCAAATTCCTATAAAAATAGCTAAGAACCGAAAAATATCGACCAAACGCTGCAAACTATCGAAAAAATATACTACTTTTGCACCGTTCATTCAAAGGAAAGATGCCAGAGTGATCGAATGGGCCGGACTCGAAATCCGGTGAACGGCTTGCTGTTCCGGGGGTTTGAATCCCTCTCTTTCCGCCTGTTTTGATTTACAATCAATTGATTAAAGGAATAAAGCTCTCGCTTCATTCCTTTTTTTTCTTGACTTGAATAAGTCAAAATACTGGTTCAAAACAGATGTTTTTGACATTTTCTTTAGGGAATCCTTCGAGTTTTTCTGCAAATTCTTAGAAAGCCTATGCGTATCAAAAATGTCATAGTTATTGCTATGGCACGTTCCTAAAAGATTATTTTCTGTGTTTTACAGGTCCTACTTTAACCTTCTCAATCACAGTCGTTGAAGGATGCTTTATTGCCTCTTTAATTGGAATAAATTGGCCATTTATTGCATTTCTGGCTCTTTTTGTTGTTCTAGCCATAATTTAAATTATTAGTTATACTCCCATTTCCTGATGGTTCAGCACAAATTGTAAACGGAGACAAAAAGGAAACCCTAAGAAATGTGCTTACAAAAATTGCACCAGAAGAATATAAAAATATACAAATTTAGACAGACTCTATATAAATTAGAGCATATCCTCTAAATTAGGGCAAAGCTCTGAAGATCAAATTGAACATCTTGTATTATTGCTTCTATATAAAATATTATATTAGACATACTGATACTTCCATCTTATCGTTTTACGATGAATATACTGGAAATTTATATAAAAGAATTGCAAGTCCTAAAATTTGAGGAATGTAAACGTTATGAGTAAAAGAAGTTCTCTATATGTGTACTTCATTGAATCTATTTTTTATTGAAATGAAGTTTGTAGTCTGGGTATATATTAAAAATTCGGTGATAATCATTGGGTGATATATTGTTCGATATTTTTTAAAAAAATGATTGGTTTGTAAGATGTCTGGAAAATTTTATATAGTTTTGCTTATATTAAAAGAATATACGATTTTGATGTTTGAGATTATGGGATCATTATTCCACTGGCTGATGTTGAAAAGTAGAAGATGTTTATATAATTCAAAAATCTATAATAAGGTCTCAACAGAGTCCTATTTATATAATAATTAAATGATACAATATGGAAAGTGAAAATGTAAAATTAAGAAGACGAAAATATTCTGAGGTAAAGAATGATTTTGTTTATAGAACTCAATTTAATAAAGTTCGATATTTGAAAAAAGTAATTCTTAAAATGTCGATAATTCCGCTTTCCGCTTTATTGATAGGAGGCTATATGGGTATGAAAAATGGTTCATATAGGTCTGCTATAAACTTTACTATAATGGTATTTGTTGTGTTTGGAATAATTCTTCTGCTTTTCTCTTTTTTATTGTTCCTTATACCTTATCGTCATCCACGTATAGGTGTTCATCCAGAGGGAGTTTGGTTATGGAATACTAATATAGGGGATATCGGTTTTATTGAATGGGGGTGGATTGAAGGTTTTTATATTTCTAAGGAAGCTGTGTCTATTAATGTTTACGACATAGAAAAAATCAGAAAAGATATTATTAAAACATATCAAAAACTTGGTATGATGTATTATGGTATTTATTTTGATCCTAACATAATATTATGTATTCCTGTTGAATACTTTTCTTCTGAAATGTTAGATTATATTACTAAAAATAAATTGTCTAAGGTGTCTTTTGTGGAATGAAAGACTTTTCATTATAAAAAAAATCGATATTTTTATTGTTGATAACGCTTAAAGTAGTAATCGCTGCTATTCTGTGGTTAATTATTGAAGTTTACAGAAATGGTGAACATAGAGATAGTCTTATTAGCTTGTCTGCTTTGTGGATAGTACTTGCTTTTGTTGGGTTTGTCTCAGTTGTGGAGAAATTGACTGTAAGATGAAATTTAATTCTGTAAATACCATTGGCACACTGAAATTGAAAATGGAAGTTGCTAAGTGGGAATTATATACATGGATATGCCCGAAGTGTGGTAAGAAATATATCCTCAGTTATCCAAGTTTGATTAACGATAATGGTATAATGTGGGTTTTTACCGCTCACTTTAGTGAAGAACTGGCAGCTAGAGGATTCAGTGGCGAAATAGTTATAGACGACGATTGCTATGATCCTGTAATGGCTGCGATATGGGCGGCTTGGGATAAGGAAAAATAAAACTTTTGCCGTTGAACGCTAATAAATACGGCATGAGCTATATACGAGAGTTATAAAATTATTATTAACTTGGAGAAACTTTAGAGCAATTTCTATAAGGTGTTGATTTTCAATATGGGATAGTCGGACTCAAACCTGTTTTGATTTACAATCAATTGATTAAAGGAATAAAGCTCTCGCTTCATTCCTTTTTTTCTTGATTCGAGTCTTCATTTTCTGTGTGAACAGAAAACGAAGCAAAAGAATCACCGGCGCATCTTTACCAGTCTCATTCCATACCGGCCTGAAGCCGTAAATTCCTCAACGCACTCCCTTTGGTCGCTTGAACGAGATGAATTTATCGACTTCATCCTCGGCACTCCATTGAGACGTAAAGCTGAAGCCGGGCAGAGTGGATTGGACAATATTTACGCTTTCATATAAGTAGCAGTACTATGGTAGTACCAACTATGAAATATACGTTCAATTGCATCCAATAAACTCTAATTACGTCCAATTCCGGAGGCTCTCCGGCTTCATCACAATAGCTAAACAAATGATTAGGGAGAGAGCTTACAAATTTGTACTCGTTCAACCGACGTAAGGAGGGCGTTTACAAATTTCAAGCTCTAAACCAATTATTTGTTAGCTATATTGTGATGTGCCGGCAGCTCTTCTTGTTTCGTTCTTCTGTCTGCACAGAAGAATGAAAATTCAAATCCAATCCAAGTCCAATATAGACTTAATCCCGGAGGCTCTCCGGCTTCACGAACTTTCGCTCTACAAATCGGGCGAGTATGGGTTTAGGAAATTCATATCGTTCAAACGACCGTAGGGAGAGCGTTTATGAATTTTCAATCCCAGACCGTTCGATTTGGAGTGAAATTCGTGCGCCGGCAGCTTTCTTTGCTTCTGTTTCTTTGTCTGCACAAAGAAATGAAGATTTAAAAATTAAACTTTAGAAAAAGCTTCTTCTAATTTCTTACGCAAAGAAAGTATCTCCTCATGCATTTCCCGCATTTTGGCTGACAGTTCGCAGTAGTCGTCGAGTACTTTACGGAGTTCCTCTACGAGGAAGTCCAACTGTCCCGCCACCATATCGGAGAATTCACGAA
>JAYRGW010000044.1:0-30742 GCA_041907665.1 Bacteroidaceae bacterium
AAAGTGAGGGCTTTAATCGTTTCTTAACAGCCAAAAAACATGGATCATAATTAAAAAGGACCAAAGAAATAGATTCCCAGGGATAGATATAAGAAAGGGCGTACCATGAATTATGATACACCCTCTTCTGCATTAAAAACATGTTTCTAAACTACTGAAACGATGAAATTAAGAAAAAATCTGTTGCTCCTTTTTATTGGAGCATGTTGCCTAAGCTCTTGCATACGACAGGAAGCCTTAAACAGCGAAGCCGATATCACGGCATGTAAGATTTCGTCAGACATCCTTCTCCGAGATCCCGTAATTACTAACAACAAAGTGACTCTCTACGTCAATGATGGAACGGATTTATCCAACTTAAGTCCTCAATTCACCTTGACCGACGGTGCTACCATTTCTCCAGCAAGCGGAACGGTCCTCAATTTTAGTACTCCGCAAAATTATACTGTAACGTCTCAAGACGGGAAATGGAAAAAGCAATATACGGTAGAATGTACTTTTGCAAATCCTGTTACGGAATATCATTTCGAGGATGTCAAATACTTCACAGACCCGAGTGATGACAGTGGTGGCAAAAAGCAATATTACCAGATTTTCAACAATCTTGCTTTTGATGGTTCATCTTTTGAATGGGGTAGTGGTAACGCAGGATTTGAGATAACTCATAGTAATTCGCCAGCCACGGATTACCCTACTTGTCAGGATGATAATGGGTATGTCGGTAAATGTGCCAAACTCACTACTTGTAGTACGGGCTTCTGGGGTGCTGCGGTTGGTGCTCCGATTGCAGCCGGCAACTTGTTCATCGGAACATTCGAAATAAACCTGACGAATATGGCTAAGTCGACTCATTTTGGCGTGCCTTTCCACTATGTTCCGAAGGAATTGGTGGGATACTACAAATATAAAGCAGGCGATAAATATACGGATAAGAGTAATAATGAAGTTGTCGGAAAGAAAGATAATTTTGATATTTATGCTGTTTTCTATGAGGTTACGAGCGATGTTCAATATCTGGATGGTACCAACTCATTGACTAGCAATAATATTGTTTCGATAGCACGTATTACTGATAAGAAAGAAACAGATACATGGACACGATTTGTTGTTCCCTTCCAACTGTGTACCGGTAAGACCATTGATCCTGTAAAGTTGAAGAATGGGCAATATAGTATTTCTATTATCATGTCCTCGAGTATTGATGGAGCCATTTTCAATGGAGCTGTAGGCAGTACGCTTTGGGTCGATGAAATGCAATTGTTTTATGAATCGGGTAACAACTAAATGAAATGAAAAAGATTATATTATCAATATTCAGTATAGTATTCTGTTCAACAGCTATTGTGGCGCAGAATGACCGAAATGAAACGCTCATCAATGCAGAAAAGAATGGGTGGGAATACGAAATTAGAGCTGGAATAAATATAGGAGGGGCTTCGCCACTGCCACTTCCTGTAGAAATACGCTCTATCGATAGCTATAAACCTCGTTTCAACGGTTCGTTGGAAGGAACAGTAACTCGTTGGTTGGGAGATAAGAAGATCTGGGGTGTGTCTACCGGAATACGCTTGGAAGTAAAAGGAATGCATACAGGCGCTACGGTGAAAAACTACAGTACCGAAATCGTGGATATAGACAGTAAGGTATCCGGATATTGGACAGGATATGTCAATACGAAATACAGTAGTAGCTTTTTGACTGTTCCGGTTATGGCTAATTATCGTTTGGATAAACGGTGGAAGTTGCGTGCCGGTATGTTTGTCTCTTATCGTTTGGATGGCGATTTCTCGGGTTACGTTACTAACGGTTATTTGCGGGAAGGTACTCCTGTAGGAGAGAAGGTCGAATTCAAAGATGGTAAGCAAGGAACTTATGATTTTTCGGATAATTTGCGCAAACTACATACCGGAGCTCAGATAGGTGCTTCGTGGCAAGCTTTCAATCATTTCAATCTGAATGCTGATCTGACATGGGGAATAAACGATATATTTAAAAGTAGCTTCAAAACGGTTACATTTAATATGTATCCCATTTATCTGAATGTTGGATTCGGATACAAGTTTTAATCGAAAATAAATTCGTTTAATTACTTTTTATTCTCTTTGGCTTGTACTATCTTTGCGGCAAATGTTTGTGAAGAAAATTAGAAAAGGCCATATAAAGGAGCTGTTAGCGCAGCATTCTATGAAGAATATAAAAAAGAGGAGTATAGCGATAAGCTATATTCTACTCTTTTTTTACGTACCTTCTTCCGCCCAAAGGGATTCTATTTGTGAACCAACCGATAGTATAAAACACAGTGCGTTTTTCTTGTCCGGAAAACATTCTTTTATTCATCAGGTGGGTGTTGAAATACAACCCGGAGCTGTGTTTCAGACCAACGACTTCCTGAGAGGGTATACAGAACCCGGTAAAGAACATCGATATTGCTATTCGGCACACTTCAAGTACGCCATTCAATTCAAACCGCATACATTGGTAGACCGCATATTTCAGGGTACATATCAAGGTGTTGGTTTCAATTACTATAATTTCGGCGATAAAAAGCAATTGGGTAATCCTATGAGTGTCTATTTGTTTCAGGGTGCACGTATAGCCCAACTAAATCCTCGTCTGTCGTTTAATTACGAGTGGAATCTCGGACTCTCTTGGGGATGGAAACATTACGATTATGATACCAATCCCAATAATGTTGTTATCGGATCGAAACTCAATGCTTATATCAATGCAGCTTTTTATCTAAGGTGGATGCTCTCTCGTCGGTTTGACTTGACAACGGGTGTAGATTTGACTCATTTCTCTAACGGAAATACTGAAATACCCAATGGAGGACTCAATCTCATTGATTTTAAGTTGGGCATAGTATATAATTTCAATAGAGAAGAAGATAAAGCAAAGCAGGTATATACGCCTCTTGTTATTCCCGACTTTAAAAGTCATATAACTTACGATTTCTTGCTTTTCGGTTCGTGGCGCCGCAAAGGAGTGGTATTTGGTGATAAAAAGATTGCTTCTCCTGATAGATACAATGTCTGGGGATTTAATTTTGCACCGATGTACAATGTTTGCTACCGCTTCAGAACCGGTCTCTCAATCGATGGCGTTTGCGATACAAGTTCCAATGCTACAGCTGACGATGGTATTGTCGCAGTGGGAGATGACCCTAAACCCGAATTCCGTCGTTCGTCTATCCGTGAACAATTGGCGTTGGGAATATCGGGAAGAGCCGAATATGTAATGCCATACTTTGCTATCAATATGGGCATTGGAGTAAATGTGCTGCATGGAGGAAGCGATCTCAAATCTGTATACGAAGTGCTGGCTTTGAAGACAGAAGTCACCAAGAACCTCTACTTGCATATAGGTTATACTTTGCAAAACTTCCATTCACCCAACTATCTGATGTTTGGTATCGGATTTCGCTTCAATAATCCGACTGCAAAGATTTATCGGTAACATACTTTCGGACTATCAAATTGAGTAGTCTGCTAAACGAGAAATAGGAGGAATTTATCATGAGGAAAGAAGTAGAAGGAAGAATTGTCGATATCTACAATAAAGAGATATTCGAGGGAGCAGTAGTCATTGATGATGACCGAATCGTAGCATTCAAAAGATGTGCAACAACGGCAAAAGGCTATATCATTCCCGGTTTCATAGATTCTCATGTTCACATCGAAAGCTCCATGCTTACTCCACGTCATTTTGGAGAACTTATTATCGCGCAGGGCACGTTGGCTATTGTGACAGACCCTCACGAAATAGCCAATGTGATGGGGGTGAAAGGCATTAATTTTATGATAGACAATAGTAGGGAGTCGCCCGTCAAGATGTTCCTCTCTATTCCGTCGTGTGTACCTTCTACACCTTTTGATGTGGCCGGTGATGTTGTCTCTGCTGACGACGTCGAGCGACTTGCTGCTAGTGGTCGTTTTGTGGCTCTGTCGGAGATGATGAACGTTCCGGGAGTGTTGTGTGGCGATAAAGAAGTGGTAGCCAAGCTGGAAGCTGCAAACAAATACCATCTCCCTATTGACGGTCATTCGCCCGGTTTGGTGGGCAAAGACCTCGAAACATACATTAAGTATGGCGTATCTACCGATCATGAATGTTTTTCTTTGGACGAAGCCGAAGAGAAAATAAGGTCGGGTATGAAAATATTAATTCGTGAGGGAAGTGCCGCTCGAAATTATGAGGGACTCAAACAGCTGATAGGCAAATATCCTGATAAGTTGATGTTTTGTACGGACGATGCGCATCCCGATGATATCATAGAAAGAGGACATATAGACAAAATGGTGAGAAGAGCTGTCGCCGACGGTTTCGACTTGTTCGACGTTTTGAGAATAGCGACGGTCAATGCCATTGAACATTATCAATTGAATGATGTAGGCAGACTGCAAATAGGCGACAAGGCTGACTTTATTATCGTCGAAGATCTCGTATCATTCCATACCCAAAAAGTCTTTGTAAATGGTACTGTGCGATTCGATACCGACAATGAAGAAAGATATGTCGATATGGCAACAGGCACAACGGTGCATTTCAATCATTTTGATCATGATAAAATAAATATGTCAGCATTGCAAAAGCCTGTCAAAGGAAAGACGACGGTCATCGAACTTATAAAGAATGAATTGCTGACCAATGCTTATTCGTATATTCCGAAAGTGGAGACGGACAATTTTGAATCTGATCTGCAACAAGATATAGTCAAGATAGTTTATGTCAATCGCTATAATAATGGTGTGCCCCAAGTGGCCCTCTGCAAAGGATTTGGCCTGAGCAAGGGAGCTTTTGCCAGTTCTGTGGCACATGATACCCACAATATCATTGCGGTAGGTTGCAGTGATATGGACCTCTGTAGCGTTATCAATGCCCTTGTAGAAAGTAAAGGTGGACTCGCTACTTGCGATGGGCAGACAACAGAAGTGCTTCCTCTGCCAATTGGAGGTATTATGAGCAATCGGAGCGGACACGAGGTTGCGTCCGAGTATAAAAGGTTAAGTGCTATAGTCAATCGGTTAGGATGTCGGCTGAATGCACCTTTTATGACATTGTCCTTTATGTCGTTGGTAGTGATTCCCGAAATAAAGATAGGAGAACGAGGGCTGTTCAGTTATTCTGCATTCGATTGGATAGAAGATTAAATTCACTATGAGATGTAGAGCCTACTAAAAAAGGTAGCGTATTTTGCGTATGCCTGATTCAAGTCGTTAACGTGAGCTAGAAAAGCCTTTATAAAAAGAAAAACCTCCGTTTTGCGGAGGTTTTTGAAGCTCTTCCTCTTGGACTTGAACCAAGGACCCTCTGATTAACAGTCAGATGCTCTAACCAACTGAGCTAAGGAAGAATTTTTCTTCTAGTGCTCTTCCTCTTGGACTTGAACCAAGGACCCTCTGATTAACAGTCAGATGCTCTAACCAACTGAGCTAAGGAAGAATTTTTCTTAATTGCGATGCAAAAGTAGTGTGATATTTTGAAATATGCAATATCTTTGTGGAAAATTTTAGATGAAATGAAGAAAATAATTGGAATAGGCAATGCATTGACAGATATTTTAGCTGTTTTGAAGGATGATTCTCTGTTTGGTGAACTAAATATACCGAAAGGAAGTACGCAATTTATAGAGAAAGAACAGGTACCCGAAGTAAATAAACTGTTTTCGACAATGAAAACAGCCAAAGTGCCTGGAGGGTCTACTGCCAATACAATTCGTGCGTTAGCTCAAATAGGAGTATCCACCGGCTTTGTTGGCAAGATAGGTCATGATGCTACAGGTGAGTTTTACGTAAACAATATGCAATCGATGGGAATAGATACGAAGTTTAATTATTCGGAGCTTCCTTCGGGCATCGCATCTACGTTGATCTCTCCCGATGGCGAACGTACCTTTATTGACTATTTGGGAGCTGCGGCTACGTTGAAAAGTTCGGATATTACACCCGATTTGCTTAAAGGATATTCTTATTTCTTTGTAGAGGGCTATTTGGTTCAAGACCACGATATGATAGAACATGCCATGAAGACAGCCAAAGATAATAATGTCAAGGTGTGCATCGATATGGCGAATTTCAATATTGTGGAAGCTCACTTGGATTGTTTCAAGAAGCTGATTCGAGAATATGTGGATATTATTTTTGCTAATGAGCAGGAAGCAATGGCCTATTCGTCTTCGAGTGTAGAGAATGCGTTGGATGAATTGGGGAAGAGTTGCGATATTGTTGTTGTTAAAGTGGGCTCGAAGGGCTCGTATATTCTTCATCAAGGTGAGAAGATCAAAGTAGATGCGCTTAGCGTTGACAAGGTGATTGATACTACCAGCGCAGGTGATTATTATGCGGCGGGCTTTATATACGGACTGCTCAACGATTGCTCTATGGAAAAATGTGGCCGAATGGGATCTCTATTTTCGAGCGAGACCATCCGCGTTATAGGTACTGCTCTTTCTGACGAGCAATGGGAGAGTATCAGAATGCGTGCCCACGAAATTATTGCTGAATAATACAACCATAATAAATTATAGGTCATGAAGAGATTAACAAAACTATTGGGAATACGTACCGCTCTAGTAGCCGTAATCGTCGGACTGTCGGCTTTTATTTTCGGCTTTTCGCTGAATAGCGATCACAATTTTGAAGTATCGAAGAATTTGGATATTTTCAATTCTATCGTCAAAGAGCTCGATATGTTCTACGTAGATAGTATTAATCCGAACAAACTGATCAACGAAGGAGTGGATGCCATGCTTTATTCGTTGGACCCATATACCAATTATTTTCCTGAAGAAAATCAGGATGAGATCGAGCAGATGTTAACTGGTTCTTATGGTGGAGTAGGAGCTATTATCACCTTCGATAAAAAGAAAAATCATGTCCTTATTATGGAACTGCTCGAAGGTATGCCTGCTGTGAAGTGCGGCATGAAGGTAGGCGACGAACTGTTGAGTATTAATGGCATGGATTTGAACGGAAAAAGTAGTGAAGATGTCAACAAAATACTGCGTGGACAAGAAGGTACAAGTTTTACTGTACAAGTGAAACGTTTCGGAACAACCAAACCAATAGACCTTAGTGTTGTGCGCCGCACTATCACCATGCCTTGCGTACCTTATTATGGAATGATAGACAACCACGTTGGGTATATTAATTTGAATTCCTTTTCGGGCAATCCATCCAAAGACTTCAAAGAGGCATTCCTTTCTCTCAAAAAGCAAGGCATCGGTTCGCTTGTTATCGATTTGAGAGACAATCATGGCGGACTTGAAGATGAGGCTGTTGAAATTGCAAATTTCTTTTTGCCGCGCGGCAAAATCATTGTCTCTAACAAGGGGCGTCTGGCTACCATGAATAATGTATTCAAAACGGTTCGTGAACCTCTTGATACGGAGATTCCTATTACGGTACTGGTTAACAGTGAAACGGCATCTTCTTCCGAAATTCTTGCCGGAGCCTTGCAGGATTACGATAGAGCTGTTATTATAGGAACCAGAACTTTCGGTAAGGGGCTGGTGCAGCAAACACGTCAATTGCCTTATGGTGGCAGTCTGAAAATTACAACGGCAAAATACTACATTCCCAGCGGACGTTGTATTCAGGCGATCGATTATAAGAACCGTAACGACGACGGAAGTGTTGGGACAATTCCCGAAGAGAAGACTAAACTCTTTCACACGGCAGCGGGAAGACCCGTACGTGATGGCGGTGGCATATTGCCCGATATTGTGATGACACCTCCCAGAAGACCAAATATATTGTATTATCTGCTCAATGATTTTCAGATATTCAATTACGCTAACGATTTCTGTTTGAAACATCAGACTATAGCTACTCCAGCTACTTTCCAAATTGGCGACGAAGACTACAATGCATTCAAAGCAATGGTGAAACGTTCCGATTTCAAGTACGATCAACAGAGCGAGAAGATATTGAAGACACTCAAGGAAGCTGCACAATTCGAAGGATATTATAAGAATACCACCGAAGAGTTTGCTTCGCTAGAGAAGAAGCTGTCTCATAATCTGGATCGTGATTTGGACTATTTTTCGAAAGATATACGCGATGCAATCAATTCTGAAATAGTAAAACGGTATTATTTCCAGCGTGGCAACATTATCTATCAGCTCAGGGGCGATAGTAATCTGCAAGAAGCTGTCAAGGTGTTAGGCAACAGAGAACGTTATAAGAAACTGTTGGGCAAACCACAGGCGAACGCTCAGAAATAATTGCGTACGCAATGGTATATCTCCCGATATTCGGGAGATTTATTTATACAGGAGAAAGATGCACGGAGTTTTTGATAAATCCGGAATTCTTTCTCCTTTCCATTCTTTTATAGTCTTCGTACGTATGTATTCATCGGCACAAGTTATGCCTGCTGCAATGCACAACTTTGTTTGCGGACGGCAATTGTGTAGAATATCATCTATTATTTTGCCATTGCGATAGGGCGTCTCAATAAACAGTTGAGTCTGATGCTCATTGTATATTCTTGTCTCGAGCATCTTTAGTTTCTTGCTACGTTCGCCGGCTTCGATGGGCAGATAGCCATGGAAAGCAAAGCTTTGTCCGTTGAATCCTGACGCCATGACCGATAGAATAATAGACGACGGTCCTACCAGTGGTACTACTCTTAATCCTTTCTTTTGTGCTATTGCTACAACATCGGCACCCGGATCGGCCACTGCAGGACAACCTGCTTCGGAAATCACGCCCATCGATTCGCCATGTACAAGAGGATTTAGATAACCGGCAATATCGTCGGGCGAAGTATGTTTGTTGAGTGGATAAAACGTCAGAGAATCTATGTCGATCGTCTGATCTACTTTCTTCAGAAAGCGTCGGGCCGAACGAACGTCTTCTACAACAAAATGATGAATGCCGAGAATCACCTCCTTGTTATACGGAGGAAGTACCGATTCAACGCTAGTATCACCCAGCAAGACGGGGATCAGATAAAGTGCAGTTTCCATAATGAATATCTATTGTTGGTGCAAAGATACGGATTTTTGTGTACCTTTGCTTTGTTTTACAATGCGTTCATCATGAAAAAACCTATATTGCTCGTTTTAATATACTTGGGCATTCAGCTTGGCGTTGGAATTCTTGAAAATTCCATTATCGTTTTGTATAAGTTAATATTCAAAGTAGACCTTACGCCCTACAACACGCAGTTGCTGTCTGCTTCTTTGGTCTTGTCTATGGCTGTAATGCTTATTGTACTGAAACATTACCATCGGTTGCCGATGGATAGAAAGCGTTGGTCGTTTGTATCTTGGCCTTATCTGCTGCTCACTCTGGTTCTGGCTCTTTCGTTTATCCCTTTGATGGATGGAGTCTCTTCGCTTCTGAAATGGATGCCCGATTTGCTGAAAGGCTCTTTCGACAATATGTCCGGTGGATTTTTCGGAATCATTGCCATGACTCTTATAGGCCCCGTATTTGAGGAGGTGCTATTTAGAGGTGCTGTGACCGATATGTTGCTCGCACACTACAGTCCGGCGAAGGCTATATTCTTTTCGGCTCTTATCTTCGGTGTATTCCACCTCAATCCCGCACAAATTATTCCGGCCATGCTCGGAGGCTTGGTATTGGCTACACTTTATTACCGCACAGGCAGTCTCGTTCCGGGGATTTTGGTACATATATGTATAAACGGCAGTTCTGTCCTTTTTCAGAACTTTTATAAGAATGCAGATTCCTTGAGCGATATTATGAATGGTAGGGCTTATGTCATAGTGCTGATTGATGCCGTATTCTTTTTTCTGGCGGCGAGTTATCTTCTAAAGCGAATCACCGATAAGAAAATAAATAAGCCCAATTGACTTTGTAAGAAAATTGGGCTTATCTGATAAGTTTATCGTTATAGGTTATAGCGATTCGGGATCAAGATGAGCTGCTTCGATATCCTTGAAGTAGCGATATGTACCCACTTTTAACTCTTCTGTGGCAGCGTCGTCGCAAACGATGATGCCGTGTTCGTGATTCTGCAAAGCGCTGATAGTCCACATCTGTGTAATCCCACCTTCTACCGCATGATAAAGGGCACGAGCCTTGTTGTGACCATTCACGATAATCATCACCTCTTTGGCAGCAAGTACTGTTCCTACTCCGACTGTGAGCGCTGTTTTGGGCACTTTGTTGATGTCGTTGTCGAAGAACCGCGAATTGGCAATGATCGTATCGGTTGTCAACGTCTTCTGGCGGGTACGCGAGTTAAGCGAAGAACCCGGTTCGTTGAAAGCGATATGTCCATCGGGGCCGATGCCGCCCATGAACAAGTCTATACCACCGTACGATTTAATCTTTTCTTCGTATTCGGCGCACTCTTTATCCAAATCGTTGGCGTTCCCGTTCAAGATGTTCGTATTTTCGGGTTTGATATCTATGTGACTGAAGAAATTGTTCCACATAAAGGAGTAATAACTTTCCGGATGTTGCTTTGGAAGTCCTACGTATTCATCCATGTTGAAAGTAACTACGTTTTGGAACGATACCTTTCCACTTTTATTCAAAGCAATCAGTTCACGATACATGCCCAGCGGAGAAGAACCTGTAGGGCAACCCAATACAAAAGGTTTGGCCTCGGTAGGTCTCGCAGCATTAATTTTGGAAGCGACATAATGTGCCGCCCATTTCGATACGGATTCGTAATCCGGCTCTATAATCAATCTCATGGCGAAAAATTTTAATATATTTGTTTGCTTAAGTTTGTTCTAATTATTTTCGGTCTTTCTTCAATCTGTCGGCCATTGCCTTTCCCAAGGCATAACACTGTTCCAGCGTTGTGTCTCTTATAGCCTGTTTCATCTCAACCGGATTGCCAACAATCTCCATCTTGCTCTTTTCTGCCCATTCGCCCATTCGTCTAACGGCAGCTCCTGCCCATGTGAACGAACCGAAATAGCCGAAATAGTGGTTCTTTATTTCGCGGACAGATATTTTGCTGAGCAATGACTCTATGTCCGGGTATATCTGATTGCAATAAGTGGGACAACCCACGATGAGGCCTTTGTACTTAAATATATCCATTAGGATGAAGGAAGAAGATGCTTTGCTCACATCATAGATTACCACGTTGCGTATGCCTTCGGAGCTTATAGCTTCGGCAACGGCCTCTGCCATCTCTTCGGTATGACCATACATGCTGCCATAGGCAATTACAACACCTTCGTCGGTATCATAACGGCTCATTCGGTCGTAAAGTCCAACGATTTCGTCTAACTTTTCTTCCCACACAGGCCCGTGTGTGCTGCATATCATCTTTATTTCTATATCTTTCAGCTTTTGTAGGGCTGCCTGTACAGGCGATCCATATTTGCCTACTATATTCGAATAGTAACGAATCATCTCATCTCTAAAATGGTCTACGTTCATACAATGGTCTATTACACCACCGTCGAGGGTCCCGTAGCTGCCAAAAGCATCTCCCGAGAACAATATTCCGTTGCTTTCGTCAAAAGTCATCATGGTTTCGGGCCAATGTACCATTGGAGTCAAAAAGAAGCGCAACGTGTGCTTGCCGAGCGAGAGGAAGTCGCCGTGTATCACTTCGTAGCGGTCGCCCGAAATGCCATAATAGCCTTCGACCATACCGAAAGTCTGCTTGTTGCCTACGATAATAATGTCCGGATAGGCCTGTCTCACTAATCTGATAGCACCCGAGTGATCGGGCTCCATGTGGTTGATTATTAAATAATTTATGGGTCTGTCTCCGATTATCTTTTTGATACTGGCCAGATAACGCTCGAAGAAGCAAACGTCGACGGTATCAACCAGCGCGATCATTTCGTCGACAATCAGATAAGAATTATAAGATACCCCATAAGGCAATGGCCACATTTGTTCAAACAGTTCTTTATGGCGGTCATTGACGCCTACATAGTATATATCGCTTTTAATTTCTCTATTCTGCTTCATTTTCAAATCGCTATACTTTATGTTTTAGTATACAAAGATAGTGCAAGCCGAGAGCAATAGCAAAATAAAAATCATTAATTTTTCTATTCTGCCTTGTTCTGCGCCTTCTGGTTGATGATAAAAGACTTATAGGCCACCACTTTTTGATATTCATGCTATTTTTAGAAACTATTAGCATCATTACAAGATTGTTTATGCTAACTTTGCAATCACTTAAAACATATATTGATATGACAGTAATTTTTCCATCCCCCATATTCGGCCCCATCCATTCACGGCGTTTGGGTGTGTCGCTTGGTATTAATTTGATGCCCGGTGACGGTAAAATTTGTACGTTCGACTGCATCTATTGCGAATGCGGCTTTAATGCAGACCACCGTGTGAAGACTCCGCGTCCTACGAGAGAGGAAGTTGCGCAAGCACTCGAAAATAAATTGAAAGATATGCAGGCCAACGGTCCTAAACCCGATGTGTTGACTTTTGCCGGTAATGGCGAACCCACGGCCCATCCACACTTTCCGGAGATCATAGAAGATACGTTGATGCTTCGTGATAAGTATTTTCCTCAAGCCAAAGTCAGCGTATTGAGTAATTCTACGTTTATAGCTCGTCCCGCTGTGTTCAATGCGCTCCTCAAGGTAGACAATAATATTTTGAAACTAGATACGGTGAGCGATAAGTATATTAGAATGGTCAATCGCCCAACGGGTAAGTACGAACTGCAATCCATCATCGAACGTCTGAAAGCTTTCGAAGGACATTGTATTATTCAAACCATGTTCATGAAAGGTAGCATCAATGGAACAGATGTTGACAACACTTCAGACGAATATGTATTGCCGTGGCTTCGTGTAGTGAAAGAGATAGCTCCAAGTATGGTAATGATTTATACCATCGATAGGGAAACTCCCGATCAGGACTTGCGCAAAGCGACTCCCGAAGAACTCGACCATATCGTGGCATTGATAGAGAAAGAGGGCATTCCCGCTTCGGCGTCCTATTAGTCTCTCTCCATAGTTTTGTGGCATATATTTTCGGATCGATAGATCGTTGAGAGTAAAAAGCAAAATTCTTGTAGAATATTGACATGTACTGAATAAGTTTGTGTCAACTTATTCAGTCATGTTGGTTGTGCTTTGTCTACTGCTTTAGGTCTAATGATGTCAAAATAGAACGCCTTTAAACTTGATGCATCACAAATATTTATATGTTTATATATATCGTGAAAATATAAATTATTATCTTTGCATCCAAACATAAAAATATTCCGATGAGAATTAATAATTAATAGCCGGTTTATATTAAACCTATTCTGTGAATTAAGAAAATAGTTTTCGGTTTAAGTAGCCTTCCAACGAGGTTGCTATTAATTATTTATCATAACATGAGTATTATTCTTAGTGATGTTTCGTATCACTATCCCAATGCTAACTGTCTGTTTGAACATATTAATCTTTCTGTCGCTTGTTGCGAAAAAATTTCCGTCATTGGTGCTAATGGAACGGGTAAATCTACGTTGTTGAGGTTGATGTTCGGTTCTCTAATACCTTCTTGTGGGGCTATTCGAAGTTCATCCATGCCTTATTATATTCCACAGCAATTTGATTTTCGAGGTCAACGCATTTCTGATATTCTGGGAGTTTCCGAGAAGATAGAAGCATTTCATCGTATATGCGAGGGCAGCACGGATCTGCGCTTTTACGATAAACTTGCCGACGATTGGGACATTGAGTCTAGATGTCGTTCGGCCCTCGATTTCTGGGGATTGCCAAATGTCGATCTACGATTGCCTGTAGACGAACTGAGTGGGGGAGAGAAAACAAAAGTACATCTGGCAGGTTTGTTGATTCATAAGCCGGATATTATTCTCTTGGATGAACCAACGAATCATCTGGATGAAAACAGTAGAGGAAAATTTTATGATTATATTGTGGCTAGTAAGGCTACTGTCGTAGTGGTAAGTCATGATGTCGCTTTATTGAATCTGTTGGGAGTTGTATACGAACTTTCAAGCAAAGGCATTAGAAGATATGGAGGAAATTATTCTTTCTATAAGGAACAAAAGGAAATTGAAAGACAAGCTCTGACGAGGCGAATAGATTCGGAGGAAAAAATATTGCATTTGGCTCAAACGGTAGCTCGGAAGTCGAAAGAACGGCAAGAGAAGAGAGCTGTTCGTGGGGGAAAAACAGTTTCCGGAATTCCACGTATCGCCTTGAATGGAAGGAGGGCGAAAGGCGAAAATACTGAATCTAAACTTTCAGAGAGGCACTCTCAAATTATTGATAGAAGTGAACAACGTCTGTATGATTTAAAGCAAGAGCAGCAACGGGAGTATGAACTCAAAATTGATATTGAGGATGCTCGGTTGCATAAGAATAAGATACTGATTACTGCTGTGAATGTTAATTTTGCATACAACAACAACTTGCCGATTTGGCAAGCTCCTCTGGATATAGAAATACGTAGCGGGGAGCGTATTCGGATAATAGGTGATAACGGAACAGGCAAAACGTCATTGACAAAACTGCTGATGGGCGAACTGATTCCTACAAATGGAACTATAATGCGAGCAGGCTTTTCGCATATTTATCTTGAACAAGACTATAGCCAAGTAAACAGGGATATGACTATATTGGAACTTGCTCAGGAATATAACCGAAACAAGATACCCGATCATGAGGTAAAGTTGAAACTCAATAGGGCATTGTTCTCTAAAGATACATGGGATAAGAGTTGTCACGCTTTGAGTGGCGGCGAACGAATGAGACTCTACTTCTGTTGTCTCACGATTTCGACTAGCGTTCCGGATGTAATTGTGCTGGACGAACCGACAAACAATCTAGATTTGTCCGGCCTTTCTATCCTTACTAATACAATTAAAAAGTATAGAGGAACCCTTATTGTGATTTCTCATGACAGACATTTTATTGAGGAGATAGGAATTACAAGAAGCATTAAGCTAAGCGATAGGGTAGAAGAGTTGTAATGGTATACTTTTTGATGGTATTGAAAGAATGATGAAGAGGAGTGCAGTGAATGAAGGGGCGATGGCGTGTAAGTAAATAATTGGATGGTTGAGAAACAATAAAAATTATTCAGTACAAAAAGTATTTCTATCAAATAAAGTTTATAAATTTGAGGGATCCCGGCTTTTGTTAATGCTCGAGAAGATATTTGGCGTTGACTATAAACGGATGTGATATCTTTGTACTGGGCTGTTTGGAATGGTATATCAAATATGGAGTAATAAATACGAATTAATACACACAAAGAAAATGAATACTTTAATAATCGATCACAAGAGTTGTCAACGATGTGGAGCTTGCGTAGCAATCTGTCCTGTATCGGTGATTAGTTTGGATGCAGAGAAGTTCCCTTATATGAAAGAGGAAGACGAAAAACGATGTGTGCTTTGTGGCCATTGCGAAGCCGTATGTAGTACGCAGGCATTAAAACATCGGCTATTGCCTCAAACAGAAACTGTTCAGCGGGATAAATTGCAGGAAATAAATGCTGAAAATCTGTCGGAGTATTTTCGAAACAGACGTTCTATCAGAACTTTTCGGTCTAAACCGATAGATAGGTCTATTCTTGAGAAGATTTTTGAAGCCGTCAGCTACTCTCCTACAGGTGCTAACCTTCAAAAAAATAAATGGATCATGATCTGCAATCATGACTTCATTTATCAATTGAGCAATGCCGTAATCAATTGGATGAAAACAATGATTGAACAAAAAGCAGAGCTAGCTCAATATCTGAATTTCCAAAAGTTGGTTGATACTTTTGAGCAAGGTAACGATATTATTTGTCGTGGTGCCATGAATCTGGTGATAGGATACACAGATGCTGTTCATACTAGTGGAGCAATCGATTCTATTATTGCTACTTCTCAATTGGAATTACTTTTGCCTTCATTCGGATTAGGAGGGTGCTGGGCCGGCTATCTGATGATCGCTTTGGGCTATTCTTCAGAAATTAAGAAAATGCTCGGTTTAGATGAATCGCACACCGTGCACTCTGCGATGATGATTGGATATCCGAAATATCGTTATTACAAAATACCTTCTCGCAAAAATCCAGAAGTCAAATGGATATAGGCGATAGGAAGTATGGCAAGGGTAATATAGATCATATCCAACAGTTCAAATTCTTTGTTGAAGGATGATATATTTCTTTGTGAAAGCCAACTCTTGTTTTTTAAATACGATAGCACCATTTGCTATAAAAGCAGACGGTGCTATTATTTAAAAAATAAACAACTACTATTTTACGGGAATTTTTTCAATGCGGCGTTGATGTCTTCCACCTTCAAAGTCGGTGTTGAAAAATTCAGTCAACACTTTATCTGCTGCTTCGTTGGTGATATATCGACCCGGCATCACAAGTATGTTGGCGTTGTTGTGCTGACGTGCCAGATGTGATATTTCCGGAATCCAACACAATGCAGCTCGGATGCCTTGATGTTTATTCAGTGTCATGGCAATGCCGTTTCCGGTTCCGCAGATGGCAACACCTGCATAGCATTCTCCAGCCTCAATAGCCAAAGCCAGGGGATGAGCAAAATCTGGATAATCGCAACTATCCGAGGAGTAAGTACCAAAGTCTTTGTAATAAAGTCCTTTAGCATCAAGCCATTGCTTTACAAACTGTTTAAGTTCAAAACCGGCATGATCACAACACAGTCCTAAAACTTTCATTACAACATATCCTTTACTTGTTTATATACATTATCTGCGGTGAAGCCTAGTTTTTCGTCCAATACTTTGTAAGGTGCAGAAAATCCGAAAGATTCGAGTCCCCATATTTTACCACTTGTACCGACAAGTCCAAGCAAATTGACAGGTAGCCCGGCGGTCAAGCCAAATATTTTGGCTCCTTTCGGTAGTATTGATTCTTGATAGCTGGCCGTTTGACTGCGGAAGAGTCCTTCTGAAGGAGCAGAAACGATGCGGACTTTCAATCCGTCTTTGCGTAATAGCTCGGCTCCGGCAACCAATGTAGAAACTTCCGAACCGGTAGCAACCAGTATTACATCTGGCTCTGTGTCCGAACCGGCCACGATATAAGCACCTTTGGCTACTTGTGAATAATCATTTCCGGCAGGTAGATTTACGATATTTTGACGCGATAGGATCAATGCGGTAGGAGTCGATACATTTTCCATTGCCAAACGCCATGCAACCGTCGTTTCTTCTCCATCGGCTGGGCGAAGAACCAACATTGAATTATGTCCTTCGTGATTCTTCAGCTTCTCCATTAAACGAATTTGAGCCTCTTGCTCTACAGGTTCATGAGTCGGACCGTCTTCACCTACACGGAAAGCATCGTGTGTCCAAATGAATTTCACCGGTTGTTGCATTAAAGCGGCCATTCGTATCGCAGGTTTCATATAGTCCGAGAAGACAAAGAAAGTGCCGCAAGCCGGAATTACACCTCCATGAAGAGACATGCCGATACAAATGCAGGCCATTGTCAACTCTGAAACTCCTGCTTGGAAAAAGGCTCCACTGAAATCTCCTTTCTTAAAAGAATGCGTCTTTTTCAAGAAACCGTCCGTCTTATCGGAGTTGGATAGATCGGCCGAAGCTACAATCATATTTTCTACTTGCGAAGCCAAAACGCCAAGTACTGTAGCCGAAGCGCCGCGAGTAGCAGAGTCTGGCTTTTGCTGAACAGCCGTCCAATCGATCATTGGCGCCTTGTCCGAGAAGAAACTCTCTAGCTTGGTTGCTTGTTCGGGGTTTGAAATTGACCATTGAGCTTTAAGTGCTTTGCGTTCTGCAACGATTTCTTTCAATTCGATTTTGCGATGTGCATAAAGCTCCGCTACTTCGGGGAATATCACAAATGGGTTCTCAGGATTGCCTCCCAGGTGTTTGATTGTATTGATATAAGCATCACCTCCCAACGGAGAACCGTGAGTAGCACAATCGGCCTCGAAACTGCTGCCATCTGCTTTTAATGCGCCTTTACCCATAATCGTTTTTCCTACGATTAATGTAGGGCGTTGTTGCTCTGCTTGAGCTTCTTTAATAGCCGTACGGATAGCATCAATGTCATTTCCATTGATTGAAATCACTTTCCATCCCCACGCCTCGTATTTCTTTGCAGTATCTTCTATTGTAACGTCTTTTGTCTCTGTAGAAAGCTGAATGTCGTTTGAATCATAAAACATGATAAGATTGTCCAGCCCCAATGCACCGGCTACTCGGCCAGCTCCTTGAGAGATTTCTTCTTGAACACCTCCATCGGAAATATAAGCATAAATAGTCTGATTCATGCATTTGCCAAACCGTGCTTTTAGGAATTTGGCAGCTATAGCTGCGCCGACGGCAAAAGTATGTCCTTGTCCTAATGGACCGGAAGTGTTTTCAATTCCTCTCTTTACATTTACTTCCGGATGACCCGGGGTAGGGCTGCCCCATTGCCTGAATTGCTGAAGTTCTTCCAACGTAAACTTACCGGTCAATGCCAACGTAGAATAGAGCATTGCCGACATATGTCCGGGATCCAAGAAAAAGCGATCGCGCCCTTCCCATGAGGGATTCTCTGGATCATATACCAAAAATTCGGAATAAAGTACATTGATAAAGTCTGCGCCGCCCATCGCACCGCCGGGATGTCCGGATTTAGCCTTTTCTACCATAGAAGCAGCTAAAATACGAATATTATTGGCTGCCTGGTTCATAAGTTTACTATCGTTCATTGTTCTCAAAATTATAAGGTTTTATCTTAACAATAATTTTAGGGTGTGTAAAGATACTGCTATTTCTTCAAAACACCGAATAAAAACAATAAAAACTGCAAAATTTGAAGGAAGTAACTGTGCTTTCTCGTAGAAATAAAGATGCGAAAAGAAGTAAAAGGAAATATTTGGCTCTTTGTATGTACCTAAATATAGGCTGTTTTATGAGGAAAGAAATAAATAGATAAAAAACGAAACAATACTATACGAAAGGAATGAATACGACCAATAGTTGTTTTAGTTAGTCCTTAACAAGCTCTCTTTTTGGATTAATGATGCAATGGATAAGCGTAAATTGGGATATTGTTTGACTGTCTTTTTTATCTTTTTCATCAGGCGTAGGTGAAAGAAACATTGGTCTATAGATGATAGGAGAAGCGGACCTGTTTCTTCTTCGGTCAAAGTGTGGGTGTTGGATATGCCAAAATCGCAGAGAAGATTAAGGCAACTTATGGAATTGTGCATGTCTTCTCCTACTTTTTTATCTTTGGGTTGTTGAAGGAGCTTGTTGGGGCAATTCAGCTGTTTCTTAAAATCGAGAACTTCCTTTAATGTACAACACACTATTTGAGCATCATGCAAATAGTCGTACAATTTTTCTATGTTAGGATAAATTGTAGCCTTTAGTGTTATTTTTGCCGTACGAAAAGAAAGGAAATCGATTATAAGACTATGCTCATCAATAATCCAATCCATAAATTCTTCCATAATCACCTGATTTATATTCTATCAGACCTATTATTATATTAGTCTACTTTAGTTTCGGAAATTGGGAAAAGCGTGGAAACTATTGTTATTACTGTTATGAGGCCCTGGACTGCCCATGAATAAGTAATAAACAATAGCCCACGCCAAATAGGATTATATATAATGAAATATAACTATACAACTCTAATATTGACGTGAACGCTATTGTCCATTATCCTCATTCATTGAAACTGTCCAGATTTCATAACAGGATAATATCTTTTTAGCGCTCTACTTTTTTCTTAATTGCTTTTATCTTTAGAATATCTACAATAAGATAGGACAAAGATATGAAAAAATATGATATAAAAACAAATAAGTAATTTTCTGTTTTCATAAAAACAAGAATTTACAAAAAAATAGCGTCTTTATCTGATTAAAAACAAATTAAGTAATTGACTATTTTAAAGCAATAGAGGCTTGACTGTTCTTCTTTGGGTGCTCCTATTTATAGAGGTTTGAAACTATTTCTCTTTATTCTATGATCATTTGTTAGGTGACTATAACCATGAAAAGAAAGTGAGAAAACTGCAATGATATTTATTTTCTTCTGGAAGAAGTATACAACATATAAAATAATGCAATAACTTTGTAACGTGCGTATTTGCTCTAATTGAGCCTGCTATCAAAAGACGCCAATATAAAGTCAATAAACATATAGTAAATGGCTTAACCTTATTCAAAGAAAGAAAAATCATATTTGTGTCTACCGGTACTACTAATGAATTGAATGAAAGGATGCTGATCCGCGAGTTGAAAAGAAATTCGCAAAAAGCATTGGACAGCATCTACAAGATGTATGCAAGAAGGTTGTATGCCTTTTGCCTGCAATATACTAAGTCCAAAGAAAATGCAGAAGAAATAGTAGAAGATGTTTTCGTTTGGGTGTGGATGAACCGTTGTGACATTCGTCAGGAAGAGACCTTGCGGTCGTTGCTCTTTATTAGGGCAAAACACTACCTTATAAATGCTTACAGGTCTTGCATTAATTCACCTGTTTATGAAGACTATGTGAACTATCAAGACGAATTGGCTACCGATGATATTCAACAACACATGGAGTACGAGGATTTTGTACATCAGCTTAGAAACGCATTAACTAAATTGCCGATCACTCAACAACAGGTTATCGAATTGTCGAAGATTCAACAAATAAGCAACAAAGAGATAGCAATTAAACTTTCTTTGAGTGAGCAAACAGTAAAAAACCAATTGTCGCAAGGACTAAAAAACTTGCGAAAAGAATTAAATAAAGTTCCTTTTTTATTCTGGTTGCTATTTTTCGTTAATTAATAAGCATCACCCGGTATTTATGAAAAAATATAATGTCTATATATAAAATGATGAATCTGGAGCAGAAATACAGACAAGACAGGCTAACCCCCAATGAATTGAATGAATTGCGGGCTAAAGTGAACTCCACTTCGGATGAATTGCTTGAAGAGGCGATATGTAATGAGTGGATGCACGATGATATAGACATATCTTCTGTCGATATGCAACGCATGGATCGACTTAAACGTTCTATAGATAAAAAAATCAATAAGAAATTGTTTGTTTATTTCAAATTCTTCAAATGGATACAAGTGGCGGCTATTATCTTATTGCCTATATCCATAGCTGCTATTTGGTATTTATATAAGGAAAACAGTCAGTTGTCTTCCGAAGAAATGGTCGTTGCTACTGGTATAGGGGAACATGCTAAGATTACTCTGCCCGATGGTACCGATGTGAATCTAAATGCTGAATCAAAGCTTTGCTATATTCCTAAGACTTATAACAAAAAAGAACGGCAAATACGATTTGACGGTGAAGGATATTTTCAAGTTCGAAAAGATAAACAACGTCCGTTTTTAATAAATGCACAAGGGCTGAATGTTAGAGTCTTGGGTACTAAGTTCAACTTGTTGGCGCGCAAGAAGGATGCCTCTGCCGTATTGTCATTGCAAGAGGGTAGTGTACTATTCTCTTCTTTGTTGACAGGTATGAATGTGATACTCAAACCTAATCAAAAAGCCATCTTGAACCAGTCTACTGGAATTATTATTGTTAAAAAAGAAGAAAATTTCCAAGATGTTATAGCATGGAGGCGTAAAGAATTAGTTTTTAGAAATGCCCCTCTCCGATCCGTTATTAATTCAATAGAAAAGAATTATAATATAAAGATTAGAATTAAAACTAAAGCCTATCTAAAGGACTTGTTTACGGGTACATTACCGAATTCGAATATTAACGAAGACCTTGAGATATTAGAAAAATCATATCACTTTAAGTCAATCATGACAAGCCAAGAGGTCTTGATTATTCCAGACAATTAGAAAATCTTGCATTGTATTTAATATAAAGGTTATTTTATCTTGAAATAGCTTTTATTCTTTTGTATATGTTATACAACATATATATTTTTTGGTACTTATTGTGAAAGCTCTTGTCTTTATATTAAACGGTCTTTTTTTTAAGACAACAACAAATGTTTAACTGTTTTAATATTACGAGAAATGAATGGACATTCTAAAACTAAGTGTTTTGCGGTATTAATACTACTGTGGTGCTTTTGCTGTATGAAAGTATATGCGCAGGAACAGACAGTAACTATTAATCTGAAAAATGCTTCGCTCAAGCAAGTGCTAAGTGTCATCGAAAAACAAACTACGTTTCGCTTTTCATACCGAGATGTAATGATCGATAACCGTAAAGACATTACGATATCGAAAAAAGATGTATCGGTGGCTTGGGTACTCAACACAGTGTTGAAAGACAGAAATTTGGAATATAGCATTATATCTTCCAAATCAATTGTCATTTCAGACAAACCTCGACCTAAAGCACGAGTCGAGACTGAGGAAAGTCAAAAAAGAAAAATAACAGGTCTTGTGAGAGATGTTTCTGGCGAACCGATTATAGGTGCCAGTGTCCGAGAGAAAGGCAGTGGTAATGGTACCATTACCGATATAGAAGGACATTTTAGTTTGAATGTAAACTCGAAAGCTGTTCTTGTTTTCTCGTATGTTGGTTATCTGAATAGAGAAGAAAAGGCTTCTAAGACGATGAAAGTAACCATGCAAGAAGACAATAAGACCCTGAACGAAGTTGTCGTTGTTGGTTACGGTACTCAGAAGAGGATAAATCTTACTGGAGCGGTGGCAACAGTAGATGTGGGAAAGACACTAGATAGCCGTCCTATTGCTGATATCGGACGAGGATTGCAAGGAGCTATACCAGGTGTTAATATTACTATCCCAACAGGTGAAATAGGTTCTGATCCGCTTATAAAAATCCGTGGTCAGATAGGTTCTATCAGTGGTAATAATCAGCCGCTCATACTATTGGATAATGTTGAAATACCAAGCATTCAGATGGTAAATCCTGAAGATGTACAGTCTATATCTATATTGAAAGACGCGGCATCTTCGTCTATCTATGGTTCAAAGGCGGCATTTGGCGTGGTATTGATAACTACCAAATCGGGTTCGAGAAGCGAGAAATTGGAGATAAGCTACTCTAATAACCTTTCATGGCAGAATCCCGCTAAACAAATTAATATGGGTGGTATAGACGCTCTTCAATATACTTTGGATGCACAAGATAACAGAGGTGGCACAATGCCGGCAGGGGGCTTTTGGCGAATCAATAGAGATAGTTTTGAAAAGGCTATTGAATGGCAAAAACTATATGGAGGAAAAGTAAAATGGAATGATCCTGTCGTATATGGACGTGATTGGACATTCGACGGAGTAGACAAGTATGGCTACAGGACTTATGATGCCGTAAAAGCTATGATCAAAAACTGGACACCAACAATTTCTCACAATCTTTCTGTGAGTGGCAAATCTGGAAAGACATCTTATAATGTGGGTTTGGGGTATCTGAGTCAAAGTGGAATGTCGAGAACTGCTAAGCAAGACGACTATAAGAGATATAATGCATCGGTAAGTCTCATCTCTGAAATAAATAAATATGTTACAATTCGTGCCAGTTCTATTTATTCAGACAGAAACAAACGCTATCCGGGCGTAGGAACAACAACGGCTGACCCTTGGCTTTATCTATATCGTTGGAGTCCGCTTTTCCCCATTGGAGTAGAAGAAAATGGAAATCCACTACGTGAACCTTCTTACGAAATGGGAGCTGCCAATACCGATAATTTGCAAAACAAATATTATAATGTCAATTTGGGCGCTACGGTCAATATCAATAAAAATTGGGATGTCAAGTTTGATTATACATACGATAGGCAGACTACTGACAAGAACTCTTCAGTAGTATCTTACAATGCAGGGCAAACATGGTATGCACCTACTTCATGGAAAGATAATGATGGTTATCAAGTATATATTGATCCTACTACCGGACAGGTTGTTGATACCGGAGGTATTCCGGCTTATTGTTTCCCTATGCAGGAATATTATTCTAATAATACTGTCAACTATGTGCAGAATTATAACAAGGCTGTAGATGACAATACGTTTAACGTGTATTCCACTTATAATTTAAATCTTGGACGTGAAGGGCAACATGCTTTTAAGTTTATGCTTGGTATGAACAGAGTAACAAAAAAGTGGAGTGAATATACTGGTAAGAAAACGAATTTGATTGACCAAGAAAATCCTCAATTTCCATTGGCTTCGGGAGACCAGTTCATTGATGGCGATCGTAATTGGGAGGCGCAGTTAGGTTTCTTTGGGCGTATCAATTATGCATACGCTGATAAATATCTTTTTGAAGCAAACTTACGTAGAGACGGTTCTTCTAAATTTCCTTCAAACTTGCGTTGGCGCTGGTTTCCTTCGTTTTCTGCCGGATGGGTTTTCTCTAATGAAGCATTTATGAAACCAATAGAGAAGATATGGAGTTTCGGAAAATTAAGGGCTTCTTGGGGAAGTATTGGCGATCAATCGGTTTCAAACACTTTATATAAATCTGTATTAAGTTACGACGAATCTACATGGCTAAATGCATCTAACAATTATTTGGTAGAGTTTGGCACTCCGTCACTTATCGACAAAAAAATCAGTTGGCAACGCATTGAAACTCTTAATTTAGGCGCTGATTTCAGATTTTTCAAGAATCAATTGGGCCTAAGTTTTGATTGGTATCAACGTAACACTAAAGATATGATCATTCCAGGAGAGAGTCTGCCTGTTACGTTGGGAACAACCGCTCCTGTGGGCAATTACGGCAATTTACGGACAAGAGGATGGGAGCTGTCTCTGGATTTCAATCATCGATTTGCAACAGGATTGGAAATCAATGCTACCGTTTCTGTGTCCGACGCTACAACCGAAATCACTAAGGGTGCCGATTATCAGACACCGTGGAAAGACCGTTATCTGAGCAACAGTTATTCTACTGGACGACGTTATGGAAATATTTATGGATATGTTACCGACCGTCTTTTCCAGAAAAGCGATTTCGTATATGGTGCAGACAATACAATACAGAAAACGACGGTCATATATAATGGAACTGCCCATACGACGAATTTGCAAACATCCAAATACCCAATCTATCAGGTTGCATTCGAAGATGGAAACAAATTGATCTTTGCACCTGGTGATGTTAAATTTGTTGATCTTGATGGTGACGGCTATATTACTCCTGGATCGGGAACAAACGGAGACCCGGGCGATCGCAAAGTGATTGGCAATTCTACTCCTCGATATGAATATAGCTTCCGCTTGGGAGCTAATTACAAAGGGGTCGACTTTTCTATATTCTGCCAAGGTATTGGTAAACGCAAGATTTGGGGTAGTGGACAATTGGCTATACCTGGCTATAATGCCAAAGAAGGTGCTATACCCGAGACGTTTGCAAAAGACTATTGGCGAGAGGACCGCACTAATGCTTTTTATCCTCGAGCATGGGATTTGGGCGGTAGCGATACAGGTTTTGGTATGCAGTGCCAGAGTAAATATCTGTTGAATATGGCATATTTGAGAATCAAGAATATCACTTTGGGATACACTATTCCCAAACAGCTTCTGTCGCATGTTCTTCTATCGAAGGCTAGAATCTATATCTCATTGGAGAACTTTTTCACATTCGATAAGTTGAGAGGATTACCGGTTGACCCAGAAGCAGTTTCTGGATATTCGATGTTTTCTACCGATTACAATCTGGGACGAACAGGAACTGGTACTCCAGTGTTCAAGTCGTTGTCTTGCGGTATTCAATTAACTCTTTAAAATCAAAAATATTATGAAACTAAAAATATCATTCATTTTGATGCTCACGGCTTTGTTTTTTGCTAGTTGTAATGATATACTTGATCGTCCTTCATTAACTACTGCAGAAGATGATACGTATTGGACAAACGAAGAAAAGGTTCGACTTTATGCCAATTCTTTTTATTCTTATTTCTTCGTGGGTTACGGAGTGGGATATGATACTACTTATGCTCCGAATGCCAACTATACATTCAATGATGATGCCGTAAGGCTATCCACTCAAGCACAATTTACTCGTTCTGTTCCTACTTCAAAGGGAAGCACTTCATTAAGTGTGATGTGGGAGAGCGACTTTACGGGCCCTACTTGGAATTTTGCATGGATCAGAAAGGCAAATATCATGATAGATCGTATCAAGGGCCGTATGCCTCGTGTCTTGTCATCCGAACAATACAATCATTGGATGGGAATTGGACGTTTCTTTAGAGGATTGGAATATGCGCGTTTAGTCAATGTCTTCGGCAATGTTCCTTACTATAATAGAGAAATTTCGAATACCGATTTGAATGAGCTTTACAAGGATCGTACGCCACGAAACGAAGTGATGGATTCCGTTTACAACGATTTCAAATATGCTATGGAAAATGTACGAGTTGATGATGGAGCTCAAAACGTAAACCGTTACATCGTGGCCTCGTTCGTGTCGAGATGGGCATTATACGAAGCTAGTTGGCAAAAATATTATTATAAAGACGATACTCGTGCAGTAAAATTTTATAATTTGGCAATCAATGCGGCCGAGATGGTCATGAATAGCGGTAAGTACGATATAGTGACGGATTTCCGCACATTGTTTGGGTCTACTGATTTGACTAACAATAAGGATTGTATTTTATATCGTAAATACGACTCAACAAAAGGAATTACGCACTCTATAGCTTCGAGCTGTAATATGTTTTCACCAACAGATGTCGGACCCAATTTGGATTTAATCAAATCTTTCATTTGCGTGGATGGGAAGGACTGGCAGACTTCTGGTGTCGTCAAAGCCAATGACTTTACTTTGAGTAACCTTATCAAAACAAGAGATCCGCGTTTTGAAGCTAGTTTCTGGGGTGAACCTACTCCTAAATCGAAGAGTTGTTACTTATACGTCACCAAATTTATTCCACGCAGTGCCTTGAATTACATCAAGGATGGTACCACTCCAACGGCTGATTTCCAGAGTAATAAGAACGTTACTGGTTATCCAATAATGAGATATGCCGAGGTCTTACTCAATTGGATCGAAGCAAAGGCCGAATTGGCCACATTAGGTGGATCTTCTATTGTGCAAGGTGATATAGACAAATCTATCAACAAGATAAGAAACAGACCATTGGACAGCGAAGCTATTGCTAAAGGAGTACAAAAAACTGCTCCTATGGATTTGAACAACCTGCCTGACGATCCTGCCAGAGATTCTTCTGTATCTCCTCTTATTTGGGAAATCAGACGTGAAAGAAGAATGGAGTTTGCTTTCGAATATTCGCGTATCATTGACTTAAGAAGATGGAAAAAGTTACAGTATATGGATACCGATGCTCATAAAGATCTGTTGGTGGGCACATGGGTTAATTTCATGGCGGAAGTCCCTGACCAACTGAAAGCTGCTAATATAGGTAAAATACGTGTTATAGATGCTAGTGGGAATGTGATAGTCTATAATGGTAGCAATGGTGCCAAGATGAATGGTTTCTTTTGTCCGGCTGAGAATGTAGGACGTTTGCCTTTCATCAATATACCGAACGTAAATCCGTATCTGTCGCCTATAGGTACTACGCAGATATCTACCTATAAAAACAAAGGATACACGCTGACCCAGACCGAAGGTTGGCCTAGTACTACAAATTAATAAACAGAATAGGCAATTTTATAAAAAGATAAAATGATGAAATTAACAAGAAATATCGTTTTTGTTACTGCCTTATTGGGTTTGGTCTTAACTTCTTGTAGCGATTATTACCCCGAGAGCAAAGAAGAACCTTATGATACTGACCTGAAGACAGTAAAGATAACCAATGCCGGTGCTGATGGTAGTACCGTAGTAACGGGTACTATAGACGAGGCTAATAAGATGATCAATTTTCCCCGACTAGATGTTGCATCCAACTTCTCAGGTATTAAAGTCGATGCAGAGGTCTCTGAAGGAGCTCAGCTTCAACAATCGTCTTTCGACTTTTCAATGGCTGATGATGAAGTGGAGAAGACTTTAATATTAAGGGTGATCAATCACAAAAGATACAAAGATTACTTTATTAAAGTTCGGAAAAATATTCCTGTATATGGAGCCGATTTTACTAAAGCTACCGTATACAATTATTCAGGTGATCATCTTTATTCCGACTTTACCTCTTTGCTAACTCGTTCGGCGTCGTTCGATGGCAATTATGTACTTGTGGTAAGTAGGGCTGCTAATAAACCTCACTTACTCAAAGTATCTGACCTTATGGTTGGAACTCCTAATCCGATACCACTTGATCTTACCGGTGTTAGTGGTGGTACTTACCCTTACAATCAGGGTGCATTGGCCAACGGACATGTATACATTGCCACGTTGTCCGGCTCAAAGGCGTCTCCACTCAAAATATATTATTGGGATACACCGAACTCTGTTCCCGAGACAATTGCGAATATAAACGTAGCAAGTATTTCGAATAGTGGCAATCGGTATGGTGACAATATGTCTGTTAGTATCGATAAGAATGGCAACGGATATATCTTTTTCGGGGATAATGCTTCTACATCTATTTTGAGATTGAGTGTCACTAACCATAAAACGATAGACAATCCGGTTGTTCTGCCTTCCAATGCTAATGCAACAGCATTTATGAATGTCAATTGCATTGAAGGAACTTCTCAATATGTCTGGAGCGGCGTAAGGATACCGGTCGCACTGACTGATGAATCGGTCAATGTGAAGTATGCCATGAACGCTGCAAATATTGCTTCCGAGGCTATAGATCCTAGAATATTCACGTTCAATAACGAACGCTATCTTATGGTTTGTACCGCAGGATTGGGTAGTGCAAGCAAAGCCACTCCAACGATCTATGTATACAATATCACTCGTGGAAATACAATAGAAGACGCTCTAAAGATATTTGATAATAGCGACAACCACAATCCTGTTTACTCGTTTGCATTGGGTGGCTTCGGTAATTCAGCTCCTTCGGCACAAACGGGCTATTATGTAGAAAAAGATGCCAATGGTAAAGATAGTAAACTGTATATATTCGGAGCACGTTCTGATTCGGGTTTTGCCATCTGCTCCTTTCCTATCAAACAACAAGATGACAATTAATCATAGACTTATTTAAAATTCGATATGAAACATTTAAAATTAAAACATCTCATTTTTATTGCCATTGCTGCCATTGTTGCATCTTGTAGCAGCAATAACAATGACGAAGATACAACGGCAACCAAACCGGTGTTGCCTAAGAAAGAACTGCGAGGGGTATGGATGGCTACCGTTTGGGGGCTCGATTGGCCTATGGGAAATTATGATTCACAGTCTCAGAAAGACCTCTACAAAAGCTATCTCGACCTATTTGCCGCAAATAATATTAATGCTGTATTTTTTCAGATTCGTGGGATGGCAGACGCTTTTTACGATTCGCAATATGAGCCGTGGAGCAAAAATATTACAGGCGACGCAACACAAAAGCCGGATTATGACGTACTGAAATTTCTCATCGACGAGGCACATAAACGGGGCATTCAGTTTCATGCTTGGATCAATCCTTATCGAATCGCAACTCGCACGAGTCAAAGTGCGTCGTTTCCCGATTTGGATCCGAAGATCCCTAAAGAATGGGTGAAAGACTATAACAAAATTCGGATATATAATCCTGCTATGCCCGAAGTTCAGAGTCGCATAACGGATATTGTCAAGGAGATTATTTCCAAATATGATGTAGATGGTATTCACATGGATGATTATTTTTATCCTGCGCTCGATGCTGACGAAAAGATTAATGATGATGCCGAATATGCCACTTATGGAAGTGGCAAATACAACAGCGTAGAAGATTTTAGAAGAGACAACGTGAACAAAGTGGTACAGGCTATTCAGAAAGTTATTGTCGACACCAAACCGAAAGTTGTATTCTCTATCTCGCCGGCTGCAGACAATGACAATAACTATAACAACCTGTATGCCGATGTTGTAAAATGGTCGCAAGAAGGTTGGGTAGATGTTATCATACCTCAGTTGTATTTTGCTACCGGCTCTTCTGCAAGTAGTTTTAATCAGCGCCTGTATTGGTGGTCGCAGTTCACTTACAAGAATGCCTTGATGGTAGGATATGGGTTGTATAAATTCGGAGACCCCACTACAGGAGACAAATTCCAGACATCCGATGATCTTAAAAACCAATTCGACTATGCAGCCTCAAAACCCAAAGTACAAGGCAGCATCTTGTATAGCGCTAAGTCTTTATTGGACAATAAGGTGAATATAATGGATGTCATTAAGAAAGTATACAGCCATCCCGCTCTTCCTCCATTTTTGGGAAGAACTACTGTAGCTGCTCCGTCAGTACCTGCAGATGTCAAAATAAATGGGAACAGTATCGTATGGACCGCTGTAAATGGGGCACGGTATGCTATATACAAGAGTAATGGAGCTGGTCAAATGGCCAATTTAGTAGCTATCACATCGAGCACTACATACAGTTTGTCCGATAAAGGCACTTACTTCGTTACTGCTGTCAATGCAGATAATGTAGAAAGTGATATATCTACCCTGGTCACTTATTGACAACACAGACACGTCGATATATAAAGCAGCATCCGGCTTTCTATCAAGAATGTCGGATGCTTTTTTCTTATTCAAGCCTCTTCTATTGCTTTTCATTGTCATAGATGAAATACCTCAGTTCGGGATAAGAGAAGTAAAAAATAGGGGATAAAAAAGTTGGTAATCACAAGAATATTTTGTATATTTATATTTGAAAATCAATAATTTACAAAACAAATTCAATATGATTACCAAGGACAAAATTACAGAAATATTTTATATTATCGATGAATTCAGCTCTATATTTGATGCTGAAATAGAGAAGCGCCATCTATTATCCACTACAGGGAAAGCCAGACGTATGAGAAAAGCCTCTCTT
>JAYRGW010000045.1:0-30303 GCA_041907665.1 Bacteroidaceae bacterium
GTCCACCGGAGCCATCCTTTTTTGACTCAGGGGGCTTGTTCTAATAAGTAATGAACTCGAAGTCCTATTTAAAACGGCTTCGGCAACTATTTATATCTTATTTTTAGTTTTATCGGACAGCAATAATATCAGATAGATTTTGTATCTCTATCTTTAGACGCTTGTCGTTCCACCTATATGAGTTGACCGAATCACCTAGGTGAGTCGATCGTTTCACCTGGGTGAGTTAACCGAATCACCTAGGTGGAACGACAACCCCTTAATGAACCAATAGAAATACCTTAAATGCGATAACCATGATTCAATACGATGTGTACAAAATACCTTCTTTAAAGGAAGAAGGGTTTCCTTTCATGTGTGGGTAGTAAGTAAAGGACGCATTACCTGCGACCAATTGAAGAATGATTTGGAATATGCTTTATCGGCAACACCGTGAGACGCATCAAAGAGTTGTATAACGCGAATATCCTTTACTCTCCTGAGAAGGTCCGCGCAACATCAATACTTATATCCTTACGTCCGGGAGTTTCCACGCCGTGTATGCGGCAGATACCGACTCCTCAATTAATCGAGTGGTATACGGAATGGGTGAGCCACGTTTCATAATATATTAGCAATGAGCAAGATAATGCTGTTTTGGAGTCCCAAAAATACGTCCTTGTGGTATATGTCGTTCATAGACAATAAGATAAGGTGACAGAAAGAATCTCAACTTTATTTTTTTTGGCGAATGTTATTAAAACTTGGGCTGCAATTTGCCTGTAGAAAAATAGAAAATCCCTGAAAGAGTCTTTCAATCAGGGATTTCTGTAATACTGGTACTCGGAGTGGGACTTGAACCCACACAGCTGCAATAGCCAAGGGATTTTAAGTCCCTCGTGTCTACCGATTCCACCATCCGAGCATCATTTCAAAGAAAGAGCGGAAAACGGGACTCGGACCCGCGACCCCGACCTTGGCAAGGTCGTGCTCTACCAACTGAGCTACTTCCGCGAATTGTGGTGCAAAGATAAATTGTTTTTCGGTATTAACAAAATAATGGCAGTTTTTTCTTCCTGTTTAAGCCAATATTTATGGGTTTATTATTACTCTTTTTATTTGAGTATGTCTTCTATGGCTTCCAATTCTTCGCTTTGGAAGTCTAGGTTCTCCACGGTTTTAATATTGTCGGCAAGTTGTTGTACTGAACTACTACCTATGATGACGGATGTCATACGTCTGTCGCGCAGTGTCCATGCCAATGCCATTTGGGCAAGTGTTTGTCCTCTATGTTTTGCTATTTCATTCAGGGCTATAGCTTTTGCGACGACTTCGGGTGTTACGGCAGAACGTTGTAAGAATCCTGTACTACGGGCAGCTCTGGAATCCTGAGGAATTCCTTTGAGATATCTGTCGGTGAGCAGTCCTTGAGCCAAAGGAGAAAAGGCTATCATGCCTGATCCGTAACTGTCGGCAGTATCAAGATTGCCTTCTTCTATCTTTCGATCGAACATGTTGTAGCAGTATTGGCTGATTAGACAGCGCACGCCATGGCTGCTAAGATATTGATAAGCTTCTATTTGCTTCTCTACCGGATATTTGGAGATGCCTATATAAAGAGCTTTGCCTTGATGAACGATATCTACAAGTGCTTGCATTGTTTCTTCTACCGGAGTGATTCCGTCGTAGCGATGAGAATAGAATATGTCGAAATATTCGAGCCCTGTGCGATGTAAACTTTGATTGATACTCGCGATAATATTCTTACGAGACGAACCGTTTCCATAAGGTCCTTGCCACATTTCGTGTCCAGCTTTCGACGAGATGATCATTTCATCTCGATGTGAGTTGAAGCATTCTTTGAAGATACGGCCGAAATTACGTTCGGCGCTTCCAAAGGGTGGTCCGTAATTGTTTGCTAAGTCGAAATGTGTAATGCCATGGTCAAAAGCATATATTAGCATATTACGGGCAACAGTTTGGTCGTCTACGTCTCCAAAGTTGTGCCACAAGCCTAAGGATATACGAGGCAAAAGCAGTCCACTATTGCCGCAATATTTGTATGGCATTCTGCCATCGTATCTGTCGTTGGCAAATTTGGTATCCATAATAATAGAATGCTGAATGTTATATTAAATATTAGCTAAAAGCTCTTTTTCTGCTTGCTCTACCTTCTCGAAATTGAAGCTTTCGAAGCTTCTTTCCATTAGCGCGATGATTTTGTCATTACAGAGATTACCGATACTCCCTTCGTGTGTGTGATGAATTTTTTTGTTAGGCGTAAATTGTCCTGCTTCAATTTCTAAACCTACTTTTTTGTAAGCGTCGCGGAATGGTGTACCTTGAAGTACTAATCTGTTTACCTCTTCGACACTAAACATCAAGTCGTATCGGCTATCGTCGAGAATGTGATCGTTGACTTTAATCTCTTTGATAATGTAGGTGCACATCTCAATACAATCGGCCAGTTCTTTGAATGCGGGTAAATAAACCTCTTTCAGTATTTGTAAATCGCGAAAATATCCACTTGGCAGGTTGTTGGAGATCATCATGATTTGTTGTGGAAGAGATTGTATCTTGTTGCATTTGGCTCTTGTTAGTTCAAACACATCAGGATTCTTTTTGTGGGGCATAATACTAGACCCGGTAGTACATTCATCTGGCAGTTTCACAAATCCGAAGTTCTGGCAGTTGAATAGGCAGGCGTCGTAGGCCAATTTGGCAATGGTTCCCGCAATAGAGGCTAAAGCAAAAGAGACATTGCGCTCTAGTTTGCCACGTCCCATTTGGGCATAAACCACATTGTAGTTCATTGACTCGAAGCCTAGCAACTCGGTTGTCATTGTGCGGTTGAGAGGAAATGATGACCCATAACCAGCCGCCGAACCTAAAGGGTTGCGATTGCAGATGCGGTATGCAGCCTGAAGAAATGTGAGATCGTCAACAAGACTTTCGGCATAAGCACCAAACCAAAGACCGAAAGAGGAAGGCATAGCCACCTGTAGGTGCGTGTAGCCCGGCATCAGTATGTCTTTGAAATGCTCGCTTTGTATGATTAGCTCGTGAAATAGTTTGAGAATATCGTTGGTTAGCTCTTTGATTTTATCACGAGTAAAAAGCTTTAAATCAAGCAATACTTGATCATTGCGTGAACGTCCACTATGAATCTTTTTCCCGATATCGCCCAATTGTCGTGTAAGCATAAGCTCTACTTGGGAATGAACATCCTCTACGCCTTCTTCGATTATGAAATCTCCTTCTTCTGCCAGCGTATATATGTTCTTTAATTCGGGTAGTAACTTGTGCAATTCGTCGGCTGTTAGTAGCCCAATGCTTTGGAGCATCGTGATATGAGCCATAGAACCAAGTACATCGTATTTGGCTAATAGAAGGTCGAGCTCTTTATCTCGACCGATAGTAAAGGTCTCAATCGCTTTATCGACTTGGACTGATTTTTCCCAAAGTTTTAATGCCATTTTATTAATAAGGTATCATAGATAGCATATCAACCATCTTCTCTAACCCTTCTTTGACAGGCTTCGAGACGATGCTTTTCATGAAGACATTAACCTCCAATCCTGCAGTAATGCGTATCTTGCATTCATTGTCGGAAATTGACACGATTTGTATCCATAAATTGAAAGTGATCGGTGAGTTGGTGGAAGCGAACTTTATACACTTATAGGGTGTACGCTCAATAACCTCTAATTCTATATCGCCTATACCTGCAACGTTGAAACTGACGCAATCGGCATCAAACTTAAAGTCATTGACTTTATCGGCAGGCAATTTGTCTTTTATAGCCTCAAGATTGTTGAGGTTAGATAACTTTTCGTATACCTTTTCTTCTGAGAAAGGTATGTGCCTCACGGGACTTTCAAAATTTGTCATGTTTTAATCTTCAGGGTTCCAGCTTGCGGGGTCTTTACGCCATCTGTTTAATGTTGGAATTTCATCCTCTGCAATGTATTCGGTACGGAGAGCCACTTCAATCACAGCTTCGTAGTTGGTTAATGTGATTAATGGTACATGCGCTTCTTTGAATGCCTTTTCGGCTTCGGGAAAGTCGTATGTATAAGATGCTACCATACCGATCACATCACATCCATTACGACGAATAGCTTCAACAGCTTTTAAACTGCTTTTGCCCGTTGATACTAAATCTTCAATAACTACCACTTTCATACCAGGACGAAGTTCGCCTTCTATTAGGTTTTCTAAACCATGATCTTTAGGGGTAGAACGTACATATACAAAAGGTAAGTTCAGTTCGTCGGCAACGAGTGCCCCTTGTGGAATAGCGCCTGTAGCAACTCCTGCAATAGCATCCACTGTGCTAAAATGCTCGAGAATGATACGCGTTAATTCGGTTTTGACAAAGCTTCTGAGAGATGGATAAGATAACGTTTTCCTATTATCACAATAGAACGGTGATTTCCAGCCCGAAGCCCATGTGAATGGATTCGAAGGTTGAAGCTTAATTGCTTTAATCTTCAGTAGTTTCTCTGCGAATAGTCTCTCTAAATTTTTCATAATCTATTGAACTTAATATGCCACAAAATTAGGAAAAATGCATTGAAAAATGAAAAGAAAGTTTGTTTTTTTAACCTATTTGTATTAAGTAGTGTTCTATAGCCCCATAATGAGCCTTATGTCATCTATCTCATAACCTTTGCTTAAGGCAAAGCGGATGAGTTTTCCATTCATTTCGTATTCATCTTTTGCTTTAACACTTTTTCGCTTCGCTTGAATGAGGTCTTTCAAAATGGAAAGATATTCTTCTTTGTTTATTTCATCGCATGCTATATCTATGTCTTTAGAACTGATTTGTTTTATTTTCAGTGCCATACGTATTTTGGCTATGCCCCATCTGTTAAAACGATATTTATCTCGGACAAAAGCTCTTGCGTATCGAGTTTCATCAATAAACTTTTCTTTTAGAAGCTTAGCGATGATGTGCTCCGTCGTCTTTTCTGATGCTCCTTGGCGTTTGAGTTTATCGTTTATTTCACTGATGCAGTGCTCGCATGTAGAGCACCAAGAAGCTGTTTTATTTAGTAATTCTTCTTCGGTGTATGTCTTCATCGTATTGCTGCTACTATTCTATCGTTTTGATAAAAGTCTTTTAAAATTCTTATTTGTTTGAAGTGGTATGCTTTTAGCACCTCTGCCGTTTCTTCTCCGAAATGCTGATTGATTTCAAAATAAAGCTTCCCCTCAGCTGTTAGCGCTTTTGAAGCGTATTCAGCTATTTTACGATAATATCGTAAAGGATCATCATCTTTAACAAATAAGGCAATGCTCGGTTCGTGATAGAGTACTTCTGTTTGCATGCCTTCTTTCTCTTTTTCAGTGACATAAGGAGGGTTGCTTACAATGATGTCAAATTGTTCGGAACTGTTGGAGGGCAGATTAAAAATATCTTGTTCTTTAAAGTTCACATTCGCTTTTAAATTGTTGTTATTGAGTGACGCTATTTTGAGAGCTTCTTTTGAAATGTCCCAACCGGTGATGGATAATTCTGGTCGTCTTTTAGCTAAAGATATGGCTATACAACCACTACCAGTACCAATGTCTAGTATCTTTGTTTTTCCTTTGTTCTCGAGTGCAATAAGGTTAACTAGCTCTTCGGTTTCGGGACGCGGAATCAATACATCAGGTGTAACTTTAAACGTTAAATGGCAAAAAGTGGTGCTTCCTATTATATATTGTATAGGTTCGTGCCGGAGCAATCTTTCAATAATGTCTTGAATCTTTTGTGCTTTATCTGCCGATAAATCCGTATATTTGCAGGTATATAGTTCTATTGTGCTAATCTTAAGCGAATCGCTGCATATAATAGATGCTAAACTCTTTATTTCGGATAAAGAATAAAGAGCCTCTAGTTTTAGACGTATATAAGTGAAAAGTGATTCCATAAAATTGTAGCATTAATAGCTGCAAAATTACGAAAATATATTTTACGATGGAAGAAGACGAGAAATATATATGGCGTTGCATTCAGTTGGCTAAGAATGGACTTTGTACTGCTTCCCCCAATCCAATGGTTGGGGCTGTTATCGTTTGTGACGGAAAGATTATAGGTGAAGGTTATCATGTCCGAAGTGGTGAGGCGCATGCTGAGGTTAATGCTGTGCGATCTGTGAAAGATCAATCCTTGTTGCGGCGGTCTACTATTTATGTCAGTCTTGAGCCTTGCTCGCATTATGGAAAGACTCCTCCTTGTGCAGATATGTTGATTGAAAAAGGAATACGCCGTATAGTGATTGGGTGCGAAGACCCTTTTGTCAAAGTTCATGGGCGTGGTATTCAGAAACTTTTGAATGCCGGATGTGAAGTGAAAGTTGGTGTGCTTGAAAAGGAATGTAGTCAGCTGATACGCAAATTTATTACTCTTAACACAGTTGATAGACCCTATGTGACTTTGAAATGGGCTGAGTCTGCCGATGGATTTATTGGGAAAAAGTGTTGTCGTACAATTCTGTCTACATCTTTGTCGACATTGTTAGTGCAAAAGCGCCGTGCAGAAAATGATGCTATTATGGTAGGAACGGAGACTGCTCGTGTTGATAATCCTCAATTGACCTTACATGGCTGGTATGGCAAAAACCCGATTAGGGTGGTGCTTGATCGTAAGTTGTCATTGCCTCAATCTATTCATCTGTTTGATGGATCTGTTCGTACGTTGGTTTTTACCACTTCTTCTTCTCGTGCGGATAGCTTCAACCTTGAGTATATCGTTTTGCCTGAAGAAGAATATTGTCTTTCTCGCTTTTTGGAGGAGTTGGCTCAACGAAATATTCAATCGTTGCTTGTAGAAGGTGGCGCTCAACTTCATCAATCATTTATTGACGAAGGACTTTGGGATGAGGCATATGTCGAAAAAAGTGTAACAGTATTGGGGGGTGGTGTGTTTGCCCCACAATTGAAATGTATTAAGGAATTTGCCAATCAAAGGGTGCTGGGAGTCGATGTCTTTAAATATAAACATTAAGTAGTAATGTAGATTGAAATGAAAATATATGAACCCTTTTAGTCTGATGAACCTTGTTGGTTGGAAGAAGAAAACCGTAAAAAGCTCTCATTTAGTGATAATTTTATATAAAACTTCTATTTATCGCTTATTATAGAAAAAATTGTTCCTATTTTTGCAATTTGTAAACAACAGATTTTCGTAAGGAAATGGCTGAAGATTATGAAATAGATAAAAATCGTGTGCCCAAGCATGTTGCTATTATAATGGATGGCAATGGACGTTGGGCGAAACTGCGGGGGGAAGAACGCAGAAACGGTCATATTGCAGGAGCTGATACGGTGAAAGAAATCATTGAAGCTGCTGCCTTAATCGGTGTCAAGTATTTGACTCTCTATACGTTTTCGAGCGAGAATTGGAATCGTCCGGAGGCAGAAGTTGCGGCATTGATGGATTTGTTGTTTGATTCGCTTAAAGAAGAAATTCTTTTGAAAAATGATATCTGCTTTAGAATAATTGGTGATTTGAGTAAACTGCCCGAAAAACTTCAGCAGCGTTTAAATAGATGTGTGTCCGATACTGCTCATGGCAAAAAATTGACTTTGGTCTTAGCTTTGAGTTATTCTTCGCACTGGGAGATTACCGAAGCCACACGCCAAATTGCTCGCTTGGTCCAGAGTGGTAAGATGACTCCTGAGAATATCACATCCGATACGATATCGCAATATTTGGCTACCAACTTTATGCCCAATCCTGATTTGCTTATTCGTACTGGTGGAGAATTAAGATTAAGCAATTACTTATTGTGGCAATGTGCCTATTCCGAGTTGTATTTTTGCGACACTTATTGGCCCGATTTTAAGAAAAATGAGTTATATAAAGCTATAGCGGATTTTCAACAGCGAGAAAGACGTTATGGAATGACTAGTGAACAGATTAGTAAAAAACCTAAAATTAGATAGATGTATTATCGTACTTATTTGAAATTTATAGCATTAGCTAGTTTGCTTCTTTGCTGCGTTTTGCAAGGAAATGCACAAGAGGTAGCTGCCGATACAATTTATAAGCCTGCTATTATTTATACGGGGACTCCCAAAAAGTTTGAAATCGCCGGCATAAAGGTGGAAGGTATAAAAGGCTACGAAGATTATGTGTTGATAGGTATTTCCGGATTGGCTGTGGGGCAGACTATTACTGTGCCTGGTCAAGAAATAACTGATGCTGTACGTCGTTATTGGAAGCATGGTCTGTTTTCGAATGTCGTTATTTCTGTTGAAAAGGAATATAAAAATAAAATTTGGCTGTTGATTCAATTGGCTCAGCAGCCCCGTATTTCTGATATTCATTACCATGGAGTGAAAAAGGCTGAACGAACAGATTTGATCGCTAAATTGGGTATGCCTAAAGGAAGCCAAATTACTGTCGATATGGTAAATCGTGCCAAACTTCTTATTAAACGCTACTTTGATGACAAAGGATTTAAAAATGCAGATGTGAATATCGTTCAGACTGATGATCCAAAGAGTCCTAATGAAGTTATTGTTGATGTCAATATTGATAAGAAAGAAAAGATACATGTTCATAAGATAACGTTTGAAGGTAATGTCGTGCTGAAATCTAAAAAGTTGAAGCGGGTTATGAAGAAAACGAATGAACGGCATAAGTTGGCAAATATCTTCCGACCGAAGAAGTTTGTTAATGAAAATTATGAAGCCGACAAGAAGTTGATTATTGACAAGTATAATGAACTGGGATATCGTGATGCTCGTATAGTCAAAGATAGTATCAAAATGTTCAATGACCGGACGGTAGATGTATATATTAAAGTAAATGAAGGTGATAAATACTATTTGCGTAATGTGACATGGCTTGGTAATACCGTCTATTCTACGGATCAGTTGAATTATATGTTGCGCATGAAGAAAGGCGATGTCTATAATCAGAAATTGTTGAATCAACGTTTGTCTTCAGATGATGATGCTATCGGTAATCTCTATTATAATAATGGTTATTTGTTTTATAATCTTGATCCTGTCGAAGTCAATATTGAAAATGATTCGATAGATTTGGAAATGAGAATTAGTGAAGGACGCCAGGCTTCTATAGATAAAATAACCATTAGTGGTAATGATCGAGTTTACGAAAACGTTATCCGTCGTGAACTACGTATCCGTCCGGGTGACCTCTTTAGTCGTGAGGATTTGATGCGCTCATTGCGTGAACTATCTCAGATGGGACATTTCGATCCAGAAAAAATGACTCCTGATATTCGTCCTGACCAAGTAAATGGAACGGTCAATATAGGGTTGCCGTTGACATCAAAGGCTAATGACCAAGTTGAATTTTCGGCAGGCTGGGGACAAACAGGTGTAATCGGAACGTTGAGTTTGAAATTTACCAACTTCTCTATGGCCAACTTGTTGCATCCTGGGCAGAACTATCGAGGTATATTGCCACAAGGCGATGGGCAAACATTCACGATCAGTGCTCGTACAAATGCCTCATACTATCAACAATACAGTGTGTCGTTCTTCGATCCTTGGTTTGGAGGCAAACGTCCTAATTCATTGTCTTTGTCTGCATTCTATTCTCGCCAGACCGATATTAGTAGTAAGTACTACAGTCAGTCATATCTGAACAACTATTATAATAGCATGTATGGAGGTTCATACAACTATAAAGATATGTACGATAAATCTAAATCGTTACAAATGTATGGATTCTCTGTAGGATTCGGTAAACGTCTGAGATGGCCGGATGATTATTTCACTCTCTCTACCGAGTTATCTTATCAGCGTTATGTACTTCACGATTGGCGCTATTTCCCAGTTACCAATGGGCATTGCAACAATATAAGCTTGAATATTACGTTGGGTAGAAATTCTATAGACAATCCGATATTCCCGCGTACGGGTTCTGAGTTCTCATTGTCTTGTCAGTTTACACCTCCCTATTCTTTGTTTGATGGAATTGATTACAGCACTTACAACTTGAGCAACCAGAATGATGTGAACAAGATGCATCGCTGGATTGAATATCATAAATGGGAATTCAAATCAAAGACCTATACTCCGTTGATGGATCCGACCATATACAAGAAAGGTTTAGTCTTGATGACACGTGCCGATTTTGGTTTGTTGGGTTATTATGACAAGTACAAAAAATCACCTTTCGAAACATTTGATGTCGGTGGTGACGGTATGACAGGTTATGCAAGCTATGCTACAGAAAGCGTTGGATTACGTGGTTACGAAAATAGTTCATTGACTCCATACGGCAAGGAAGGTTATGCTTATGCTCGTTTGGGTTTGGAACTTAGATATCCGTTAATGTTGGAAACCAGTACCAATATTTATATGTTGACTTTTGTTGAAGGTGGTAATGCTTGGCACGATATTAAGAATTTCAATCCGCTTGATTTGAAACGTTCTGCCGGTGTTGGCGTACGTATATTCCTTCCTATGATTGGATTGATGGGTATTGACTGGGGTTATGGCTTTGATAAAGTCTTTGGTTCGAAACAGTATGGAGGAAGCCAATTCCACTTTATATTAGGACAAGAATTTTAATAATTATAATCATCAAATAATGTGTGCAATATGAAAAAGTCTATTTTATCTCTTATTTTATTGTTGGGCTTTACGATGTCTGTTTGCGCCCAGAAAATAGTATTGATCGATACGGAATATATATTGAAAAATATACCCGCTTACTCTAAGGCTACTGCTCAACTTGAACAGAACTCTCAAAAATGGCAGAATGAAGTTCAGACACTGTCCAATGAGGCAAAGACTATGTATACTAGTTATCAGAACAAAATGTCGCGTCTATCGGATGCTCAAAAGAAAGTGCAGGAAGATGCTATTGTGGCAAAAGAGAAAAGTGCCGCAGATCTCAAGCGCAAGTATTTCGGCCCTGATGGTGAACTGGCAAAACTTCGTCAAAATCTGATTAAACCTATTCAAGATCAGATATATAATGCCGCAAAGGCTTTGTCAGAACGTTATGGCTATTCTATTGTTGTTGATAGAGCTTCTGCTTCGAGTATTATTTTTGCATCTCCAAGTATTGATATCAGCGAAGATGTTCTTGCTAAGATGGGTTATTCAAAATAAATGATTACATTTGTAGTGTCAAAAAGAATAATATAATAATCAATAAACTTTTAAAGAATTATGCTAAAGAAAATCGCACTCGCAATTGCATTATTTGCGCTTCCCTTGGTGGGAATATCTGCTCAAACAGTTAAGCTTGGGTATTACAACACTCAATCTGTTATCGTTGATATGCCCGAGTTTGTAAAGGCTCAGAACGAATTGAAGGAATTGGCTAATAAGTATCAGGCAGAAATGAAACGTACTGAAACTGAATTCAACACTAAGTATCAGCAATTCATACAGCAGAAAGATTCTCTGCCACAGGCTATCGCTGAGCGTCGCCAGAAAGAACTTGAAGAAATGGGACAGCGTTCACAACAGTACCAACAAGATGCACAACAAAGTATGCAAGACCAGCAAGAGAAGAAGATGACACCTATCTATCAGAAGATAGAGGGTGCAGTTAAAGCTATCGGACAAGAAGGTGGTTTTACTTGCATTTTCGATATGGCTCGTACACAACTTCCTTATGTCAACGAAACTCAAATGGTTGATTTGACCAGTAAGATTAAATCTCGTGTAGGTGCTACTGGTAATGCTTCTGCTAATCCAGCTCCTGCAGCTGCTGCTGGGAAAAAGAAATAGATATAACCCAATTAATAAGAGCGACACAAATATCGGGTTATTCACTCGATGTTTGTGCCGTTGTTTTTTTATCATATAGCTATGGTTGAATTTTTGCAATCTCCCGGACCTATCGGTGTATTTGATTCGGGGTATGGTGGGCTTACCATACTTGATAGTATTCGCAAAGTATTACCTCAATACGATTATGTTTATCTCGGAGATAATGCTCGTGCACCCTATGGCAGCCGCTCCTTTGAAATCGTTTACGAATTTACACGGCAGGCAGTGATTAATCTTTTTGAGAAAGGTTGTCATTTGGTCATCATCGGTTGTAATACAGCATCGGCAAAAGCTTTACGGAGTATTCAGATGAATGATTTGCCAGGACTCGATCCTCAACGTAGAGTGCTTGGTGTGATTCGCCCTACTGCCGAAGCTATAGGAAACATCACAAAAAGCCGGCATGTTGGTATATTCGGAACAGCTGGAACCATTATCTCGGGTTCTTATCCGATGGAAATTAAGAAACTGTTCCCAAATATAACTGTCGTGGGACAGGCTTGCCCGATGTGGGTTCCGTTAGTAGAAAATGATGAATCGAATAGTGACGGTGCCGATTTCTTTGTTCGCAAATATATTGATACCTTATTGGCCAAAGACCCTCTGATTGATACTGTTGTATTGGGATGCACTCACTATCCATTGCTTTATCCTAAAATAAGAGCATATTTGCCCGATCATATTCAAATCGTTTCGCAGGGCAATCTGGTATCCAATAGCCTGAAAGATTATTTATTCCGTCATCCCGATATCGAGGAGTCTTGTACGCGAGGAGGTAAATGTGACTTTTATACCACCGAATCAGAAGATAAGTTCAAAGGATCTGCAGCTGTATTTCTTAACCAACCGATAGAAAATGTTCATCGGGTGGTGCTGGAATAATACTTTTTAATCAATCCAACTATGAGTGAAGAATATCGGCGTATTGTCGTTAAAATAGGAAGTAATATATTGACCCGCTCTGATGGTACTCTTGATGTCACTCGCATGTCGTCGCTTACCGATCAGATATCAGAGCTTTATCAACGTGGAATAGAGGTTATTATAGTCTCTTCCGGAGCTGTGGCTTCGGGTAGAAGTGAGCTTCATACGGAACGTAAACTTGATAGTGTAGACCAGCGGCAGTTGTTCAGTGCCGTGGGACAAGCTAAGCTAATCAATCGTTATTATGAACTTTTTCGCGATCATCATATTGTAGTAGGGCAGGTGCTTACTATGAAAGAAAACTTTGCTACTCGGCGGCATTATCTCAATCAGAAAAATTGCATGGAGGTAATGCTTCGTAATGGCGTTATACCTATTGTTAATGAGAATGACACCATATCGGTCACTGAACTTATGTTTACCGACAATGATGAATTGTCCGGGCTTATCGCTTCAATGATGAATGCTCAGGCTTTGTTTATCTTAAGCAATATCGACGGCATCTACGATGGTTCTCCCTCCGATGCTTTATCGCATGTCATTCGTACCATTACTCCCGATATGGATCTTTCGCAATATATACAGACGGGCAAGTCCAGTTTCGGTCGAGGTGGTATGCTTACTAAGAGCAATATTGCGCATAAAATAGCTGAAGAAGGTATTGAGGTTATCATTGCCAATGGTAAGCGTGAAAATATATTGCTCGAACTTATTTCCCGACCCGAACATACTGTTTGTACCCGATTCTTACCATCCACTCAACCTGTGTCGAGTGTGAAAAAGTGGATTGCTCATAGCGAAGGCTTTGCAAAAGGAGAGATACATATTAACGAGTGTCTTACTACCCGATTGAGCAGTGGTAAGGCTGTCAGTGTATTGCCTGTAGGTATTAGTGCTATTGAAGGAGATTTCGAGAAAGACGATATCGTTCGTGTAGTAGATTGTGATGGACATTTGATAGGCTGTGGTCGTGTGAATTGCAGCTCTGAATTGGCGCGTGCCGAGATGGGCAAGCATGGTAAGCGTGCTGTTGTACACTACGATTATCTTTATATTGAATAAAAAACATGATATGATGAACATGGATTCCATTTTTCAAGAAGTAAAGGCCGCTAGTCGAGATTTAGCATTGCTTGATAATGAAAAGATAAATGAAGTACTATGGGCTGTTGCCGATGCTGCCATTCAGCATGCTTCTTTTATATTGAACGAGAATGCAAAGGATTTGGCAAAGATGGATGTTGCTGATCCTATGTACGATCGTTTGAAGCTCACGCACACTCGTATTGAAGATATTGCTTTGGGTATCCGTAATGTTGCAAAACTTCCTTCTCCATTGGGGCGGGTACTTAAAGATGTTGTACGCCCAAATGGTATGCATCTGCGCCGTGTCAGTGTTCCGTTTGGTGTTATCGGCGTTATTTACGAGGCTAGACCGAATGTTAGTTTTGATGTCTTTTCGCTCTGTATAAAGAGTGGCAATGCCTGCATCTTAAAAGGGGGAAGCAATGCCGACGCTTCCAATAGGGCTATTGTCGAAATCATTCATCAGGCTCTTGCATCACAAGGAGTCAATCCGCACGTTGTCGAATTGCTTCCTGCTGGTCACGAATCGGCAGCTGCATTACTTCATGCTAACGGGTATGTGGATTTGATAATACCTCGTGGCAGCAGTAGTCTTATTCAATTTGCACGACATAATGCAACTGTTCCGGTTATAGAAACAGGAGCGGGTATTTGTCATACTTATTTCGATGAATTTGGTGATCTGGCTAAAGGTGCTGCTATCATCAACAATGCTAAGACTCGTCGTGTCACCGTCTGCAATGCTCTCGATTGTCTTGTTATCCATCAATCTCGTCTGAAAGAATTGCCCGAGATCGTTTCTCTTCTCGAATCGTCTAATGTTGTTATTTATGCAGACAACGAGGCCTATGAAGTGCTTGCGGGAAAGTATCCGGCTCATCTTCTTGAGCATGCTACTGCCGAAAGCTTCGGAACAGAATTCTTAGACTATAAGATGGCTATAAAGACTGTGTGTTCTTTTGAAGAAGCACTGGATCATATTCGCACTAATGGATCTAAGCATAGTGAGAGTATTATAACCGAGAATAAAGAACGTGCCGAACGTTTTATGCGCGAAGTCGATGCCGCCTGTGTATACGTCAACGTATCTACTGCATTTACCGATGGCGGGCAGTTTGGACTGGGAGCAGAAATCGGTATCAGCACGCAAAAGCTCCATGCTCGTGGTCCTATGGGACTCGAAGAAATAACTACTTATAAGTGGTTGATAGAGGGCGATGGACAAATCAGAAAAGCATAAACCCAAATAATAAAATTATAAAACAAGCGAACAATGAAGAAATTTACAGGAGTGCAAGACATTGGCGATTTGAAAGTCGCTTTAGAGTTGGCCTTTGAAATTAAGAAGGATAGATTTAAATACGTAGAACTTGGACGTAACAAAACATTATTAATGGTGTTTTTCAATTCGAGTTTGCGTACTCGACTCAGTACTCAGAAGGCTGCAATGAATCTTGGTATGAATGTTATTGTGCTCGATATCAATCAAGGTGCATGGAAACTCGAAACAGAACGTGGCGTTATTATGGATGGCGATAAATCAGAGCATATTCTTGAAGCCATTCCTGTAATGGGATCTTATTGCGATATTATCGGTGTTCGTTCTTTCGCCCAGTTTGAAGATCGCGACTATGATTATAATGAAACTATTCTCAATCAGTTTATAAAATACTCAGGTAAACCTGTATTCTCTATGGAGGCAGCTACTTGCCATCCTCTTCAGGCCTTTGCCGATCTTATCACGATCGAAGAATACAAAACTAAACCACGTCCCAAAGTGGTCATGTCGTGGGCTCCTCATCCCCGTTCGTTGCCGCAGGCTGTGCCCAACTCTTTTGCCGAGTGGATGAATGCTGCCGATTATGATTTTGTTATTACCCATCCACATGGTTATGAGCTCGATTCGAAATTTGTAGGTAATGCGCACATCGAATACGATCAGATGAAAGCGTTCGAAGGTGCGGATTTCGTCTATGGAAAGAATTGGGCTGCGTATGCCGGTGATAATTATGGGCGCATTATATGTTCCGATCGTTCGTGGACCATTGGCGAACGTCAGATGGCTGTTACCAATAATGCTCATTTCATGCATTGTTTACCCGTCAGACGTAACATGATTGTGACGGATGATGTCATTGAAGGCCCTCAATCTTTGGTTATTCCCGAGGCTGCCAATCGCGAAATATCAGCCACTGTTGTCCTGAAAAAGTTATTGGATGGCATTCAGTAGATAAGCATACCACAATTATCATTGTGCACTTATTATATAATTTCTGCCCTATACGTCACGTACAGGGCAGAAACACATATTCAAAATAACGTATATTGAAAATACAATATACAAACAACCTATAAGTCAAAGTCTATAATTAGAGAGAGAGCTTTTGTGAGTTTCCTTTATATTATTCATGTCTGTTACCATACATCTCATAGAACTTCAGCTGGTTTAAGGCATTCTTTATAAGCCATTCGTATATACCGAATAGAACGAATATATAAAAGAAATCGCCCAATAGGGTATTGTGGAAAAAAGGGATTCCTGCTATGTAACATGAGATCAATCCACCGAGTGTATGAGGGTAGGGAAGCATGCTCGAGAATAACCAGACTCCGAAGTTCGACACGAGGAAGAAAATCACAGATGATAGTACCGAGGTATAGAATAGCTTGGGTAGTGTGATCTTTTTGTGCAGAATGGTTCTTCCTAGACAGCTTATAAGTAAGAATGCGCCATAAGTAGCAATAGCTCCATCATAGAACCATACGAAATGGTCGAAGTAGGCTGCATATATTATATTGTTGAGCAGCAAATCGCTTATCCACATTGAAGCTATGGGAATAATGTAGGAGTAGTACCGATTGTTGAGATAGGCTGACCCGAAAAGAGCCATTGCACATATAGGCGAGAAGTTGTATGGGTGGGGGATGAGCCTGCTTAATGCAGCGATCATGATCATGGCAACAATGCTGGCAAATTCTAATTTCTTACTTTTTTTCATCGTTTCGTATATTGATTAAGTTCTACTAATAAATACGCACATAATCAATTCTACAGTACACGATGTATATATCTTATCCGATACAAGATAAGAGAGAAACAACATTGCCCGATCCATGCCCATTCGTCCGTGGACTGTAGAACAGATATTCAGCAAAGGCAGGTCTTCTGGCTTGTTCCTGTCTTGATAGCCTTCCCAACTTCTCGGAAGAGTTAGTGACTTTGTCGTTGTATCAAGACCCGTTTGTCCATAAAAGGACTGTGGAACTCACAGCAGCGGGAACTGTTGCCGATTCTCACGGCATTCCCTTTTAATCCCACATTACTCATTTGAGTGATGTAGAAACCTTTTGCGCCACAAATTTACCAATATTATTGGAATTACAAAACAAAATCGTTAAAGAAGAAACAATTTTCTTTGAAACGAACTCGAGTGTACTTCTCTTCCTCGTGTGTGTGGAATACGAAAGCTTTATCTCTTTCGGTTTCATGCAATATTTGCATTTTAGGATATTGCGTGGGTATCTATCTTATCTTGTATTGTTCACTTCTTTCACTTATCCCGATAGCTTCAGTGTGTTGTGGTAGTTGCATATATACGTCGCTTGCGACTCACGCTCGTGAGTCGGAAAAAACATAAGGACGAAACTTGCGACTCACGAGCGTGAGTCGCAAGTTTCGTATGTTAGTTTTTATCGTGATGTCTTTAAGTATCTTTGCGAGCATAAAGCTTGCACTCTTTCGAATAATGAACACGCCTCTTCCTTGATAATTCCATTCTTCTATTTTTTAATGAGTCAACCTATATTAGGGGCAGGCTGTTTATTTCGAGCGATGAAACGAGTGTCACTATGCATAAAGAAAGCCTATACAAAAACAATTGTATAGGCTTTCTTTATATGGTATTATTGTATTCAGAATAGATTATTAGTTTCTTCGGTTCATGAAGATCATGACATAATATATTAATGTAGCCAATGAACCAAGAGCGGCAACTACGTATGTGTAGGCTGCCGAGCGTAGAGCATCTTCGGCTTGCGAATGATTGTAGGCATTGGTAATGCCCGAACTGCTTAACCATGATAAAGCACGGCGGCTGGCATTTATTTCGACAGGCAGGGTAATGAAACTGAATATTGTTGTTGTGGCAAACAATACGATGCCCACAAGTAATAGTTGTGGGAAACTGTTAATCATCAATACGCCTAGAAGCAATAACCAGGTCATCCATTGAGACGCGAAACTTACAACGGGCACTAATTTGCTGCGCAGGGTAAGTGGGGCATACGCACGAGCATGTTGTACAGCGTGGCCACATTCGTGGGCTGCAACAGCAGCAGCCATTAGACTGTCGCCATCATAAACTCCTTCGCTCAGATTCACAGTCTTCGTTGCGGGATTGTAATGGTCTGTCAATTGACCTTCTACATGAGTCACTTGCACGTCATAGATGCCATTTTCTTGAAGCATCCTGATGGCAACGTCACGACCTGTCAGCCCATTCATCCCTATTTTGGAGTATTTCTTAAATTTGTGTTGTAAGTTAGCTTGGATAATGTAACTTACTATCGCGATGCCAATGAAAATAATCCACTGCATCCCTATTATACCATTAAAACTGTTTACGTCGTTCATAACTGTTTTTATTATTCTATTATATAAAGAGTAAGTACAAATCTTTTGCCAAAGATAGATATAAACTGAGAAGTATCTTCTTTTCTGTTTCTCTTTTATAAAGAATTAGCTAAAAATTATACAATCGTAAGTTCTATTACATAGTCAATGTCTGTTGGTATCTCATCCAATTGGAGCAGTATGCCGCTTTTATCTTTGCTGAATTTGACGGGCTTGTGATTTTTAAAGAGGAAAGCATGTGTTACTTTCTTACCACTAAGCGGAAGGAGGAGATACTTGTTCTGTAGATTGAGAATATGGACAAACAGTTTGTTGTCTTTTTGTGTTGTGACTCCCCAATCTTGAGGAGGAATAATACCTCCTCTAGTTCCGTAAATCGTTTCACCATATTGTTTGGTCCATTCGCCCATCTCGCGCAGCCGTTGTACTGCTACGTCGGGTAGTTCGCCATTAGGTTGCGGTCCGATGTTGAGTAATAAATTCGCATTTCTTCCGGCAGCCTTTACCAAGTATTGAATCAATGTTTTGGTAGGCTTATAGTTCATGTCTGCTATTTTGTATCCCCACATGCCGTTCATGGTTTCGCATGTTTCGAGTGGGAGTCTGCTTATTTTCTGCCCCGATAGGCCGGCAGTGTTTTCACCGGGCAGATCACGCTCGAATTCTTGTATATCTTCACCCGGATAGGGAGTCTGATGATGGTTGTTTTCGATAAGGCATGCCGGTTGTAGGCGATGAATCAAAGCATATTGTCCGGGAAGTTGCCAATCGAAATTGGGATCTATGTCATGGTCCCACCAGCCGTCAAACCAAATACAGCCTATTGGACCGTAGTTGGTAAGCAGTTCCGTTAGTTGGTTGTTCATGAATTGGTAGTATGACTTCCAATTGCCAGCAGGATTTGAACGTCCTGTGCCTCGTCCCGTGCGCCCCCATGGATAGTCTTCGCGAAACCAATCCAAATGCGAATAATAAAGGTGTAGTTTAATGCCTTGACGGGCACAAGCGTCTGCCAGTTCTTTTAGAATATCGCGTTTGAAAGGGGTTGCTTTTACAATATTGTAGTCCGAATATTGGGTGTTGAACATCGAAAAACCTTCGTGGTGTCGGGTAGTGATGCAAATGTATTTTGCACCCGATGCTTTAATTTGGGAAACCCATTTGTCGGCATCGAACTTGGAAGGGTAGAAGCCACCGGCAAGTTTGGCATATTCTTTATAGTTGAGGTTGTTATCGTTCATAGTCCATTCTCCGGTTGCTAGCATACAATAAAGTCCCCAATGTAGAAAAATGCCAAATTTGTTGTCTTGGAATTGTTTACGTGCCTCCATGTTTTCTTTTGCAGGCACGTAAACATTCGGTTGCGCTATAATGCATAGCACGAAAGTAAATAGTAAGACTATAGCTAATATTACTTTCTTCATGAATTATAATATTAATTGTAGCGAACGATTGTTTGTTCGCGATCTGGTCCTACAGAAACAATCTTGATGCGGGCTCCCAATTCTTTCTCAAGAAAATCAATATAGTTCTTGAACTCTATAGGGAAGTCAGCTTCGCTTTTTATTTTAGTAAGGTCGGTCTTCCAACCGGGAATCTCTTTGTATACAGGTTCGATATTGCCTTCTAAGCTATAGGGTAAGTAATCTACTTCTTTGCCGTCTATCTTGTATGCCACGCACGCTTTGATCGTTTCAAACGAGTCGAGTACATCGCTTTTCATCATAATAAGGTTTGTTACTCCATCGAGCATGACTGCATATTTGAGTGCTACCAGGTCAATCCATCCGCAACGGCGCTTTCTGCCTGTGACAGCACCAAATTCGTGACCTATTTCGCGTATTTTGTCGCCATCTGCGTCAAACAACTCTGTTGGAAAAGGACCTGCACCTACACGTGTACAGTAAGCTTTAAAGATGCCGTATACATCTCCGATCTTGTTAGGCGCTACACCCAAACCAGTACATGCTCCTGCACAGATTGTATTGGAAGAAGTGACAAAAGGATATGACCCGAAATCAATATCCAGCATTGTGCCTTGAGCACCTTCGCATAAGATTGTTTTACCTTCTTTAAGTAGATTATTGATCGTATGTTCGCTGTCTACGAATTTAAATTGTTTGAGATACTCGATACCTTCAAACCATTTCTTTTCTATATCCGTTAAGTCATATTCGTAGTTCAGGCTTTTTAGGATATTCTCATGGCGTTCTTTGGCAACTGCATATTTGGTCTCGAAATCTTCCAGTATATCTCCTACACGAATACCGTTGCGACTAATTTTGTCTGTATAAGTAGGGCCTATTCCACGTCCTGTGGTTCCTACTTTCGAATCTTTCTTTGCAGCTTCATAGGCAGCATCAAGCAATCGATGGGTCGGCATGATGAGATGTGCTTTTTTAGATATGATGAGGCGTTCTTTAAGTGGATGTCCCGATGCTTCCAGCGCTGTAGCTTCTTCGCGAAAGAGAGCAGGATCAAGAACAACCCCATTGCCTATAATATTGACTTTGTCTCCTTGAAAGATACCTGAAGGAATAGATCTTAGAACATATTTTTCGCCATTGAATTCGAGTGTGTGACCGGCATTTGGCCCTCCTTGGAAACGGGCAACTACATCATAGCTTGGCGTGAGTACATCAACAACTTTGCCTTTGCCCTCATCGCCCCATTGCAATCCTAATAAAACATCTATTTTCATTTTCTGAATTTATTTATAATTTTTTCTTTTTTCGTTTGTTGGCTCTATCACATCTGCTACACAATCCATATACATATAGTGAGAAATGAGAAGTGTTGAAATTCGGGAATTTTGTTTCGGAAATAACGTGTTGCAAGTTCGTGTCATGAACCTCTGTTATTTTTCCACATTGTGTGCAAAACAGATGCAGATGCATACCGCTATTATATAGCTTCTCGTATTGCGAGGTGTTTCCAAATTGAAGCCTGATGACGAGTTGTGCATCTATTAGCAGTAAAATGGTGTTGTACAAAGTAGCTCTGCTAACACGGAAGTTGCTCTTTTCCATCATTTCCTGAAGAACGTCTATTGTGAAATGCCCTTCGATAGAATAGATTACATCAAGGATAGCAAAACGTTCTGGCGTTTTACGATGTTTTTTAGCCGATAGATATTCGTCTAATACCTTCTTCACGGTTTCTTTAACGTTCTTATTATCCATGTGCTTTTAAATTAGCTCAACAAAGTTATATTATTTTTATGAAATGATCGATAAAAATGTGGATTATCCTTCAATTATATTTGAACGAACCATATTATAGAGTGCTTGTTCTTCTTCTTGCTTAGTTGTAGCGTATCCTTCGACAAGTCGGCAAACTGCAAAAGCATGTTCTTCACTGTGTCTCATATATTTTTTGATTGCTAAACTAGCAGCTTGTCTTACATTGTAATTTGGCGACAGTGCCGCTGTTATTGCTTGATCGAGGAACTCACTTCCGGCGCGGTCGTCCATTTCTCCCTTTATTCCAAGTAATCGTGCTATGGTTAAGAAACCGCACGTCTGAATAAATTCTCTTTCGTCGGCAATCCATTTGAATGATAGAGAAGGAGCGTAGCTTAACTTTTGGAAAAGATTCATCACCGTCAATTCGGCTATTTCTATATTATTTATTTGTTCTACCCATAGTTCGGCCATGTCGATAGTAAAGTCCTCAACAGGCATTAGTAGGGCAGCGGTAATTTTGCATTCTCTGATATCTTCATTCCATAGAGCTTGTGCCAAGTGGAAATCTTTTGGAAAGTTTGCAGCGATAGCCTTGATCCGCGGTAATTCTACTCCGAAGTTGAGTTTGTATTTGAATCCACTTTCACGCATACTTTGCGATGCCTTTCCATTCATTGACAGGCGGAATTCCGTTTTAATAGCTTTCAGTTGTTCGTTAATATCCATTATAACACAATAATTTTCTGTTGTTATTCATTAATAGAAGGCAGATAAGAATAATCAGTGCTATATCTTAGCATTTGGTCTGTGTAAGACTCGTTGTAAGAGACGGTAATATCGCAAACGTAGCCTTCTTTATCTTTTATTTGGTGATAAACAGGGTTGATAAAGCCTTTGTAAGGAGATAGTTTTAATTTTTCATACCTTTTCAGAACTTCGGCATGTAATGTCTGATCAACTTTTACTGCATAATTCTCCACTAACGATTGGGCCGATTCATATTCTCCTGTCGATTTGATGCGCTGAATTTCGGCTAGTAATTGACCGAAGATACCCCGTAATGCATTATAATCGTTGATCTTGATGTAAGTTTTCTGGTTTCGGTTAATAAATTCTATCACATTCTCGGCGTGTCCTTTTTCATAAGCCCAGCGAGCAATGAGTTGTCTGTTTCTCATGTGGGCTTCTTCTAACTGATGTCCGGATTTTATTCGAACCAACTGCGTTAGTAGTCCGTTCATTATATAAGTATAATATTGAGCTTTATAAGCATCTTTGTCAGGAAGAAGCCCCAGCTCTATCAATTTTTCATCAGCCATGTAATATAGTCCGAATAAATCGGCACGAGCTTCTTCAATGGTCGAGCCGTATGCTTTTAAAGCGTCTTGGCTAATGCCTTGTAGTAATTGCCCCGAACCATGCCCAAGGCATTCGTGTAGATCGGTATGTAGTTCGTCTGTCAAGTTTGAATATTTGTCGATAAGTTCTCTTTCTTGATTGCTATATACGAACTCTTCCATAAAACCATTATGGCGTGAAGCCTTGTCGTAAGCTGCTGTAATATTGCTGATTGTGACAGATTTGGATCCATGGAGTGCGCGTATCCATTCAGAATTAGGCAAGTTTATACCTATTGCAGTTGATGGATATAGGTCGCCAGCCAGAATAGCGGCAGTGATGGCTTTCGCCGAAACTCCTTTTACAGTCTTTTTCTTAAAAGCTTCATCTACAGGAGAATGATTTTCAAACCATTGGGCATTGCTGCTAATAATTTCTGTTCGGTGTGTGGCTTCTTTATCTTTGTAGTTGACTATCGATTCCCAACTTGCTTTCAAGCCCAATGGATCACCGTATGTCTCTATGAAACCGTTAGTGAAATCTACAAATGATTTGGTGTCTTTAAGCCATTGAATGGAATACTCGTCGAATGTTTTCAAATTACCTGTGCGATAGTAATCTATTAGCGTTTGGATTGTTGCTTGCTGCTCCTCGTTTTCTGCATATCTTATTGCTTTCTGAAGCCAATATACAATTTTTTCGATAGCTTTTGAGTAAAGGCTTCCTACTTTCCATGTCTTTTCTATTAACTTTCCTTCTTCTGCTACTAGACGACTATTCAGTCCGAATGAAATGGGAGTGCTGCCTCCCGATTCTTTTAAACTATTATAGTATTCTTCTGCTTGATTTTGGCTGACACCTTGATAGTAGTTGCATGCAGAAGAGATTAGTATGTCTTCCCCTTGAGACTTATTGACTCTTTTGCTCATTATTCCAGGATCGAAGATGATGGGGCGTAATAATTCAAACAATTCTTCAGCTGACTCTCCTTGCTGTAATGGCAGATACTTAGAGTCGATAGAGAGCATTTCTTGTTTTAAGAAATCTTCGGTGAATTCCGGACTAAATTTCTCATAGCCATAATGATGGTGAATGCCGCTTGAAAACCAAACTCTTTTGAGGTATACTTCCATTTTTAGAAAGTTCTCTGATGATTTATCGCTGGTAGTGTGCGTATATATTGCTTCTAGTGTCCGGCGAATTCGAAGGTTATAGGCTCCGTTCTGATCAAAAAGAATATCACGCCCCGAAAGTGCTGCTTCTGAAAGACAATAAATGAGTTTTTTATATTTAAGAGGAAGCTCTTCAAACCCATTTACTTCATAACGGAGCATTTCAATATCAGCAAACTTTTCTGTCATATTATTAGATTGAAATTCAAAAATAAAAGGAAATACCTCATAATACCTGAGATAGTTCCTTTTAAATTCTACGATATTTTAATTAAATTTTTAATTATTTCTCAGCGCTGTTATTGTTGTCAATGTTGTATTTTTTTGCAAACTTTTCTTCCAGCTTTCTTTTACGATAACCGTTAGGTGTTTCTCCTATATATTTATAGAAAGAAGCGTAAAAAGATTGGCGATTTGAAAAGCCAACCATTGCACTGATTTCTTCAACATTTTTGTGCGCCAATTTTTTATCTGCCAACAACTTCATCGATTCTTTAATCCGATATTTGTTGTGCAGGCAAGAATAATTTTCTCCAAAGCGAGAATTGATTACAGCAGAAAGATAACGAGTGTTGATATTCAGCTCTTTTGCTAAATCTTTAGCAGAATAATCGGCAGATCTGTATTTTTTTTGTTTTACTACGATGTCGATAATCCTTTTGTACAAATCATCAGCTAGTTGCGGGCGAATCAAATTTCGATATGCTGCAACTTTCTTTTTCTTTTCTCTCAGGTTGTATGGTCTCTTTTCCTGAGTTTCTTTTCCGTTTCTGTTTTCTAAATTGTTCATTTGAATTAATTGGTTTGGTATCTTACAAGTAGAAGTTAAATCGTTTAATATTTGGTGTGATATAAACTTCACAAAGGTCATTATTTTTTTTTAGATACACAATAGCAAATTGCTATTTTTAAGTTTTATTCTTAATGAAAATATTATAAAGCCTTTATATGTATCCGATTTAATTATTTTTTATCTACCATCTTGCACGTTTTGCTAAAATATATTTATAGAAAGTGGAGCGTTTTAGTTGAATTTTGATAAAAATGATTTTTTGCTTACAAAAAAAGTGTCTCGCACTTTCACAAGTACAAGACACTCAAGAAAAAATCGTTTTACTTTGTGTTGTTCAAACTACTACTAAACTATTAAACTAACTATCCCTATTAATCACTAATATTTCATTGATTTTCTTTTCAGTTTTAAAAGTATTTCTTTTATTTATGTCTACAAAGTAAATGAAGTTTCGTCACTTGCCAAAATGTTTTCTGCGAATCGGCTTTTTTTTTCGACAAATCTGTGCATTTTATCTCTGTGTATTCTTTAAGCAATTAAAAGAACCTGTTTTTTACTATAACAAAGATAAGTGTTTTTTTCTTATTTCTACTATTTTTTTTCAGTAAAAATGTATATTTGCATAAATAAATTAATAACGACTGTATGGATTTTGTATCTTTCATAAATCTACTGATAGTTAAGGTCCCCTCTATATCTAGGGAAGTGGCTCACGATACAGCTCATTTGAAAGCTGAAGTCAATCATATTCCGAATGAGCTCCAATCTCTTATTAATTGGAGCATCGAATCAGGCAAGCATATTCTGGTTGCAATTGTTATTTATTATTTTGGTAGAATTGCCATTAAACTCCTTAATAAAGTCGTTGATAGGATATTGACTAAACGGAAGGTAGAAACGAGTGTTAAGACATTCCTTAAGAGTTTGGTCAAGATAACATTGACTATTTTATTGGTTATAGCTGTTATTAATGAGCTGGGTGTCGATACAACTTCTTTTGCTGCATTGTTGGCAGCTGCTGGTGTAGCCATTGGTATGGCTTTGTCAGGCAATTTGCAGAATTTTGCAGGAGGTATCATTGTGTTGTTGTTCAAACCTTATAAAGTAGGCGATTATATTGATGCACAAGGCATAAGTGGTGTCGTAAAAGAAATTCAGGTGTTCCATACCATACTTACTACGGTGGATAATCGTCTGGTGTATATTCCAAATGGCCCTATGAGCAGTGGTTCCGTTATCAATTACAGCCATTCCGAGAATCGAATGGTAGAATGGGTTATTGGCATTGATTATGGTGAAAATTTTGAAAAAGTAAAGGCTTTAGTCTTATCTATAATTTCTCGAGATAGTCGTGTACTTGATACTCCAGCTCCATTTGTAGAGTTGAAAACTTTGGATACAAATAGTGTAAACATTGTCATTCGAGTATGGACAAAGGCTTCGGAGTATTGGCCCGTATATTATGCTTTTAATAAGGAGATATATGAAACGTTTAATGCCGAAGGTATTGAATTCCCATACCCACAGTTAACCGTTCATCAGGCTAAATAGTTTAAGAAAACGATGAAGGCTCCTTCGGCATTGAAAGTGATATTGTCTGTCGCACATTCATTAAGCGTTCCTTGCCACCAATTATTTAGTTCTTTAGGAAGAGGGTAGATAAGTCCTTCGGCCGTGAAGTGGATAGCATTGATATTGAAGATAGATATTTGCTGTCCTTTCTGAGTTTGTATTCTTATATTGTTGTGGCAGGGAATAAAGATACCATAGTCGGTTGCCATCATTGCAAATGCTCCTTTTCTGATGTATTCTACAAGCAGACTAATATTGCCTAGTGTGTGGTCTTCTCGTTTTCCTGTTCCGGCTACAATCAAAATATTCTTTTTCCCTTGTGAAATAAGGTAGTCTACTGCCTTTGTTTGATCGTTGGTTTCTTGGTCAGCTACACGGAGAAATTTGATAGAATTCTTTAATGCGTTGTATTTGGAAATAGAATCTCCATCTCCGATAATCATATCCGGCTGTTTACCTTTCGACATAAAAAGATCGGCTGCTCCATCGCAGCATATTGTGTATGGAGCTTCATTAATCCATTTCAACGGTTGTGTATGTGTGGGGTATTCTCCATTATCTATAACAACTGCATCAGGATTAAATTCCGTTGGAATAAATATATTATTGACCATCTCTTCAAATGTTATGTTTCAATATTTTCAACCATTTATAATAGCCAAAGATAGCTACTATTGCGTAAACAGCATATAATACCGAGGTAAAATATAATTCTTTATAAATATATAATCCTGCACTGAATGCGTCGACTACGGCCCACGGAATCCACTGCTCCGCATATTTGCGGGCCAACATCCACAGTGCAATAATACTTAAAGCATTGACAAATCCGTCTGCTATCGGCACATTGCTGTCGGTGTAGCTCATCAGAATAAAGGTAATGACTAACCATAGTAATGCAAATATAATGCTGAGTTGGATATAACGGCCGCGTGGCATATGAGTAATGGGTAAATCTTTTTCTTCCGATTTGTCTTTCTTTTTGCCGAATCCATATTTCCACCCGATGTATCCATAGATAGCGGCGATTAAATAATAGATGTTCATGCCGAAGTCGGCATAAAGACCTGCTTCGAAATAAACAAAAATATAGATAGCAGGCATTATAATGCCTACTATCCATACGTTTATACTTGCTTTGTATTCTAACCAGAGGTAGATAAAGCCAATAATTGTTCCTAGTATTTCTAAATATGCCATTTTAGAAACTGATAGAGAGCCGAGCAATAAAATTGGCTGGGGCTTGAGCCGAGAACACTGCATACGAATTTTGACCAGCATCCTGGTATGCTATTACGCCGCCTTTTCCGTCACTTTTGAATTGTGCCGAAGCCAGCCCATTGCTTTCGTATTTTTCACTGAGCAGATTGTAGATAGTTACTCCTGCTGTGATCGATTTGATATGTGGCAATTTGAATGTATAGTCCAGACTTAAGTTGGCTATGAAATAGGAATCCAGCATCATGCTGATGTCTTTACCGTCTTCTGCATACGATTTGAATCCTGTATTTGTCAAATACTGTTTCCCGATATATTGTCCTTGTAATGAAGCATTCCAGCCATTCTTAGTGAATGTAAATGCATTGTTCAATATGATATTTGGAGAGAAAGACAAAGGGGTACTGTTTAAATTAATTATGTCTTTAGTGTCGTCAGGTGTTACTGTCCAGCCTTTTGCTCGATTGCGGCTTAGGGTCAGATTGCCGTCAAAGCGCAAAGGCGATGTTGTTGTCGGTCTGAATCCGAGCGAAAGTTCTATACCTTCGCGATAACTTCTACCTACATTCTTTAGTATAGCATATCCTTTATCATCGACGGCTCCAGTCAATACCAACTGATTGTTGTAATTCATATAATAGAAGTTTGCTGCCGCTGTCAATATAGCCGAATTGTATTTATAGCCTAGCTCCCAATCGTTGAGGCGTTCAGCCTTGGGCATTGTGCCGATGTTGTCCTCATAATTACTGCGGTTTGGCTCTTTGTGAGTAATCGCATACGAAGCATAGAGAGCGTGATGTTTATTGATATTCCAATACAAACCTACTTTCGGATTGAAAAAGTTAAAGTTGTTGTTGATATTGAGAGATTCTTGTTTCTCATTTTTATCATACTTGTCAGTTGGTCCGGAAAGCTTATAATTTATATGACGGTATTGCAGATCTAAATACCCATTAAGTCCGTTTATTATTTCGTAATTTACTTTGCCGTATATGTTACCGTCTGTCTTTTTACCATTATTCCGATAATACTCATAATTCGGCAATAATGAGCCTTCCATATTTCTTACCCATATCACATTCCCATAATGGTCTCCGTCATATTGGTTCAAACCTCCTCCTATCGAAGCATCGAGCCGGTCGCTGCGATAATTCAGAGAATAAACTGTTCCATAAAAGTCATTTTTCATATTTGCTTGGCGTATCAAGTCTGATTCGTTTCCGAGTTGTGATGTCAGATTATACTCATTTAATTCTTGGTTCACTTTATATTGTTCGTAGTATCCGAAACCATGAGTATAGTGCAGTGCTATATTTAGATACCATCTGGAAGATAAAATTTGATTCCAAAGCAGCTGATAATTTTGTTGATGATAGTTGTCTATTTGATTTTTATAATATAGTGTGTCTGTACCATTATAATATTCGCCGTCTGGGTTGTAGCGTCTGCCATACATTTCCATTTGCGCCTTTGAAGCATAGTCCCAGGCGTGGTAAGTTTGTTCGCTACCATTGAAGGTGATGAATTTTATAATTGTATTCTTATTAAAATATCCGGCTTGCAGAAAATAAGAATTTAGTTTAGACCAAGCTCTTCTTATATAGCCGCTACTACCTATGTTGGAAAGACTTCCATCTATCGCCCAATGTTGGTTGAGTAATCCTGTACCAAATTTCATAGTCTCTTTATGAGTCCCGTATGAACCTCCTGATGTATTAATTTCGGCATAAGGTTTTAGAGCAATGTCTTCCGTTTGCATATTTATTGAAGCTCCGAAGGCTCCACATCCATTGGTAGACGTCCCTACACCACGTTGAATTTGAATACTGCCTAGGTTCGAAGCAAAGTCGGGCATGTTTACCCAATATACAACATTACTTTCGGCATCATTGATTGGAATTCCATTAGCAGTGATATTGATTCGCGAAGGATCTGTTCCTCGAACTCTAATAGACGTATATCCAATACCTGTCCCTGCGTCCGAACTTGTTACCACAGAAGGGGTATTCATCAGTAAGAACGGAATATCCTGACCGAAATTCTGTGATTTGAGTACTTTTTGAGAGAGATTGGAATAAGCCATAGGAGTCTTTCCCGCTGCTCGTGTTGAAACTACTTGCACTTCTTGCAAATTAACAACTTTCAAAGAGTCTATTTTCTTTACTGGCATTCCTGCAAAGACAATAGTAGATGTCGCCATAAGGCAACCCAATAAAATAATTCTTTTCATTGAAATAATAATTCTCTACGCCGGCATTACCCGGTTCAGGTTATAAGGGTATGTTCTCAGCCCGTCATGTTAAGGCACCCCAATTATTCATTTTTTTCAGTTGCAAAATTATAGCTTTCTGATATATCAAACAAATTTTGATAGGAAAATATGTCTTTGGACTTGGTTGCATTAGGAAAGAAATAAATATGACTTTAATGTTTTTTATAGGTTTATGAGTAACCTATTTTCTATGTAGTGCGTCTTTATAACAAATAGCGTTATGAACTAATTTAATTTATTTAGATGAAAAAAGTTCTCACAGTGTTTCTTCTGTTGTTGAGTGTTGTTTCATTGCAAGCTCAGATGCAGGATCCTGTAAAATTCAGAGCCGAGCTGAAGAATGTCAAAGGGTCTGAAGCTGAAATCGTTTTTAC
>JAYRGW010000046.1:0-29677 GCA_041907665.1 Bacteroidaceae bacterium
ATATTGTTCCATAACTTAATGTCTTAGTAACCATAAAGTTACGAATAATATCTCAATTAACCAACTGGTATTCAATATAATAAGCGCTTATATAGTAATTATTTTAATCCATTTTTAAACAGCTTCTTAATAACTTGCCACGGTTTATCTGTGAATTTAGTTGAGGTATATCTTATGTCTCTATTTTTATAATTCAAAAGAGCCTCTGGCATGTGCGATCAATGAGGAGGATGTAATGAGGCTTCGATAGAAACAATTGATTGTATGATAATGATAAAAGGAAGAAATTTTTTTGATTTTCTTCGGCTATTATGATGAGAGTTGAAAGAAATATGATTGTTATTGATTATAAAGGAGAGATGATAGAATGAGAAAGCTAATCGTTTTTTGCTTGTTTCTGCTAGCTGGGATAATACCGGTTCAGGCTGTGCTCAAAGAGAAGGATCTGTCGCAGACCATTTCGGTGTTGCGGGCCGAACTCGAGTCTTATCAACGGGAGATGCACATGCGTACGCTGATGACCGTGAAACGGCAGCAGGAGAGCAAAAAGTTCCTTATCCAGCGGTCGGAAGAAATAGACCAGATCACGCTGATGCTTTACTCTCAGAAGAGTGATTATATATTCGATTTGGCGTATGCCTGCCATGAAGCGACTGCCGCCTATGATGAGTTCTTCAATCGTAATAATCCGTTCGAACAGTTCCAAACAAGTATTCTGACAAGTATTCAGCAATATAACGGACTTATAGCCAGCTTGCAGCGTATTCCTCCGTTCGTTCTCAGAAGTAAAAAGGCACTTGACGACCGTCGGGCCTGTATCCTTCTGACCATGAACATTCGCAAAGAGCTTATAACGCATTTGGCTCAGCTCAAAGAATTTCAGCAACAGCGCAATATGATGGGGCAGAAATTGATACAGATAAACAGCTATGCGCTCAAACGCTATAACGATATTCAGAAGAATGTGTTCGTTAACGGTGGAGACAGCTATTTTAAGATTCTGTCCAACATGCCGCGCTATTTCAAACAGGCTGGGCGCAGCTTGTCTGAGAAATATTCGATTGCTCCGAGAGCCCATTCGGAATGGGGCGGCATGATTGTGGCCTATCTGTTTATTGTGGTTTTGTTTTATCTTATCGTTTCGTCTTTGCTTTGCTATGTCGTGATACGCTGGATGATGCGTCGGCATTTCGACACGGACGCATCGCGCAAGAAACGTCCTTATATCACCTTTGCGGCTTCGATGCTCACCTTTGCCGTTATCCTGATGGCCCTGCGCTATTTGGTCATCAGTCATAATTTCTTTATTATGGCTTCGCAATTGTTGGTACAATATGCTTGGCTGGTGGGTATCATACTGGTCTCCTTGCTGGTGCGTTTCGATTCGAAACAGATCAATAGCGGTTTTCGCATCTATGTCCCTATAATTTTTACGGGTTTCGTGGTTATTGTCTTCCGTATCGTCTTTATTCCCAATGAACTGGTCAACCTGCTTTTCCCTCCGCTTATGCTTATCGCCACTGTGTGGCAATGGTCTGCCGTGCGCCGGCACAATAATAACATACGTCGCAGCGATTTCTTCTATACTTGGATTTCATTGCTTGCGATGGTTGTTTCTGTTGGAGTCTCATGGGCTGGGTATACGTTGCTTGGCGTACAGATTCTGATCTGGTGGATCATGCTGCTCACTGCCATTCAGACAATCACTTGCGTATACGATCTGCTATCCATTTATGAAAATAAGAAGTTCAAGGGAAAGCGTGATATATCGCGTACTTGGTTTTACGATTTGATCTGTAGGGTTATCGTACCGGTATTTGCTGTCTACGCTTTGATGATCAGTATTTATTGGGCGGCCAGTGTATTCGAACTGACGGAATGGTGTAGTACCATTTTCGGCTATAACTTTGTCGATATAGACAACGTGGCTCAGATATCGTTTGAAAAACTATCGTTGGCGGCGGCTTTGTTTTTCGTCGTTAAATACGTAGTCTATGCGGGTAAAGCGTTGTATTATAAAGCCCATAAGTTTAAGAATGGCGATAAGCAGGTATCGGCAATAGGTGTGAATATCGCTACGATTGTAGTTTGGTTCTTTTACATCATGGTGGCAATGATCATTTTGAAGATAAATCGTAGCGGATTGGTGGTAGCTATCGGCGGTATGTCGACAGGTATTGGTTTTGCATTGAAAGACACGATAGAGAACTTGTTTTATGGCATCTCATTGATGACGGGCCGTCTGAATGTAGGCGATATTATTGAATGCGACGGCGTACGAGGTAAGGTGATTGATATTACTTATCAGTCTACTCTGATAGAGCCGGTGGACGGTTCGGTAATTGCCTTCCTCAATAGCCAGCTGTTTCAGAAAAACTTCAAGAACCTGACCCGTAATCATGGATACGAGATGGTCTCTGTTCCGGTAGGGGTGGCCTATGGTACCAATGTGAAACAGGCCCGCCAGTTGGTGCTCGATCGTCTCGACACGCTCGATTGCTTCAATAAAGAACGGAAGCCCAACATCTTGTTTAATGACTTTGGCGATAACAGTATAGAGCTCGTGTTGTCTGTTTGGGTACCTGTTGCTGCCAAGGCGGCAGCCGTTTCGAAGATTAAAGAAAATATTTATGATGTCTTTAATGAAAACGGTATAGAAATGCCGTTCCCACAACGAGATGTCTATGTGCATGGGATGAACTGACCTTGCTATAGATGCTATCGGTTGTGTTATCGTCCGAACATCTATTCCGTCCTCGGAAGGAGGAACTGGGATGGTATGCTTAAGAGTATGGACCGAATAATCGTTTGAAATATCTGTAAATTTTGGTGGTATATCCGATACATTGTAGCGAGATAGGGCGTTTAATTGTAATCCGATGATTGGATTCTTATTCTTTTTTCAGAAGCCTTTTTCCGCGTGGCAAAGGTATGTATTCTGTTCAAACATTGAGGGTTGAAAAACTCCTTTGAAATATTTTTCTTTGGAAAATGAACGAACTTCTGAAAATAAATAACTATTTTTGGCGCCAAACACGAGACGATGTGCTCTTTTTGGGGACTATGCGACGAATGTATATGTTTGGTATGAGATACACGAAAGTTACTTGCAGGTATCCTATGAGGATAAGGCGCTCAGATAGTATGATGAGTGATGAATAATGGTTTATGAATAAAGCAAACACACTTTTGAGGGAAGATAAAGAAAAGGTTTACGAAAGCTTTTTCAAGCAACATTATACTCACTTGTATTATTTTGCACTCCATTTTGTGTCCGATACAGAAGTTGCTAAAGATATTGTTAGTGAAGCTTTTCGCTCTCTTTGGGAAAAAATAGATACGATAAACTATGAGACAATGATGTCGTATATGTTGACGTGCGTTCGTAATCTATGTATAGATCATATTCGTCATGAGGAAACCAAATATATATATATAAATTCGTATGATAGGTTGGTTTCGGAACTAGATGCTGATGATTGGAATGATATGGAAAGAAGGTGTTCTGATGTGATGCGCGAAATGGACTTGCTTCCTGAGAAAACGAAATTTATAATGGAACAAAACTATCTTTATAAAAAGAAGTATAAGGAGATTGCCGAAATGACCGGACTTACGGAAAGTGGTGTCAGAAAACAAATAATGAAAGGACTGGATATTATAAGAAGTAAATTTTCTGTAAAATATAAGAAAGGTCAGTAACTAAATTAAATCTAATCCGTATAAATATAAGAACAACTAAAAAGATGGATAGCTTATTCGATGTAAATAAAAAGGCAGAAGACCGTTCGGACGAATTATTGGAGTTCGAATGCGAGCAAGCTATGCTTAGAAAAGCTTATGCTCCACCCGAAATCGATACGGAATGGACTAAGATACAGCAAAATATTCATCGTTCGGAGAAACGGCGTAAAAGGAGAACTCATTACAACGTTTCGATGCAGTTGCGTTATTTCTCTTTTGGCGCAATAGCTGCAACCTTGACTTTATTGGTCATATTATATGTTTTCCGTCCACAACGGCAGTCGGTATCCAACGGTCCTGTCACTGTGTTTTTGGCTCAGAGAGGGAAACAAGCTGTGACCATCACCGGCAATGGCAATCGTGTGGCTTATCCTGTAGGCTCTGGTGCGAAACCTTCATTGTCGGGTGCTGTAGTAAATACGGAAAAGGCTGACTTTACGAATGTGGAATCTAATATCACGGAGGTGAAAACCATAATGACTCCTCGCGGAAAAGATTATAAGGTGATTCTGAATGACGGTACTGAAGTAATAATGAATACCGATAGTAAGTTGATATTCCCGGTGAGGTTTACAGGTTCGAAAAGAATAGTCACTTTAGAAGGGGAAGCTTATTTTAAAGTAGCGAAAAATGCGTCGAAGCCTTTCATTGTACGTTCGGGGCGTTTGGAAACTTTGGCTGTAGGCACAGAGTTTAATGTTAGAGCATACGACAAGTCTGTACCTCATGTAACGCTTATAGAAGGTAAAGTGGTTGTCAATGTTGCGGGAACAGCAAAAAAAGTATATTTACGTCCGGGTGAGGATGTCTCGCTGACTAATGATGATATGAATATAAAAAATGTGGATTCGCAATATTATATACAGTGGAAAGAGGGATTTCTGTACTATGATGATGTTCCTCTCGTCGATGTACTGTCTGACTTGGGGCGTTGGTATAATATCAATATAGAAATTGAAAAATCGTCATTGATGGCTTATCGTTTACATTTTATAGTAAACAAAAGTGCGAAAATTGATGAAGTTATAGACAATTTGAATGATTTCGAATATCTATTTGTTCGGAAAATTGGCAATAAAATTATCATTTCGGAAAAGAATTAAGTTTTTGGGGGACTAAAAGATTAGATTTTCGTATTATTAATAAATCAATGTTTTAAAGGTTTATTTATATGAAAAGATCTAAGAACTTTAAAAATTTTTGTAGAAGTCCCTTGCGCCTTAGAGCGCTGTTGTTGTTGCAGCTACTATTTTTCTGTTATTGTTGCGCTTTTGCACAAAGCAAGAATGAACGTATTTCGCTGGAATGCCGGAATGAAGCGATGTCTTCTGTTTTGAAGAAGGTGGAGCAGGCTTCCAATTACAAGATCCTATTTACTTATGATGAGGTTCAGAACTATCGGGTATCTGTCTCTTTGAAGAATGTCTCTGTCGAAAATGCTGTTAAGGCTATTGTCGGAGGTTATCCTCTTTCGTATAAGATTAAGGGTGTCTTTATTTCTATTCATGCTGTGAAAAAGAATAAAGCGGTAGTTAGAAAAAACGAGCTAAGGGGACAAGTTGTCGATGAACACGGAGAACCTTTGCCCGGTGTGAATATAACGTTGGATAACTCTCGCATGAGGGGCATAACAAATGAGGATGGTAATTTCAACTTTGATATTCCATCTGATGAGGATGTTGACTATGTGACCTTTTCGTTTATCGGCTTTAAAACTCAGAAAGTACATTTCAGAGGCGAGCGGATGAAAATAGTGATGAAAGGCGATATCCGCGAAATTGGTGAAGTTATTGTGACGGGTTTGGTAACTCATAACGCAAAGAGCTTTACGGGAAATGCGACCGTCTTCAAGGGAGATGATTTAAAGACGGTAGGACGTCAAAATATTATAAAAAGTTTGAGTATTCTCGATCCTTCTGTCAATATCACAGAAAATACACAAATGGGCTCAGATCCTAATACGATGCCCAAAATTCGTTTTCGTGGTGAAAGTTCTTTTCAAGGATTTGAGAATGTTGATAAATCGGGGTTGATGAATGATCCTAATCAACCTTTGTTTATATTGGATGGATACCAGACAACATTGTCGGCAATCGTCGACTTGGATATGAATCAGGTAGAGTCTGTTACGGTGTTGAAAGATGCTGCTGCCGGTGCCATCTATGGATCTCGTGCTGCAAATGGCGTTATCGTTGTGAAAACGATTCAGCCCAAAGAAGGTCAACTACGTATAAGCTACGGCTTGAATACGAATTTCAATTTCCCCGATTTGTCGAGCTATCATTTGCTCAATGCCAAGGAGAATCTCGAACTTTATGATCGATTGGGAATGTATCGTAATGATGACGGAACGTTGACTCCTGCATACAATCAGATATGCCGCTGGGTAGCTCAAGGAGTTAACACCGATTGGTTGGCACAGCCCGTACGTAATACTGCAGGCTATCAACACTCGTTGAATCTGAGTGGCGGTGACAGTCGTATGCGCTACGGTATCGATTTGAATTATGCAACGAATCCCGGTGTGATGAAAGGCTCTACGCGTGATAATTATGGAATAGGCGTGAGGCTATCATACAATTACAGCGATAAATTATTGTTTACCAATCATCTGTCTGTGGGGAGTACCAAATCGAAGGACTCTCCTTATGGAAGTTTCTCTGATTATACGAAGATAAATTCTTTCTACCCTATTTATGATGAAAATGGCAAACTCTATAAGAACTATTATTGTGAGGACGAAACCGGGGCTTTGTATGATATATGGGGAAATAGTAGCAATATTCCTGTAAATCCTTTGTACGAAGCTTCTGTAGGAAATAAAAATACGAATGAGGATTTAACTATCAATGATAATTTCTCTTTCGATTGGCTGATACTTCCTTCTTTACGATTCAATGGAATGATAAGTTATTCCAAGACGAATAGTAAGGCTATTTCTTTCTTATCACCGAAGTCTGCCACTTATTCCGATTATACAGGTGAAGTAGGAGGTAGTACGGCAGAAGAAGATGCCATGAAAGGTCGATATACGTTGAATCAGACATATCAGGATAATATAGAGGGTAATATAATGCTTACCTGGTCGAAGAATATTGGAAAGCATTTTGCTACGGCTTCTGCGGGTAGTTCTTTGTCCGATGCTCGTAGCCAGTTGTATGGATTTACTGCTGTCGGATTTGGCGATGAGGATGAACCGGAACCAGCATACGCTTCGGGTTACGAAAAAGGAGGCACTCCCTCTAACTCTGAGGGGCATGCTCGTTTAGCCAGTTTCTTCGCATCGGCCAATTATGCATACGATAATAAATACCTATTTGATTTTTCTTATCGTCTGGATGGTTCTTCTCAATTTGGAACAAAAAAGAGGACAGCTCCTTTCTATAGTCTTGGTTTGGGTTGGAATGTATTTAACGAGTCTTTCATAAAAAAATTGGGTTTTGTCAATATGTTGAAGTTGAGAGCTACTTATGGAGAAGTAGGCTCGATAAATTTCAGTCCTTATCAGGCTCGAGATATGTATCAGGTTACAAAAGACTCCCGCTATGATGGAAATGTCGGTGTGTTGCTTGAAGCGATGGGAAATAAGGACTTGAAGTGGCAGAATACCAAGATGTATGAATGTGGTGCTACCGTGGGGCTTTTTAATAGACTGGATTTCTCTATGAGTTTTTACAATAGGCTCACAACAGATATGGTATTGCCTATAACGACGCCTCCTTCAATCGGTTTTGATAGTTATATTTCCAATTTGGGCAGAATGCGCAATACTGGCTATGAATTGACGTTGCGTGTATTGGCCTACAAAACACCAAGTTTGAATGTCTATTTATTCGGTTCGGCCACACACAATAGAAATAGAATCTTATCGATTTCTTCGGCTTTGGAAGCGTATAACAAGAAAGTCGATTCTTCGGATGGATATTCGGATAACGAATACAAACAGCTTACACACAAGTTGCTCACGAAATATGAGGAAGGAGAGTCTACGACGGCTATTTATGCCGTTCGCTCGTTGGGCATCGATCCAATGACAGGCAAAGAATTGTTTCTAACGAAAGAAGGTAACCCGACGTGGACTTGGAATGCCGATGATAAAGTTGTTGTTGGCGATACGGAACCTAAAGTGAGAGGAACATTCGGTACGAATATAAGCTGGAAAGGTTTATATTTCAATGCCACCTTTAGTTATTCTTACGGGGGACAGGCCTACAATAATACGCTGGTCGATATGGTCGAAAACTCGAATAAATATCAGAATGTTGATAAGAGAGTGCTAACCGATACATGGCAGAAAGTGGGTGATATAGCTCGTTATAAAGCTAATGTTACAAGTAGATATTCTCAGGAATATACTTATGCAAGTTCGCGTTTTGTACAAGATTATAACTACTTGCAGTTGTCGTCATTGTCTTTGCAGTATGAAATGCCTAAAAAACTCATACGCCCATTGTGCATGGAAAGTCTGAGGTGGTCGTTCAATATGTCGGATATCATGTATCTTTCTACAGTGAAAAGAGAAAGAGGTACTTCTTATCCATACGCTCATTCGTTCTCTATTGGTCTACGTGCTAACTTCTAAAATTACAGACGATGAAAAAGTTTATATATATTATTTTAATATCAATAGGTTTAACTTCGTGTAGCGACTGGCTTAATGTCAGCCCTTCCACCGAAAAAGACCGTGAAGATTTGATTACCACTGAAGCCGGTTTCAAAGAGATGCTTTATGGGTGCTATATAAATATGGCTGATGCGTCAATCTATGGTCATCAACTAACCTATGGTTCTATAGAAAGTTTGGCCCAGAATTATTGTTGGGCATTCTCTGCCAACTACAGCTATACAGACAAGACCGTTCGTCCTGTCATAGATGCCATTTGGTCTAAAATGTACAATACGATTGCCAATGATAACAGCATATTGAATGATATTGAAAGCCATAAAAACTTGTTTTCTAATGGTGAGGGAGAAATACTCGAAGGAGAAGCTTTGGCTATGAGGGCTTTTCTGCATTTTGATTTGCTCCGTATGTTTGCGCCTGCTTATACCGGCAATGAATCTAAGATTGCTATTCCTTATGTTGAGAGTTACGAAAGCAAACGTTATTCTCATATTTCTGAGTCTCAGGTCATAAAGAAGGTGCTTGCCGATTTGGATAAGGCAGAAACGTTGTTGAAAGGTGCTAATGACCCCATATTATCGGGCATTACCAGAGTGCTTTCGGGTAAGGGTGATTTCCTTGCCAATCGTCAATATCGCTTCAATTATTGGGCTGTAGAAGCTTTAAAAGCTCGTGTTTATTTGTATGTAGGCGATAAGGATTCGGCTCTTAAATATGCGATGGACGTTATCAATAATGGACCATTTAAGTGGGTAAGTGAAAATGATTTGACAGGTGACCATCCCGATCGAGTTTTCATGTCCGAAATAATTAGTGCTCTAAATGTTCCCAAATTGAGTACGTATTATAGTTCTTATTTCACTTCTGAAAAATATTCGTTGAGCGACGGGAATGCCAATTATGGTCTTAACGTATTTGAAGATGGCAATGACTATCGTTATCTTTACCTGATGACTAATAACAAAGAGAAAAATAAAGTCATATCATGCAAATATGATCAGAGTCCTGCCGGATCGTCTGTATTGAAAGAAGAAACAGTGCCTTTGTTACGTTTGGGTGAAATGTATCTTATTGCTGCCGAATGTAATATCTCTTCTAATCCGACAGAGACAATCCGTCTCTTGAGAGAATTGAAAACTCATCGTGGTTATCTGTCAACCAATAAAGGAATTGAAGATACTGCTAACGGAACCCAGCTATTGGAATATATAAAGAAGGAAATGCGTAAGGAAACTTATGCCGAGGGTCAAACATTCTTCATGTATAAACGCTTACAAGCTAATAGTATTCCGGCTTTCAATCCATGGTGGTCGGGCGCTACTTATTCCATGCAGCCCGGATATTATACATTCCCACTTCCTGAAGCTGAAAAGGAGTATGGAGATATACCAAAATCATAAAACGCAGAAATCATGAAAAAAATATTATACTCAATATTGATGTGTACGGCGCTTGTCCTTTGTGTCGGTTGTTCTACGGATGAGATTGATTATTTCGATAATAATGAATACCTCTCTTTTAATGAATCGGTAGCCAGTGGTCAGACTTATCCTTCCATATCGTATACTTTTACTTTCAAGGATGCTTCTGTAGAGACCGATACGATCAATATTCCGGTCAGCTTTGCCGGTCGATATATGGATAAGGATGCCGAATTTACCTTTAAAGTTATCGACACATTGACAACGGCCAAGGCCGATGTACATTACCGTATATTGAATCCCGAAAAGCAAATTATTGCAGCCCATAAGAATACCGGCTCTGCTAAAATACTATTAATGCGCACTGCTGATATGAAAACGGCTTCTTATAAATTGACTTTGCAGCTCGTAGAGAACAATAAATTTAAGATTGGCGAGGTCGATAAAATACAAGTGTCTATTACCGATCAACTTGTAAAGCCTGATTGGTGGACGTCTACAGTATATAAACGTTATTTAGGTAGCTATTCTTCTAAGAAATTGTTGCTCTGGCTTGAATTTATGGGTGTGACTGATGGTTCTGATCCTTTCGATACAAACGAGTATATTGTATGGCAAGATTATGGAACTGGGAATTTTATCTACAAAACTTATAAAGATGGACTCATCAAAATGAAAGCGTTGGCTTTCAAGAATTGGCTGCGTACGACAAAAGGCGATCCTTATGATGACGATTTGAAGATGCCTGTATCCCAAAGTTTGGGTAGTTATTAAAAGATATGCATATGAAAAAGATATATTATTTATTATTTCTCCTTTTGGGACTCGCTTCGTGTATCGAAGATAATGGTAATTATGAATATACAACTTTGAAGGAAGCGAAGATAAGCGGTCTGAATGATTCTTATCGCTTTGTACTGCAACAGCCTACTGTGCTGAAGCCTACTATTACTACTGATATTGATGCTGCTAATCTTGAATACTGCTGGCGTATCAGCAACGATACTTTGAGCAAAGAGAAGGATTTGTCGTATACTTTTGTCAATACTCTGACGTCTTCCAATCTCTTGATTTTTGAAGTTATCGATAAGTCGAATAGAGTGCGTTATACTAAAAGAATGAATGTTACGGTTGTCTCTCCTTTCCAGACGGGATGGCTCATGCTAGGCTCTGTCGCTGAAAAACCGGTGTTGTCATTTCAATCGTATGAGGAGGGAAATACCTATTACCCTGATGTGTATAATACGGTTAATAAAGAATCCCTTTCGGGTACTCCCAATTGTGTGAAACAGCTTATTTATCAAGATGGGCTTACCGGCGGTTATTATAGTCGCGTGACAGCTGTATGCAATAATGGTAAGAGTGTCGATTTGGATGGTACAAGTATGCTTCGTCAGCTTTATCTGGACGACCAATATAAAGGCGAAGGAAGTTTCTCTATCGGTGCTATCAGTTCGGAACGTTATTCTATTGACAATGCACTGTTTGTTATTAATAATGGTAAAATCTACGAGAAGACACTCGGTAATGTTGGTGTCACACCCGAAGACGGTTATTTCGAATATCCTCTCGATGGAGATAGTAAAGGTTATAAGGTCTGTAACTATTATGGTATTGGTTGGTACGGCGACTATTATTTGACTGCAGATGTATTGAATAAACGCTATGTGTATTTTTCTCGATCTTCACTGTCGACAAAAGTTTCTCCTTTAATAGTAGGTAGCTCGTCTATCAAAACTATTGATTCTGATAATCTTGAAGGTGATCCTGTCTGGATGGGAATGGATTATAAAGGAGAGGTGCTGAGTGTGTTGAAGACAAATGCTGGAAAGTATATATTGCATAAGATGTCTTTTACAACTTATGACGGGACCGTGACTTTCTCGGGACGTTATGAATTTCCTGATGGTGTGATCAATGAAAACTCTTGTTTTGTAGGACATGCGGTGAATCCTTATTTGATGATTTCAAACGGGAATAAATTGATGGCTCTGAATCTGGAAGCGTTGGATGCTGGGGCATCCGCACTGAACGATATTTGTACATACGAAGGTCCGATTACGGCTATGCATTATAGTTATGATAAAAACAGAAATGTGAATGAATTCGGTCTTGCTATTCAGGCGAATTCATCATCCAGCTCTCTGCTGATTATTAGTACATCACTGATAGATAAAGGTGCTGTTTTGAAGAGATATGATAATATTGCCGGAAAAGTTGTTAGTCTCTGGCGTAAAATAATGTAATATGAATTTATTAGTATCATTTTTTGTAATGTGTTTGGCATCCGTTGTCAATGTTCCTGTTTATCATATTCAGGGGCATGTAGCGGATATTGAAGATGGCACAGTGCTATATCTTCGTTTGGTAGGTCCTCCTTCCAGGGATATTGATAGTGTGGTCGTTAGAAACGGCAATTTTGAATACAGAGGAAATGCTCCTAAGGAGCCTACTTGGGCGACTCTTTCCATTAAGGGGAAATTTAGCTCAGTTGGCGAAGTTTATTTAGAGAAGGGGGAGATTCGAATTTCTGGTAAAATATATAATACAATTGTTAAGGGAACCCATACGAATAACGAGAATGAAGTATTTAAGCAGACGGTCAGCCCGATGTACGGCAAACGTTATTCTCTTGGATCTATGTTGGCAGAGAATGACAATAGAGGTGCTGCTTATAGAGATAGTATGAACAACGTGATAAAAACTTATGATAACCAGATCGATAAGGCCGAATTGAACTATATAAAAACTTATCCGAAGTCGGTTATTGCATTAAGATTGTTAGAATATAAGTCGAGCCACATGAATGGAATGCAGCTTAATAGTGCAATTGCATTATTGGATAAATCTATGCAGAACAGAGAAGAGGTGGTGCGAATGAAGCATTATGCAAAACAACTCCTTTCGTGTTCAGAAGGAACTGCTGCTCCCGATTTCACGCTTCCTAACTCTACGGGCGGTACATTTACATTGTCTTCGGCCAAAGGCAAATATGTGTTGATAGATTTTTGGGCTTCATGGTGTGCTTCTTGTCGTAATGCACTGCCTAGTGTAGCTGCCCTGAACAAGAAATATGAAAAAGCTAATCTTCTCATTCTCGGCTTGTCGCTTGATAGAAGTGATGAGGCTTGGCGAAAAGCATTGAAACAAGAAGGCTGTAGTTGGCTTCAGGTCTGTGATTATGATGGAAAAGTAGCGCATGCTTATGCTGTTTCGGCTATTCCATTGACAATTATAGTAGGCCCCGATGGGCGAATTGTTAGTAGAGGATTACAGAAAGATGCTCTTGAGAAAAAATTGGATGAGCTGTTGAAAATAGGAAAATAGCAGTAGAAAGCATTTCTCTTATTACTAAATAATCGTCCCTTAAAAAGTTGGTCCTGTAGGAATCTACTTTTTAAGGGATTATTATTTAAAAATGACAAGTACTAATGCTCTCGTACTCCATGAACCTTATATGGTGTCGGGATGTAAGGCTTTAGTTGGGAATAGATTCGACATTATAGCCCTCTTTCCTTGCCTGTTCCATTGTCATGTGTTTTCCATTGATATTGATGTATCCATTTTTGGGTATGCAGTATCTGATGTTGTTATTCTTGTCTTTTGTAAGTTCGTTTATTTGGCGATCGGTATTCTTTGTGTTACTCAATACGTATGTTATCTTGGCATTGGTCTTGCCTGTCAGTTCCAAGGTATATAGGTTCTGTGTGCTATTGGAATTGAACACAAGGGTTTCGAAACGATTGTTTTGTTTGTTCTTTCCCTGGAGAATCATGGAAGCTTTAGAACGGTCTTTCTTGAACGCTTGTTGGATGGCATCAACCTGTTGCTTATTCTTCGCATAATAGGTAACCGGAATTCCTTGTTTCGCATTGCTCACTTTTTCTTTTTGTTGCATACTGTTCAAAGTTGCTTTGATGCTAGATTGTGCTTTCAATCCGGAAGCGACAAATACCGCAATGGAAATAAATAATAATAATCTTTTCATACTCAAATCGGTTAAGTTAATTATTCAGGTTTCTGTATTGCATCGCCTGATGTAGGTTTGTTCAGTCGTCAATAATCATTTCAAATTTTCTGTAAATATAATGGTATAATCAATACGTTGTAACACGACAGGGCGTTAAATTAATGAGCGCTACAGAAATGACATTCTTTTACCACATTCTATATGGATTTAAAATGGAAGGTATTACTACCACCCTAATATGTAATCGTGGCTTCGGTGTGGGGAGATGGAACGATACTCTTTTGGTATATGGGTCGTTAGACTGATTTAGTTGTTGACAAATAACATGTCTCTACGTCGATAATGATGTGATTATCGAGATAAATGTGCTTTGATTATTTTTCGAGCCACTTTTTGAATGCAGATACTCTCAGTCGGCTTATGATAGGTTTTTCGGGTATTTGTATTTTCAATTGTAATACAACTTTGCGATTAAAATACGGTTGCATCGATACCACTGCATTTCTGTTGATCAGAATTTGCCTATTGATTCTGAAAAAGAGTTGGGGATTGCATACATTCTCTACATATTCCATGTTTTTGAACAGCGGGTATTTTTCATTATCAAATGTAAACATATATACGATTCCATCCTCTATAAGAAATGCAGCGATGTCTTTAGAATATATTATAACCGATTTTTCGCGTATCTGAGTAAGGAAGCTTTCTTGATATGTTTGTTGTGCCGAGGGCATGATCAATGAACTGATTCCTTTGTTTTGGATATGTCCTACAAACTTTTTAAACTTGTTGAGTGCTGCCATAATCTCTTCTTCTTGAAATGGCTTTAGTATATATTCAATGCCGTTGCTTTTAATAGCTTGCAGTGTGTATTCATCGTAAGCGGTACAAAAACAGACGGGGACCGTTACATCTATATGCTTGAATATCTCGAAGCAGTAGCCATCTTCTAACTGGATATCTAGGAAAATCAAATCTATTTTATTCTGATGCTTGTTCAAAAAATGAATAGTATTAATGATCGATCCGGTCATTGCAGTGACAAGAAAGTCTGAATCTTTTTCTATAATCTCTTTTAGAAGTTCGGCTGTATATGTTTCATCTTCTACAATTAAGACATTCATCCTTTTATCATTTTTAGTTTCACTTCGAAGTTGTCTTCGCTTTTGTTTATAACAATTGAATTATCTAGTATATTCAACAATTCATAGCGGCTGCGAATATTGGATAATCCATATCCGGATTGTTCGAAATGACTTAATTTGGGTTGTATATTATTTTTTATGCAAATGTAGTCTTCGTCAGAATAGATCTCAATAAATAAAGGTTGCATTGCTGACATCCTATTGTGTTTGAAGCAGTTTTCTATCAAAATCTGCATGCTCAGAGTCGGTACTTTATTCGTTATTACCTCTTTGGGTAAATTTATATTAACGTTGACGGCATCTTTATTTCGGTTTTGCATAAGAAAAATATAGGAATTCAATACGTTGATTTCTTCGGCAATAGTTATAACTGACGATTCGTTGTATTTTAATGTCTGTCTGTAAAAATCGCATAGGCTCATAATGAATTTTTCGGAATCTTTATTGCTATTTCTAACCATTACGCGGAGTGTATTGAGAGAATTGAATAGAAAGTGGGGATCTACCTTGCTTCTAAGTTCCTGTAGTTGGGCTCGATAATTCTCGGCGAGCATTTGTTGTCTCTCTGTTTGCAGTCGGGCTCTATCTTCACTGGCTCTCACTCCGAATTGAATGATTCGAAATAGGATAGCTACCATAAGAAATTTGAAAAGAAAGAGCCATCGAAAATTTTCCGTATCGTGCAGTATCAATACGACAAAAAGAAAATATGCCATTGCTGAAACCAATGTGTAGGAGGCCAATACCTTGAACCACATATTTTTCTCTTTATTCTTTGAACTGTAATAAATAGCTTGCCATAGACAATATAACATGAATGAAATGGTCAGCCATCTTAAAAAATCTATATGAGTAGGTATCGTATTTGTAAATACGTTCCATATAGGTAATAAGAGCGATAAGGATATAGCTCGAATATTGTTTTTACTCTTTTCTGATAAATTTGCCAACATTGCCTGTCTTGCTCTTAGGTTATTATATTGTTTCTTCAAAGATATATATATTTTTAAAACCGACCTTTTTATTGCAAAAGTATTTCATAACTTTATTGACTTAGAATTTGTCCGTCTTTGAGTTCGATAATCCTGTCGCAGTTGTTGGCAAAATCATTGTCATGTGTTACGGTTATGATGGTTTGGCCCTGTTCTCTTGAAAGCTCCCTGAAAATGTGGAATACGTTCTTTGTATTTTTAGAATCCAAATTACCGGTGGGCTCATCTCCCATTATAATGGTCGGATCATTTATCAATGCTCTGGCTATAGCTACACGTTGCTGTTGTCCTCCCGACAATAACGCTGCTTTTTTCTCTTCTTGTTCTGTTAGATCGAGCATTTTTAATAGTTCGCAGGCTCGTTCATGAATCAGCTCCTTGGGCTTTTTGTTCAGCTTCAAAGCAGGTAGCATCACATTGTCAATGACACTGAATTCGGGTAGGAGAAAGTGAAATTGAAATACGAATCCGATGTGTTCGTTGCGGAAAGCTGCCAACTTATTTTGCTTCATACCGGTCACATTGCTATTATTAATTGTTATACTCCCATCGTAATCTGTATCCATTGTAGATAGGATATATAGTAGTGTGGATTTACCCGACCCCGATTTGCCGATGATGGAAACAAACTCTCCTCGTTCTACATCAAAGTCTACACCTTTGAGAACCTGAAAATCGTTGGGTTGATGAAAACTCTTTACTACATTGTTTGCCGATAAAACCTTTTCCATTTTTATTATCCTCTTAATATTTCTACTGGGTCTACTCTTGAAGCCTTCTTGGCAGGAAAGTATCCAGCAATTATTGTAACGACTAGTCCAAAGAAAAACGCCATGATATAATCTACTAATCTGAAGACAACGGGGAGAGATGTGAATGATGCTATCTTATAGGGTATTTGGCGTACGATATAAATGATAAATGAGCCCAGTCCCATTCCGACTATTCCTCCGATTACCCCGATGCACAATGATTGCATCAGAAAAATATGAACGATATCTTTTCCATTGAATCCCATGGCCTTCAATATTGCTATTTCGCGCATTTTTTCGTTTACTGTCATACTCATTATGTTGTATATTCCAAATCCCGCGACTGTGAGAATTGAGATGGATATGACCATAGCAAGAATATTTCGCAGGGTTGAAGCTGATTCCAATTGACTATTTCCTTCTTTCCATGACTCTACTTTGTAGGCGACTATCTTTGCCATTTTGGATGAAACCACTTCTGCTTTATTAAAATCTTTCACGTTAATCTGAATATCTGAAGCATACGATGCATTTTTTGAAAACAACTGTCTTGCCGAACGAATAGAAATCATCGCTTTGGATTTGTCTGTAGCAGATGCTCCGCTTTCGAAGATGCCCAATACCTTAAATGATTTTTTCGTTCCATCGGCGGTCATTAACATCACATTGTCGCCTACATTCACACAAATACTTTCTGCCAAACCACTGCCAAGTACGATGCCGTCGTTTCTCTTTTCCAAATCGTAGATATTACCCTTTAACATGTACTTGGACGTTTGAAACACTTTGTCCTCATTCTCCACATCAATGCCCGACAGATAGCCGCTTATTTTAGTGATGCCGTTTTGGAAGAATACATTTTGATTGACCTGCTCTGTTATAGCGGTGACTTGGGGAAAACCTTTGGCTATTTGAATGATCTCTTGTGTATCTTTTATTCCTTCCGTGTATTTTATGTGTCTGGCATTATGGATGAATTGAACCGTATCGTTAGTAGTGTGGGGGATAAGAGAGGGCTCGTCGTTGGGTAGATCGTTGTATATTCTAATGTGTGCCATTGACGAAAATGTGATATCATCGAATGCGGTGTTAATTCCTCCTACGAATCCGTTCATGAATATATACATTGATATTCCAAACATAACACTCAAAACGGCGACTATCAATTGTGATATTTTGGATGTTAGATGGGTCCATGCTATTTTATTGTTCGTATTCATTGAATCCTTATTTAGTCATTATGATCACATCCTTTTCGTCTAATCCAGACAGCACTTCTGTCCACTCTCTGTTTTTGTTGCCTACAGTGATATGTCTTTGTGTACCATTGCGCAACATCACATACGTATCTTTTATCAAATACGAGGATGGAATTACCAGTGCATATTTGTTTCTACTAACCACAATATTAGCTTGAACCTGCGATCCAGAAAACAAATGCACGCTGCTATCATTCAGTTTGGCCTCGATTACAAATGATTGTTGGCTATCGTCAAATGCGGGTAGTATTCGGGTCACTGTTGCATCAAATATCTTTCCTGGATAAGTGTTAATTTGTATTTTAGCCTGCTGGCCGCAACGAATATTTTCGATATCCTCTTCTGCCACGTATAGCTTCAAATACGTTTCTCCGCTTGCTATCTGGGCAATTTGATCGCCCTTTTTTACTAATTCACCTTTCTTCTTGTATACATTCAATACTGTTCCGTCTTTGTCTGCTTTTATGAAGAAATACCTTTTATTGATAAGCTGATCCATCATTTGTGATTTGGTCTTGCGAGCATTTAATTTCAATTCGTCAGCCGTTTGTTTGTACGATCTCTCAAGTGCTTTCAGATTTGAAAGAGAATTCTTATAGTTTATCTCTTTCTCCTCCAAGTCCATCTCGGAGATTGCATTTGTTATTCTCAGCGCCTTATATCGATCCCGATTTTTCTTGTCGAAGTCGACTTTTTCTTTTGCATAATTGATTTGGATGCGTATTTGTGATAATTGCGGTGCCGCCGAATTTGCATTTCTTGCCGCATCATCATACACTATTTGCGATTGGTGAAATTGATTTTCGGGTGCATCACTCTTTATGGTAAATAATAAATCGCCCTCGTGTACAGTATTTCCTTCTGTTATGGGAATGCTATTAATGAATCCTTCTGCATTAGCAGATGCTATGTATTCATTTTTTTGTGTAACTGAGCCGTTAGCGAATACGGCTTCTTCGATATGTCTCATTCTAGGCGAAGTTTTTTCTTCTTTCCTGCACGATGCAAGGCTTAGACCTCCTACCACTATAAGCACAATTGCTTTTGTATATAATTTCATTGCATTAAAAATTGATGTGTCTGATGTAAACTTGATATTGGGCTATCAGATAATTGCCCATATTTCGGATATAATTATTTTGTTCATTCAGTAAATCTTGATACTTATCTAATCGTTCATCTAGACTGATGACTCCTTTCTGATATTTATCGTTGATTTTAGAATCTGCATCTTGTCGAAGGTTCAATATGCGAGACTCGCATTCATAATCGTGTCTTGATTGAAGATAATCGATTTTCAGCATTTCATCCTCTTTGTCTCTTGTGATTCGGACTGCATCGAGTTCGTATTGTGTTTGCTTCATATTCCATTCCGCCTCCTTTATTTTGTGCTTATTATGAAATCCGGTGAATAAGGGAATGCTTAATTTTACGCCTATGAATTGGGTGTTGTATGATATTGCACTCCCATAATCCATTAATCGATCTGCTGCCCAATTGTATTGATATTGATAAGTGAGGCTCAGTGAAGGATAATTTAATGCCTTTGCCTGCTTCAATTGCAAGCGATTATAGTTGAGAAGACTTTCTTTATATTTTATTTCGGGGTGCTCTGTCTCGAAATGGAGGTCCATTTCTGTGTTGATGCGCTTATCGACGTTATCTGTTACGATTATTTCATCCTTTATCGCCAAATAACTCTGCAATTGGCAAATCAGCTTTTCTAATGAACTTTCTGTGGCGTGCAATTCTTTTTGAGCATTGATCTGTTGTATCATAGTACGGTCAAGCACATCTTTGCTGATTGCTCCATTCTTGTATTTATCCAGTCCATTATTCAACAACAGGTCGGCTTTTTTCACATTCTCTTTATAGAAATCCATAGACCTGCGAGTGATTAGAATTGAATAATAGACAGAAGCCAAATTCATGTAAGTATTCCATTTACTCGAAGCTGTAGACAACTTGCTAATTTTTATTTCGTTTGAAGCCATTCTGGCTGCCAAACTCTTCTGGAAATCCAAAATACTCCATTGTAGAGTCACGCTCGCATCGCTAGTATATTTCTTGCCGAATTTATACTTCTGGTACTCTCCTTCAGGAGCAGACGGGTTGAAAAGATTGGCAGGAACTAATGTTGGCTGGAGGCTTATGTTATCATTGTATCCAGCAGAACCTGTTATTTGAGGATATAGCTGTGATTTGGTTTGATTTGCCTTGGCAGTTGCGATATGTTCGTTTATAAGAGCTGTCTGTATGGATATCTCATGCTTGTCGGCATAGTTTAGCACGTCTTTCAAGGAATCGAAAGTCACTTGCGCAGAAATGTGAACGTTGTATATAATACCCAAAGCTATTAAATATATTTTGTTTACTTTCATATTGTTCATTGATATTTTTTCCATAGTTGAGTCTTTGATACAAATCCATATTTCCCAGTTATATACAGTCTTTTGTCTCCTTCCAAATGAGCCTGACATTTTATTTTTTTGTTGCGGCTGAACAAGAAAACTGTACCATCTAAAAAGAGATTGGGAGATGAGGGACGCAATCCTTCGATCTGTACATGTCCGTTTAATGATTTATTCTCAGCATATTTGATATATGCATCATATCCATGATTCGTTTTCACAAATTCGATAATTCGTGTTTGATTCTCATTTATCCATTTGCCCAATATCCTGTCATTCTGGGTGAACCCGAACATATTGATCGTGGCCAAGCACGATACAATAAACAATATCATTTTCTTCATTTTTCTATCTTCCTTTAATTTTTGTTGCAAAAGTCGAGAATATGAAGATACTTTTCTGCTAGAAAGTGAGTGAACTGAACATTTTGCCATGTGAATTGAACATTTTACTGATTGAATAATATAGGTAGCTAAATAATAGGGTTAATAGCTAGGATAATCCTAAAAATAGAGAAAAAGAACTTCCTTAAAGAGTTTGCATTATTTAAAACGATAACGTTTTCAATACTTTTTATGATCAAAATAGATAGTATTGAATATGCTATTTAGTAACGCTTGGTAAGTATTCATATTGTTTGCTCTCTTTTATATGAATAATATATAAATATTTGTTTAATGATGAGGTCCTTTTGAGCATATTAGTGAATTGATTATTCTGATAACATGTTTTTTTGCTTTTTAGTTCTGCTTCATTAACAAATAAGGTGTGAATAGTATTTTTCCTTCTTTTATTAAGAGATATTGCAAATCAAAATGATATAATAATACGATATTTGACTTCATTTTGATATATATTTAAATATTTCTTTTCATTAATTTGACTGAATGCAAATTATGAAATACATTTGCATCGTTTAACGAATGACATTAATTAAGTTTAGTTTATGAAAAAAGGATTGTTTTATTTCTTATTTCTCCTTACTTTGGCTTTTTCAAGCAGTATCTATTCGCAAGGAGTAGGCAAGTTTGTAACGGGAATAATCACCGACGAGTCTGGAGCCCCTGTTGTAGGAGCCACAATTATGGAGGCTGGAACCTCGAATGGAACCACATCCGACTCGAATGGTCGTTATTCTATTCGTTGTAGCGAGTCGGGGACATTGGCTTTTTCTTTTATCGGCTATGTCACGCAGAAAATCAAGCCGGGCAACCGTTCGGTGCTAAATGTAAAGTTGCAGGAAGTTGTGAAGCAACTTGACGAAGTGATGGTTGTGGCCTACGGTACTGCCAAAAAGAGCAGTTATAGCGGGTCGGCGGCACTTGTAAAACAGGATGCCCTAAAAGATATACCTGTCACTACATTTGAAAATGCGCTGAGCGGCAAAGTGTCGGGACTTCAGATAACCAATACCAGTGGGCAAGCGGGGGCTACTCCGAATATCAGAATTAGGGGCATCGGTTCTATGAATGCGACAAATGAACCGCTATATGTAATTGATGGTGTGCCGATGGCATCGGGCAATGTTGGGCAAATGAGCAGTTATATCTATTCGACCAACAACGTGATGAACTCACTGAACCCCGAGGATATAGAATCGATCTCGATATTGAAAGATGCGGCGGCATCTTCGCTATATGGTTCGCGGGCGGCTAACGGAGTGATTCTTATTACTACTAAGAAAGGAAAGGAAGGAAAACCGTCTGTAAACTTTAACTTTTCTGTGGGATTTACTCCCTGCTGGGCTACCGATAATTATGAGGCAGCAAACAATGAACAACAAGTCAAGATGTTATATATGGTGCTGCATGACTATCAAACTTCTAATGGTAAGTCGGATGCAGTGGCCAACGCGTATGCTCTGGGACAGTTGAATAAGAAATTCAATAAGCACGGTTATCAGTTCTCTTCGGGTAGTACAGGCCTTGATGCGGCTATTACTATCAGCGACTACGATAATTCCGGTAGAGCGGGTCATTACTTCGATTGGAATAAGGCCTATTTCAGGACGGCTACGTATCAGAATTATGGTTTCTCGGTGAGTGGGGCATCACCTACGACAAACTATTATACCTCTTTTAGTTACACAAAAGACGAGGGGCGCATCAAAGTCAATTCGTTCGACCGTTTCAGTGGGCGATTGAACTTGAATACCAAAGTAGGCAACTTCCTTGAAGTTGGAACGAATGTGGCTATTAGCCATACATCGAATTCGGGGTATAATGACACTCGGTCTACGGCGGATAATCTTTTTATGCAAACTCGAAATCTGTTGTGGGGCATGTATTGGCCTACCGATTACAAAACCGGTAATCCTTGGACTTCGAGATATGGAAGCTATGCGTACAATTCTCTCTACTATAATAAACAATGGGAAAACAGTTCTATCGATAACAAGCTTTCGGCTACGGAATCTGTAACGGTTCATTTGATGCCTACGCTCTATGTGCGATCTCTTTTCTCGTACGACAATACCAATGTGAAAGACCATTTGTATTATAGCGCCAATCATTTTAGCGCATCCTCTGAGAATGGAGAGATAGATGAAATGCGAACTATTTATGAGAAAATGGTATCGAGTACAACGGCAAATTACAGCCAGATGTTCGGCTCTCATTCTTTGCAGGCAATGATTGGTTTTGAAGCTGAAAAGAATAAGACGGACTATAGTCGTGCTACGGGAACAAATCTGCCGACCAGTACGCTGCACACCATCTCGACTGCCGGTTCTTATTCGGCTTCCGGTTACAACTGGGGCAACTCGATGCTATCGGTATTGAGTAAACTGGACTATAATTATGCCGAGAAGTATTATGCTTCGGTGAGCTATAGGCGTGACGGTTCGTCGCGTTTGAGTAAAAGTAGCCGATGGGGTGATTTCTGGTCCATCGCAGGCTCCTGGAATATACACGGCGAGAACTTTATGGAAAATCTTCCTACAGTAAGCACCTTGAAGTTCAGAGCTTCGTATGGTGTAAACGGAACGTTGCCTAATAACGATTATGGATACATGAACTTGGTGACCTATAGCGATAAATACATGGGTCAACCGGGCGGCACGCTCTCTACGATTGCCGATAATAAACTCTCTTGGGAAACGAGCTACACGTATAATGTAGGAGTTGATTTCGGCCTCTTGAAAGACCGTATCCGTGGTAGCATCGAATACTATAGCCGTACTTCGAAAAATCTCCTTCAGGATGTACCTATTTCTACGGTTACGGGTTTCTCGTCTACGCTGAGAAATATAGGACGCATCAATAATCACGGGCTTGAGATAGAAATATCGGGCGATATTATCAAAAATCGCAATCTGACTTGGACAGCTTCGGCTAATGCATCATTCTTGAGCAGTAAAGTGAAGAAGCTCTATCAGGGTTCTAATATTATATGGGATGATCCAACGGGAGGTGACGATCGTGCCCAGTTTATTTACCGCGAAGGACAATCGACACTCGCTTTTTATGGTTACGAATGGGCTGGAGTGGACAAAACGAATGGTCGGAGTGTATACTATGTGAACGATCCTAATAGTAAAACTTCGGGCGACTTTATATACAACGGCCGTGGGGCGACTTATGATTATAACAACGCCAACTATGCTATTATCGGCAATGCTGTGCCCGATGTATATGGCGGTTTCAATACCAACTTGACGTATAAAGGCTTCGATCTGAATATGAACTTCGCTTATAAGATAGGAGGCAGTCTGTATGACGGTGCTTATAAAGATGTTGCTGACGACGGTTATTATTGGGAACGAATCAGAGCCAAAAGCTACTATAAAAATATGTGGACGGCATCAAACCCCAACGGTTCGCAACCTCGAATTCGAGGCATCGATTTGGAAGACGCCATACAATATTCGTCGCGTCATATCTTCAATGCCAGCTATCTGCGTCTGAAAAGCATGTCGTTCGGCTATACGCTGCCCCGCACTCTGACACAGAAGGTTTGGATCGCAAATGCTCGAGTATTCTTCAATACGACCAACTTGTTGACATGGAGTAAGTACAAAGAAGCCGATCCAGAAGTAAACGACTATGGTACACGAGGTTGGGAAACGCCATTGGGCAAATCTTTTGTGTTCGGAATGGATTTGAAATTTTAATTTATAGGAGGATAAAATGATGAAACGACTATATAACTTTATAGCAGTGTTGAGTTTGATTGTGCTCAGTTCGTGCAACAATTTTCTCGATATGGAACCCACTAACGCCTCCAACTCGGGGGACGCTATTGCCACACCTTCGGATGCAAAAGTCATTATAAACGGTATCATGCGTACTATGACATCGTCGAATTATTACGGACGTAATTTCATAATGTATGGTGATGCCAAAGGGGGCGATCTGACTATCGCCTCACAGGGTAGGGGATTGGACGGTATGTACACTTTCAATCACTCTGCAACGTCGGGTTCTTATAGTGGATTCTGGACTACGGGGTATAACTGTATTATGCAAATCAACAATCTGCTTGAGAATATTGCAAAGATAGCCACTGATGGTTCGACCGACTACGATAAGTATAAAGGAGAAGCCTTGACACTGCGTGCACTTGTATACTTCGATTTGGTGAGGCTTTACGGATTGCCCTACAATTACAATAAAACCAGTTACGGGGTGCCATTGGTGACCAAAACTCTCGAGGCCAGTGCTCAGCCTACTCGCGCTTCAGTAGAAGATATCTATAAACAAATATTGAGCGACCTTACGGCAGGTGCAACATTGCTTGCCGAAAATAAGAAGCAGGAAAACGGATATATCGGTTACTATGGCAATATTGCCGAACAGGCAAGAGTGAAGCTCTACATGGAAGATTATGATGGAGCGCTCGCTGCATCGCAAGAGATTATAAACAGTGGTGTGTTTACCCTCTATACTCCCGAAAGTTGGGTAGCGTCCTGGGGAAAGCAATTCGGATCGGAAAGTATTTTCGAATTGGCAATGTATTCCAATGAGGCCGATTTGGGTACCAGCTCGTTGGGTTACTATTTGATGCGTGAAGGTCTAAAGAGTGGTGCCGCTGGTTGGTTTATGGCAAGCGATTATTTCTTGAATCGCTTAGGCGAAGATGCTACAGATGTACGTTGGGGCGTGATGGGACAAGATGAAAGCGAAAAGGCGCATTTGGGAAGTTGCTATAAATATATGGGTGGAACAGATCTAGTAGGTGATGGTAAAGATTCACCCACGGCCGTGAACGTGAAAGTTATCAGACTTAGCGAAATATATCTGATAGCCGCCGAGGCTTCATTGCATGCGTCAACGCCAGATGCTGCGGGAGCAGCTTCTTATCTTAATAAGATCCGTTGTAGAGCACCTCAACTTCTTCCCGCTACAGCGTCGACAGTGAGCGACGATATGATACTCAATGAACGTAGCAAAGAATTATTTGGCGAAGGACAACGTTTCTTCGATATGATTCGCACGAACAAAAGCATCACTTACGATGACGAATTCGGTGGTATAGCGGTAACCCAACGTGCCAAGACCATAGATCGAACTTTCGGTAAAATAGTATTGCCCATCTCGCAAGACGAGATAAATGCCAATAGTGCTTTGGCTACTGAACAAAACGATGCATACAAATAAAAGTTTTTACGTATTGTGCTGATTTATCAAAGTATAAAAAGTCGTAAAGAACTAATATATTGGACAAAAGAATATATTTATGTTTCAAAGCATACTTTTTTACTTGACAAATCAAATTAAAAGACTTATCTTTGCATTTACAATTTAACAATGAGGGTTCCGGCATGTGCGTGTCGGAATTCTTTTTTGTTTTGGTTGTACACTAAATTTAATCATAAAAAAATTAAAGGAGGAAAAAAACATGGCATACATGTCAGAAGACGGGTACAAAAAATTAGTTGCTGAACTGAAACAGTTGGAGGGAGTAGAGCGTCCGCACATCTCAGCACAAATTGCTGAAGCTCGCGACAAGGGCGATCTTTCGGAAAATGCAGAATACGATGCTGCTAAGGAGGCTCAAGATATGCTCGAAATGCGTATCAACAAACTGAAAAGCACTATTGCTGATGCGAAAATCATTGATGAATCGAAATTAAAGACCGATAGTGTACAAATATTAAATAAGGTAGAGATAAAGAATGTTGCCAACGGAATGAAGATGGCTTATACTATCGTTTCGGAAAGCGAAGCCGACTTGAAAGCGGGTAAAATATCTGTAGATACTCCTATTGCACAAGGACTGCTGGGAAAGAAAGTCGGGGATGTAGCCGAAATAAAGATACCTAAAGGCATCATTCGTTTGGAAGTAATTGGTATTTCTATCTAAACTTTAGTAGATATGGCATCAATATTCAGTAGGATTATTGCAGGAGAGATACCTTGCTACAAGATAGCCGAGGATGACAAGTTCTTTGCATTTCTTGATATCAATCCAATGGTAAAAGGACACACCTTGATTGTTCCGAAACAAGAGACAGATTACATCTTCGATCTGAGTGATGAAGATTTGGCGGCTATGCATGTATTCGCTAAACACGTTGCGGCGGCTATCAAGAGAGCATTTCCATGCAAGAAGGTTGGTGAAGCAGTGTTGGGACTAGAAGTCCCTCATGCACATATCCACTTGATTCCAATGAATAAGGAGTCGGATATGATATTTTCTAATCCCAAACTAAAATTGTCGGACGAAGAAATGGAGACTGTAGCCAAAGCTATTCGTGAAGAGTGGCAAAAGGAATAGTACAGGCTTTATTATAAAAACAGAGGTCCTATATGTCTTTATCGATGACTTATAGGGCCTCTGTTTATTTGTACAACAACGGCTCACTGGTAAAATCTAGGAGGTGTAGTTGTATTGCTGAAAAAAGAATCGATGAATATTCGCATAGATGCTGTCTTATTTCCATACAAATAGTTGGAGTATTCATCCCATTTCAGCAGAAATATACAACGATACAATGCTTTGCATACAATCATTTTTCATAACAGATTTCAAAGTGCACATTCTCCGATATTCTGATACTTTCTTATCCAGACATAGGCTACAGCGTATTTTAGGGCACTATTCTTGCTGTTGTGCCATCGCTCGAACATAACTCGAATTAGAACCATAATATAGACGTGCTGTATGTAATTCGTTGATAAACAGCAAGAAATTCATAAGGACGAAAATAAATGTTTCTAGTTACAAACTTTTAGTTTCGTCCTTATGAATTTTTATGTTCGTCGTTATCATTTTTGGGAAACACAGTGTCGATTCCGCGCATTTGAAAGTATCACTTCGGTATGGTTAAAATAGTATCGGTTTTGCTCTTCATGTTCACTTCTGAAAACGGGGTATAAAAAAGAATTCTCGCACGCCAACTTTCATCACCTCCTTGTATCGCCCATTATCAGGACCCAATTGAGAGAAATCATAACGCATTGATTCTCTGGGAGAAGACATGCTTTTCGTGTCCCGTTTTGACGTCGTGTGTACGTATAATGTTGATATACAGCCAGTAACGGTGACAGCAATGTCTTCGTAACTAGAATAGAAAAAACGAGGTTTTACATATCTACACAAGGTATCTTTAAGTATCGGTAAGAACCGACGACTTCAACAAATCTGTATTGTCTTTGTCCTTCCAAAACGACATATGTTCCTAAAAATGTTGTCGTATGTTAGTTTTTCGGAAAACGTATGGACGTCACCGAAAAAACTAACATACGACAACGGCGACTGTGACCTTGTTTCACCTTGCAAAAAAACAGACGTATGTCGCAACGGTAACTAACGGATGTTGTCGAAGAAACTAACGTTAGTTGTCAGGATAACTTCCGTTAGTTACCGCAGTAACATCCGTTAGTTATGGCAGTGACATACGTCTGTTTTTTAAATCATCTGTTGATACTGTTTAAGCCCCTTTGCTTTTACAGGCGACCCACGCAACGTGTCTTAAATATATTCGTCTCCGTACTTTATCTGAACGTCGTTGACGTACTTTCGAATCGTGTGTTCTTCGTCTTTTTTGCAGATAAGTAACACGTCGTCGTTTTCGGTTATAAGATATCCGTCCAGACCGTCAATAACAGCCAATTTCCCTTCGGGCATAGCGATAATATTGTTGCTGCTGTTGTAGGTCATCGACTTGCATTTCAGGGTGACATTTTGGTGCTCATCCTTGTCCGATAGATCGTAAAGAGATCCCCAGGTACCTAAATCGGACCAACCGAAGTCGCCCAATGAGATAAATACATTATCGGCCTTTTCCATTAACCCGAAATCGATGGATACATTCGGGCAAGTAGGAAATACTTCGTTGATGTAATTTTGTTCTTCGGGAGTATTGAATACGTCGCTTCGTGCGTTCAGTTTCAGAACTACTTCGGGGAGTAATTTCTCACTCGCTTTGATGACACTGTTTACATTCCACATGAATAATCCCGAGTTCCAATAAAATTCTCCGGTACTGACAAACAGTTTGGCGAGTTCCAACTCTGGCTTTTCAGTGAATGTCTTAACTTTATAGAAATTGTCGCCTACCTGTTCGGCTATCTGAATATATCCGTATCCGGTCTCGGGACGATTGGGCTTGATACCTAACGTAAGCAGTTTGTCTTCTTTTGAAGTGAATTCGAGCCCGCGTTGCACTGCCTGAGTGAATTCGTCCTCTTTCAAAATAAGGTGATCGGATGGGGCCACTACAATATTGGCGTTAGGGTCGATGGCTCTAATATGATATGAAGCCCAGAGAATACAAGGCGCGGTATTGCGTCGTGCGGGCTCTAATAGAATGCGATCTTCTTTTATTTGAGGAAGCTGCTGTTTGACTAAATCGGCATACAAAACATTGGTGACAATGAAAATATTGTCTGTAGGGATGATTTTATTGAATCTGTCGAACGTTTGTTGTAGAAGCGAGCGCCCCGTGCCAAAAAAATCGAGGAACTGCTTCGGCAAACTCTTACGGCTACATGGCCAGAAACGACTTCCGACGCCTCCACCCATTATCACACAATAACAGTTGTTTTTATCCATTGTGAGTTGTGATATTAAAATTAAGTACTCCGTAAAAGTAAAAGATTATTTCAAGATGAGGAAATATTTCGAGATGTTTTTAAAATTATGACCATTTTTTAGCAAAATGTTTGCAGGGAAAAAAATAATGCGTATCTTTGCAACCGCAAACGCTCAGATGGCGGAATCGGTAGACGCGCTGGTCTCAAACACCAGTGGGGCAACTCATCCCGGTTCGACCCCGGGTCTGAGTACAAAGAGGGTGTATCATATTAAAGATTATGTTACATCCTCTTTTTAAAGTTTCAGAGATTGCAATATATTTCAAGCCATCAAATTTTCCTTATCTTCAGTGAATATTCGATTTTCACATGGTGAAAATT
>JAYRGW010000047.1:0-27626 GCA_041907665.1 Bacteroidaceae bacterium
TTGAAACGATCAATGATCTTTTGAAGAATAGTGCACAAATTGTACATTCCAGACATCGTTCCATCAATAATTTCATCATGAATCTCATCTCCGCATTAGGAGCATACTGCTTCTTTGAGAACAAACCTAAAGCGCTTATGGGATATACCTTTGAAAACACAAAACAACTTTCTTTATTCTAACTACTTATCCCGAACTGAGGTCTTCTCTTGTCGTCCTAATTTAATGGGTAAAAAAATAGCCGGAACTTTTAAGCTCCGGCTATTTTTATTTATTATCTTATCGCATGTTGATGCGAAGATTATTGCTTAGTCTTTATTTTCATCTTCTTGATGAGTACGCGGTCCGTCATTTCTTCTTGGTCCGTGATTGCTATGTTCGCCACGAGGTCTGCGTTCTCTTTCGGGAGCTTCGGGCATTCCTTCGGGACGTGGAAGCAATACTTTACGAGAAAGTTTGAACTTACCGGTCTTCGGATCAATATCGAGTAATTTCACATCAATATCATCACCTTCTTTAAGACCTGCTTCCTCTACAGTTTCAAGACGTTTCCAATCTATTTCGGATATATGGAGTAGACCATCTTTCCCTGGTAGGAATTCAACAAAAGCACCATAAGGCATGATCGAACGAATTTTGCCTTTGTATACTTCTCCAACTTCTGGAACGGCAACAATTGCTTTGATCATTTTCACAGCTTCTTCGATGCTCTGTTTGTTTACTGCAGAAATTTCGATCTTTCCAGTATTGCCTTCTTCTTCGATAGAGATGTTGGCGCCAGTCTTTTCTTGAAGACCTTGAATGATTTTACCGCCCGGGCCTATTACGGCTCCAATGAATTCTTTCGGGATGATTAAATTCTCAATACGTGGAGCATGATCTTTAAGATCTGTGTGAGGTTCTGGAATTACTTCGAGAATCTTGCCTAATATATGTTCGCGGCCTTGTTTGGCTTGCATCAATGCTTTTTCCAAGATTTCAAAGCTAAGTCCGTCACATTTGATATCCATCTGCGTTGCTGTCAGACCGTTGCAAGTACCTGTTGTCTTGAAGTCCATATCACCCAAGTGATCTTCATCACCCATGATATCAGAGAGGATAGCATATTTGTCTTCTCCAGGGTTTTTGATAAGTCCCATTGCAATACCCGAAACAGGTCTTTTGATAGGAACACCTGCATCCATCAATGCCATTGTTCCGGCACAAACAGTTGCCATTGAAGAAGAACCGTTCGATTCCAATATATCTGATACAACACGAACTACATACGGATAATCTTTTGGGATCATACGTTTCAGAGCTCTGTGAGCCAAGTTGCCGTGTCCAATTTCACGACGGCCTACGCCACGTTGAGCTTTAGCTTCGCCTGTGCAGAAAGGAGGGAAGTTGTAGTGCAACAAGAAGCGCTCTTTGCTTTGGTCGAGTACGTTGTCTATTTGTTTTTCGTCGTCTTTGGTTCCTAGTGTCACCGAAGTCAGCGATTGAGTTTCACCGCGTGTGAAAATCGCCGAACCGTGAGGGCCGGGAAGGTAACCAACTTCGCCCCATATAGGACGGATTTCGCTAGGAATACGTCCGTCAAGGCGTTTGCCTTCGTCAAGGATGCAGCGGCGCATCGCTTCGCGCTCTACGTCAGAGTAGTAGCGATCTATCAGAGCGTTCTTCTCTGCAAGTTCCTCTTCAGAGAGGTTCTCTTTATTTGCCTCGTTGTATTTTTCTTTGAATTCGTCGCGAATAGCAGCAAACGCATCTTCTCTTTCGTGTTTGCCTTTGTCTCCTGCTTCTACAATTGCGTAGCATTTGGAATAGGTGGCGTCGTGAAGCTCTTTGCGAAGATCCTCGTCGTTTATTTCGTCACTATATTCGCGTTTTTTAGTAGAACCTACTTCTTCAGCCAATTCCATTTGGGCTTTGCACTGAAGTTTGATAGATTCGTGAGCTATTTTCATTGCTTCGAGCAATTCTGCTTCGGAGCATTCATCCATTTCGCCTTCTACCATCATGATATTGTCGTAGGTGGCACCTACCATAATATCCATATCTGCTTTAGCCAATTGGTCGAAAGTAGGATCAACAACAAACTTGCCGTCAACTCGAGCAACACGTACTTCAGAGATAGGTCCTTCGAAAGGAATATCTGATACTGCAAGAGCGGCCGAAGCTGCTAGTCCAGCCAAAGCATCAGGTACATCGACACCGTCTGCCGAGAAAAGAATAATATTAACGTATACCTCGCAGTGGTAGTCTGCAGGGAATAATGGGCGAAGAGCACGGTCTACGAGTCTGCAAGTAAGTATCTCATAGTCGGACGCTCTACCTTCACGTTTGGTAAAACCGCCTGGAAAGCGGCCAAAAGCTGCAAATTTTTCTCTGTACTCTACCTGTAACGGCATGAAATCTGTTCCGGGAACTGCCTCTTTAGCGGCACAAACAGTAGCTAACAACATGGTTTTGCCCAAGGTTAGCATAACAGAACCATCTGCCTGTTTTGCCAATTTTCCCGTCTCGAGTTTGATGGTTCTACCATCACTTAACTCGATTGTTTTAACAATCGGTTTGATCATAAAAAATATTTAATCTATTTCGTCTAAAATTGACGCAAAGATACATAATATTCATCCAATTTGGTGTAAATGAGATAAAAAAGTTTGATTAAAATACTTTTTTAAGTAAATGCAGGGGCAAAACTGTTTGAATAAATATGAAAAGCAGTATATTTGCGTTTTAAAATAACAATGATCAATGATGAAAAAGATAATTTGTGCCTCAATAGTCGTGCTGGCTTTATGTGCTTGTAATTCAAAGTCTAAATTTAATATTCAAGGCGAAGTAGCCAACGCGGATGGAAAGACTATTTATTTCGAATCGTCTGGTTTGGGAAGTATCGTTCCTCTTGATTCAGCCAAACTAAAAGGTGATGGTTCGTTTGAATTCAGCGGTAAACGTCCCGAATCTCCTGAATTTTATAGGTTAAGGATAGGCGATAAAATTATCAATCTTTCTATCGATTCTACCGAAACGGTTACTGTAAAAACTCAGTATAACAACTTCTCTACAAATTATTCGGTGGAAGGTTCGGCCAATTGTATCAAGATTAAAGAGCTTACATTGAAGCAAATTCAGTTGCAAAATACGATCGATTCGTTGGCAAAAGCTGTTCAATCCGGAACGATTACTAACGATATTTATGAAGCCAAAGTAAATGATTTGATGAAACGTTATAAGGATGATGTGAAATTGAATTATATCTTTGCTCATCCGGATGCTACGTATGCTTACTTTGCTTTGTTTCAGAAGCTCAACAATTATTTGATCTTCGATCCGTTGAATAGTAAGGAAGATATTAAATGTTTTGGAGCAGTAGCAACTAGCTTGGATATTAAGTATCCTAACTCTGAACGCTCTAAGAATTTATATAATATAGTTATAAAGGGTATGAGAAATACTCATGCTCCTCACCAAAAAGTGCTTGAATTGCCTCAAAACAAGGTTCAAGAGGCTGGCGTTATCGATATTAGTCTAAGAGATCTCCATGGCAATATCCAACGTCTTACTTCGTTGAAAGGTAAAGTCGTATTACTAGATTTTACCGTTTATCAAAGTGCTGTTGCCGCTCCTCATAACCTCAAGCTTCGCGAACTATATAAGAAATACGCTGCTAGTGGGCTTCAAATCTATCAGGTTTCGCTCGATGCCGATGAACATTTCTGGAAGACATCTGCCGACAATTTGCCATGGATTTGTGTGCGCGATGAAAATGGTGTCAATTCGAGCATTGCCAATCTATATAATGTGAAGAAGATACCAACTTTCTTCTTGATAAATCGCAACAACGAGCTGAAGGCAAATAGCAATAACATTAAGAATCTGGAGGCGGCTATCAAAGCTTTGCTTTAAGCTTGTTTTTAGTTCTGAAGGGGGGACATCAGACAGTAAATCGATGTTTTTACCTCTTCAAAACGACATATGCCCCTAAAAATATTTTCGTCCATACGTTTTCAAAAAAACATAAGGACGTCACCGAAAAAACTAACATACGACACTTTTGACTCACAATGATAAGTCGAAAGTGTCGTATGTCGTTTTATGTCGCAAGGAATAGAAATCAGTATCAAAAGTTTTGTTTTTAAGGATCTTTGCCACTTCCGTATGACACCATTACGCATTATCCAACAGTATGTTAGCAATGCACCGTATACAACGCCAGCGAAAAAAGGTTCCGAAATCGGCTCGAGAGTATACTGTATGAACGTTATTTCCGACAGGGGTCTGTTTAGACTCGATCTAAATATAGCTCTACATACAGTTGAGAAGCCTATTTATACATAATGAGTGTACTTCATAACTTTTGAAAAGCACTTCAGAAGTTATGATATTAACCAACGCATGTTTAGCATACAACATCGTTTGATTTTCACAAGACTAAATAGCTACTTATACTCACTCGGTGTTATACCAAAATGCTTCTTAAAACTCGAAGAGAAATGAGACAATGTACTGAAACCTGTCATATCGGCTATTTCGGAAATATTGTGCCGTCCTTCAATAATCAGTTCGGCCGCCCTGTTGAGTTTATACGTTTTGAAGAAGATGTTGGGGTTCATACCTGTCAGGCCTTTCATTTTATAATAAAATTTAGTGCGACTAATGTGCATCACCTCGGTTATTTTCGTAATGTTCAACTCCGAATTGGATAACTCCTTCTCCATTAATTGATAAAGTTCATTCATAAAAACACTGTCGTGATCGGACAAAAAAGCCGAATCTATATTCTTGGTTTCGGTAGCATGTCCCAAAACATTGCGCAGATTCTCTTGGTTTTTGAGTTGCGATTCGATGAGTGCCAACAGATAGGATGGATCAAAGGGTTTCGTCACATACGCATTGGCTCCTTCGTTGAGTCCTTTCACTTGGTCTTCGACTAGCGTTTTGGCAGTAAGTAGTATCACAGGAATATGACAATAAGAAATGTTCTGTTTCACCATTCTGCAAAATTGATAGCCATCTACTTCGGGCATCAAAACATCACAAACAATCAAGTCGGGGGATATTTCATCGAGAGCCTTATATGCACTTTTGGCATCGAACTTGCACTCTACATGGAAGTAAGCCGACAAATAGGTTCGCATATAATTCGCCACTTCAGGATCATCGTCCAGAACAAGTATCGTAGGACGATCGACGCATTGCTCTTCTTTCTCTTCGATATGCGGGATAGCGATCGCCTTATCGCGAACAATCAGTTGAGGATCTTCTTTCAGCAGTTTTTCTTCTTCCGAATAGACATCATCTCCAATAGGCAGAGTTATCGTAAACAGCGATCCTCCATTTTCTTTATTCGCTACAGAGATAGCGCCATGATGAAGTTCGACCAAACGTTTAGCATAATAAAGCCCAATGCCTGTCCCCCAATTGCAATACGCCTGCTGATTCTCTACCTGATAATACCGTTTGAATATATCGTTCTGTTTATCTTCGGGTATCCCAGGGCCGGTATCGCCTACACTTATTTTTACTTCGGTAGCAGTTGCATCAAACAACACATCGATTCTACCTCCAACCGGTGTATATTTCATTGCGTTGGAAAGTAGATTATTTAAAATCTTTTCGAGCTTGTCTGCATCAAACCATGTGATGTAGGTGTCTTCAAATCCATGTAGAGCAAGATTGATTTCTTTTTCGTCTGCATTGACCTTAAATATGGCAACAATATCTCGAAGGCTTGAAATAATATCACTTTTCTGCACCTTCAGCCTGATGACATCGTTCTCCAGTTTCTGAAAATCCATTAACTGATTGACAAGTCGAAGCATCCGATTGACAGAACGTTGCACAATACCCAGCAATTGTTTAGGCTCACCAGAAATGCGATGATCATTGCAGAGCGAAGTAATGGGACCGGAAATCATAGTAAGTGGCGTCCGGAATTCGTGAGAGATATTGGAGAAAAAGCGCATGTTCATTTGATTCGTGTGTAGCTCTGCTTCTTTTTCTCGTTCGGTTCTACGAATCAATTCTTTCTGGGAACGGATTCTATACAAGGATCGATATGCATAGTAACCAATCAGACCTGCAACAAAAACATATAACAAAACTGCCCACCAACTCATCCAAGGAGCACATGCTACATGAATGACAATAGAGTTCTCGGCTATGATATCATTCTCATCGCTACTTGTTATTTTCACCCTGAATGTATATTTTCCGGATGGCAAGTTAGAATAATAAGCTTCGTGATTGGCTCCCGCATCAATCCAGTATTTATCGTATCCATCTATCTTATAATAATAGTGAACGCAATCGAATTCGTTATAGTCGATTGCAGCAAACAAAATAGAGAAGCTACGTTGATCATAGTTCAAATAAACATCCGGATTGAACATCATCGCTTTGTCAATGCAATTGCCATTGGAAGGTAACATTAATTGATTATTGACCTTGAGACTCTCGAATACCAACGGAATATTGCGTCTGAATTTAAGATTGGCAGGATTAAAGAAAGTCAACCCATGAGTACCTCCAAAAAATACAGTTCCATCGGGAGTTACACACGAAGCCCTATCGTTGAACTGATTGCCTCCGATACCGTTTTCGGTATAATAACTCACAAACTTCTTACTATGGCAATCATACTTGCTCAATCCAAACATTGAACTAACCCATATATCTCCTTTCTTGTCTTGTTCTATAGAAGCAATATCCGAACAAAAATTGCCCGCAACAGGAGTTATTTTACCTTTGGATAAAATAAATAGCCCATTGCCACGAGTCCCAATCCATATATTATGATCTCTATCTTTAAACGTACAATTAGGAATCATCTTACTATGCTTGGCGTACTTTCTGAATGGAATAAAGCGAGATTGTTTCGAAACAGGATCGTATATCCGAATATCATTATCAAAAGAGAAGATGGCTAGCTTCCCATCTTCTAAAGGAATGATGGAAGTACAAAACGTAAATTTGTTCGCACAAAGAGGTATAGGATTAAAGCTCTGATCGCCCGGATTTAGAACGAAGATAGAAGGAGTGTAACCTCCCGCATAAATAACACCCTTCTCGTCTTGCACCATTGAAAAGATAGAAGCTGGAAGGCGATATGATTTTATGAGGTTAATACGCCCACCATCGACACTACACTTGTGCAACCCTCCATTAAAGAATTCTGCAATCCATAAATGATGTTCTCTGTCTACAAACAAATTCGAAGCATCATTGTGTGAATAAAGAAAGGGAAGAGTGATACCGTCAATCGTATTTTTGTTTTTATCGTAAACAAACATTTTATCAAAACCGGTGGACATCCAAATTTTATCGTAAATAGGAGCCAAACCCAAAATAGATTTATGCTCTACCATTGTTCGTAAGAGACTGTTATCGTTAAAGCGATTTTTATGCCGATATTTCACAATAAGTCCTTTGTCGGTGGACCCTAACCATAGATTCTGTTGAGAGTCCACATACATCGATATGACTGCAAACGAAGGTGGGAGCACGAACGGAAAGCGTGCATCAGACTGATGAATAAGGGTATGATGACGATAATCATAAAAAAACAACCCTTTCGAGGTACTGAACAACATGGAAGTGCCGGCAACATAATCGGCTATTCCATTTACGGTGGAACCAACGAACAGAGGATTGGAAATAAGCTCAGGCGGCAAAGACATAAATTGAAAGGTCCGCGTATTAAGCAAATACAATTTATTATTGGATGCAAACCACAAGCGCCCCAGTTTGTCCATAAAAGGAGCCTGAATATAAGCACCGGTTGCCAACGATTTCAATTCCTTGTACGTATCGTGCTGATAACAATTCACATGTCCCAATCCTATACACCATATATTGTCATTAGGATCGACAAAGCAAGTATTGGAGAAACTTTTTTCGGCATTTGCATTGGGTATGGCAAGCTCAAACTTATCCAATTTTTCGTTAAACACAAAAATAGAAGGAATAAGGTTGATAAATATCCTACCTTTACTATCTTCCATAATGCCCACTGCATTCTTGTTGGTCCACTCGATAGGAACACGATGGAAAGAATCTTTGTCTGTATAATAACAAACACCGGCTGAAGTACAAATCCAAAGCCTATTTTTAGAATCGCGGAAAATACGCCTCACCTGATTGTCGGGGATACTTAAACTATCATCGTCCGAATTGAAGTATTGCTGAAACTGATAGCCCAAGCATTTGTTGACCCCTCTAATCGTTCCAACCCAAACATGACCAAAACGATCCTCACAAAAGGAAGTGACAAACTGATTGGAAATTTGATTAGAAACAATACGGCTTTTAGTCCTTTCGGTTTCTTGCTTCACATTTTTGCAGGCAAATAGAGCCAACAAGACAAACAATAGAAGAGACGAACGTGGTATTTTCATAATAAATAGCAGTTAGACATGCACAAAAATAGTGAAATAACCTTTTGGTACTACCCAAAAGATTGTGGAAAGTTTGTGTTATTCAGCACGTTTTGATGAAATCGAAAAGATTTTGAACAGATAGATAAATTCGAAAAACAGATATGAAACACATTTGAACGTTTCGGAAAACTGAAACAAATAAATGGGCCTAACTTTGGGGCATTAAAATCAAAAGGAGCACATAGCTAGAAAACACTATGAATCCTTATCCATTAACCTAAAATTCAAAATGCCAAATGGGACAATCTTTAAAACACTATGAATGTAGAAGGCTAGTATTATTAGTCTTTATCATGTTAATGTGCATCCCTCATGCTTTTGCCCAGCAAAAGTTCAAAGTAAGTGGACGCATTGTCGATCAGAAAACACAAGATCCCTTAATCGGTGTCAGCATCATGGAAAAAGGCACTTCTAACGGTATAATGAGCGATCTCAATGGCCATTATGCCTTGACAGTAAACAAGGGTGCAACACTTATCTTTACCTATGTAGGTTATCAGACTGTACAAAAAGTGGTTAATACTCCTATTCTTAATATCTCTTTGAGCGAAGACAGCAAGACACTCGATGAGGTCGTCGTTGTAGGTTATGGCGTGCAAAAGAGGAGTTCGCTTACCGGTTCGGTATCGCAAGTGAAATCTGAAGATATGGTAGCCCGAACCATCACTACCGCCGGTCAAGCCTTACAGGGCAAAACTGCCGGTGTCGAGGTACTCTCTGCATCGGCACGTCCCGGCTCTTCTCCCACTATTCGCATTCGGGGTATCAGTTCAAACGGCAGCAGCGATCCTCTCTTCGTTGTCGATGGGCGTATTAGTAGCGACATAAGTGGCATTGATCCGAATGACATCGAGTCTATGGAAGTTCTGAAAGATGCTGCATCGGCAGCCATCTATGGCTCTAGAGCAGGCAATGGCGTTGTTCTGATTACGACAAAAAAGGGCAAAGGTAACGGAAAAATCACCTATGATTTTCAACTCACTTCCCAAAGTTTGAGCAAAGTTCCAAAGGTGATGAATGCCGAACAATACATTGATTATTATATTGATGCAGGAAAGCTCACCGAAACCGGTGTATATAAATACTGGGATGGAAAGACCAATACCGATTGGACAAAGGTGGCTTTTGAGTCATCTATAATGCAACGCCACAACCTCACTTTTCAAAGCGGTGGAGACAAAGGCTCACTTTATACTTCGCTGACCTATCTTGATAATAACGGTATGGTAGTAGGCAATAATGATATATATAAACGTTTCACGGGAATGGTCAATGCCGATTATAATATCAAGCCTTGGCTGGAACTGGGAACAAACAACCAAATAGAATATTACAAGATGCGCACTGTCAGCGAAGGCAGTGAATACAATAGCCTTTTACTGTCTGTGTTGCAACTCGATCCATTGACAAAAGCTACTTATACGGTAAACGATATGCCCGACAATATGAAAACAATATTGAATGGCGGCTCTGCATACGCAACTCTACTTTCCGATGGAAAAGGGAATTATTATGGCGTTTCACCATTCGCTACTAACGAAAACCTCAATCCCTTAATCATGCGCGATCGAAGCTTTTCGGACAATCGCGGATTCAATATCAATGGTTCTACATTTTTGAACTTTAAGCCTATTAAAGGATTAGTGGTCACTTCACGTTTAGGATACCTCCTGTCGGCTACAGAGACCTATGGTTATTCAAACGATTATTGGGCAAATACTATTTCGCACCAGAAGTTTATGTCTGTCAATGCCGCCACGACAACACCAACCTATTTCCAATGGGAGAACTTTGCAAACTACACCTTCTCATTGGGCAAGCACACGATAACAGCAATGTTAGGTACGCACTACAGCGAAACACGCTCATTTAGCCTTAGCGGTTCTATCACCGGTTCTGATACAGATCTCGGTGTCAAAAGAGACGATCCTCTATTTTACTATTTTGCATACGCTACCAGTTCGGCAACAAAAGCCCTCAGCGGAGGTGAGCCTATCTATACTAGAAATTTATCTTATTTCGGTCGTCTAAATTACAATTACGAAAACAAATACCTCGCACAGTTCTCATTGCGCGCAGATGCAGCCGACAACTCCGTTTTGCCCGTAGACAAACGTTGGGGATATTTCCCGGCATTCTCTTTAGGATGGGTATTATCGGAAGAAAAGTTTATGAAAAGCACGAGTGATTGGCTTTCAACGCTGAAACTCAGATTAAGCTGGGGACAAAATGGTTCAACGGCATCATTGGGTAATTACCTTTATGACAATGTAATTTCATCTACAGGAAGCTATCCTTTCGGCAATAGCCTAAGCTACAATTATGGCTATCTGCCGTCGTCAACTGGAAATGATCAACTAAAATGGGAGACATCCGAACAAACAGACTTGGGATTCGATTCTTATTTTTTGAATAACCGCTTGTCTTTGTCATTCGATTATTATACAAAAAAGACCAAAGATCTAATCGTGACAGGCATCACTCCTTCTACTATTGTGGGCAATACGGCATCTCCCGTCAATGCCGGAGATATAACAAATAAGGGAGTAGAAATAGAACTTGGATGGCAGGATCATATCAGTGATTTTCGTTATAGCATCCGCGGAAATATTGCTACACTAAAAAACAAAGTTACCTATCTGCACCAAACACTTGATGCCATCGACGGTACAACTTTCCATACCTATGGAGCCATTACACGTTTCAAGAAAGGACAACCTGCATGGTATTTTTATGGATACAAATTTACAGGAATCGATTCGAAGACAGGAGATCCTACTTTCGAAGATACATACAAAGACGGTACAATTACAGATAAAGACAAGACGTATATAGGAAAAGGAATTCCCGATTTTACCTATGGCATTACATTGACAGCAGCATGGAAAGGATTGGACTTCATCGTATTTGGTACAGGTTCAAAAGGCAACGATATTTATAGCTGTTTGGACAGAGCGGACTATATGGTCAATAAATTGACAGAATTCACTGCCGATCGCTGGACCAGTTCGCATACCAATGGAACTCGTCCGCGAGCCGGAGCAAACGATATGTCCAAGTACTTTACTTCGAGTGCTTCCGTTTATGACGGTTCTTACTTTAAAATCAAACAGATACAATTGGGCTATTCACTGCCAGTAAGCTTACTGAAGAAGATATGCATCAGTAACCTGAGAATATATGGTTCTTTAGAAGATTTCTTTACTTTCACAAAGTACAAAGGATTTGATCCGGAAGTTACAGGAGTGGGCTCTGCACTTGGTGTAGATAAAGGAAGTTACCCTACATCGAAAAAAGTTGTATGCGGAATAAGTATTACTTTCTGACAAAAGATGAAAACAATGATTAATAAATAGTAAGAAATGAAATCAAAATATATAACTTTGATATTATTTATCGCGCTGGGATTTTTCTCAACAGGATGCAGCGATAATTTGAACCTGGAACAACATGGCGTTCTCTCTTATGACACATACTATAAGACCGACGCCGAAGCAGAAACGGCTATAACGACTATCTATATCAAATTGCGTGGTATGGAGTACAACTATAAGATGCTAAAGAATATGCTATCAGACGACTTTTGGGCAGGTGGAGGAGGACGTGGAGACAACTCCCAGCTCGAAGCAGTAAACGAATATACTTTCGACGCAGGACAAGACTTCTTGAAAAGTGTCTTCGAATCCTATTATGGTATTATTTATGCTTCGAATGTCGCTTTGGGACACATTCCAGAGGAGACAGATGTTCAGAAACAGATGAGAGCAGAAGCCAAAGTCTTTCGAGCATTTGCCTACTTCGAACTGATCTCCATGTGGGGTACTCCGCCACTTGTGGACCACGAATTAGAAGCTTCTGAATATAATCAACCCAACGGATCGCCCGAAGCATTATGGAATCTAGTCAATACAGACTTAACAGAAGCGATCAATTCAAACTCTTTGACGCAAAAATCGAGTATCGATGATAATACAAACTATAGGGTGACCAAACAGTTTGCTCAAGCACTGCTAGGCAAAGCTTACCTATGGCAGAAAAAATACAAAGAAGCTGCCGAACAACTCAACGCAGTCGTTAATTCGGGACTTTATGGCTTATATCAGGGAGACTATAGTGACATACTCTCTTATGACCATAAGAATAATAGAGAAAGTCTCTTTGAAAGCAACAGAGTCGACGACGCCACAAATGTATGGGATAATAGCAGTATATATCAGTTAATGATAGGCTGGCGTACGGATTGTATGACCATCTCATCGGACGTATATTCTACGGGATGGGGATTTTGTAATCCACGAAAGGACTTATATGATGCCTTTGTAGCCGAAGAGGGTACCGACGGATACCGCCTGAATGAAACGATGAAAACATATCCGCAGATGATAAAATTGGGCAATACCATCAACTCGGGAAAAACAATTATCAATGAAGGTTACTTTACTTGGAAAATTAGAGTTAAAAAGGGAGAAGTCCCTGCTGCCGGATATGGTTTTGCCGACAATAATAATATACGTTGGATGCGCTATGCCGAAGTCTTATTGCTTGCAGCAGAAGCAAATCTTAACGCAGGCGACCAACAGTTGGCCGATAAAGACTTGAATGAAGTACGTACTCGAGCTAAAGTGGCTACAAAGACAGGTATCACCCTCGATGATATTATTAATGAAAAACGATTGGAACTCTGTTTCGAATGCACACGCTATCAAGACTTGATAAGATGGGGATTGGGAGAAAAGTTTATGGGTACACAAGGGCTCAACTGTCCGACACTCGATTCCAACGGTAACGTCACATACAAGAGTTACAATTCGGAAGGGAAATACGGTTTTAAAGAACGCAACAATCTACTGCCTTTCCCATCCACCGAAGTCAATCTAAACACCAATATTGTACAAAATTCTGGTTGGTAAGTTTCTATCTAACAATGTTTTTTATTCATTTCCAATAACAATAAAACAATGAAAAATATATTTCAAATAATAAATTTAAGTCTGATGATCACATTGTTTCTCTGTAGTTGTGAGAACAATGCCATTGACGGCTTATCCGGAAAATATCCCATTCCTAAAGATGTAACTCTCAACACAGTAAAATCTTTATCGGATGTAAAGAGTACAGACGGGTCGATGCGTTACTTCACTGTGCAGCTCACCGGTGAAAACAATGAGGTTTTCACTGCTCAATTCTGTTGTGCAAACACATGGTATCTCGAAGCTCGTACATATACCTTGGCAACAGCATCGACGGCAGTTATTGGCAACTTTGTAAGCGACAACACCAGTTATTCCAACGGCAGTTCGACCGCGACCATTTCTGATGCCAATATCACTGTAACGAAAGCCGACGATCTTGTCTATTCGATAGATGGAGTATTGGTGATGTCTGACAAGTCAGTAGTAAGAGTACACTTCAACGGTAAACTGAATTATATAGAGCCACAACCGGAAACGCTCACTCAAGTATTAACGGCAAAGGCAACAGCCGCTGCAAACTATACAGCGATAGAACTGATTCTGGGGACTGACGGACTAAGCGCCCAATCTAACGGTTGGAGTACAACAATCGTAGGCACAGGCGACTATGCAGACATTTCGTTGATCTGTTCTTCGTCTACGCTCACACCTAGAACGTATACGCCGGTTGTAAACGGTTCGGAAGCGGTCGGAAACTTTACGGCAGGATACTTGGGGCAATACCAATCATGGACCTATGATGCTGGCTCCAGATGGTATTCAGTAAACAACAACGTCGCAAGTACAGCAAACTATTTGACCACGGGGACAATAAAAGTCGTGCTAAACGGAAGTGTTTATACTGTCACCATCGATAGTGGAAGTGTTTTCGCCCAGTACACTGGAACAATCACAGTGAATTAATCAAATAAATATAGCATGAAAAGAACTCTGTTAGTATTATCCATTCTCTTTCTATCGTTAGAAAGCTTCTCGCAATCGGCTAATGTACCACAAAGCCAAGTTGTCTGCGATTCCATTTATAGCAAAGCACTAAACTGCTATCGGAAATTTAATATCTACCTACCCAAAAGTTATAATGTGAATAGCGATAAGAGATATCCTATCCTCTACTTACTACACGGTATGTCAGATACACAAGATGCTTGGTTTCTGCGTGGGCATGTGAAAGATGTAGCTGATCTTCTCATGAGATCGGGAGAAGCTTGCGAAATGATCATTGTAAGTCCGAACGCAGGAGGCAATATGCAATCCGGCGCATGGAATGGTTATTTCAATATGCCGGGTTGGCAATACGAAACATTTTTCTATAAAGAATTCATGCCCTATATAGAACAAACGTATAGAGTTATTGCCGACAAAGGGCATCGGGCCATAGCCGGTTTATCAATGGGTGGAGGAGGATGTACGATGTATGCTCAGCATCATTCGGACATGTTCTCGTCATGCTATGCCATGAGTGCACTGGTCGATATTCCTGATAGAGACCCATCTAAAGATCCACCAATTAATACAAAAATAGGAATTCTTACCAAATCCGTGAGAGACAATAGTTGCATTAAATATGTATTGAATGCTACGGAGGCAATCAAACAAGAATTGCGTAGTGTCAATTGGTTTGTCGATTGCGGAGATGATGATTTTCTATTGGACCGAAATATCGAATTCTATCAAGCCATGCGCAATGCTCACATTCCTTGCGAATTCAGAGTGCGAGATGGACAACATGAATGGGAATATTGGCATTCGGCACTTTATACCTGTCTTCCTTTTATATCAAGAAATTTTTATACTAAATAATGTATCAACAAGAAGATGAAAAGAATTAATCTATTAGTGACTTCACTATTTTTTTGTGCAACAGCTTTTGCACAACAAGCTATTTGGGGTGTTATCAGTATCAAATCACCCGACATTCATAGCGACAACAACGTAACTTTCAGGCTCAAAGCGCCCAAAGCTACCACTGTTCAAATCACAGGTGACTTTCTACCTACGCAGAAGGTAGATACTCCGTATGGTAAATTCGACGCTCCCGGCATCGAAAACTTGACGATGAACAAAGATAGTATTTGGGAGTTCACAACGGCTGCACCTTTGGCTTCAGAATTGTACAGCTACAGCTTTATCGTTGACGGAGTGAGGGTGCTAGATCCCAGCAACGTGTACATGAACCGCGACGTGACAAATGTGACTAACATTTTTATTATCGGTGGTACGCCCGGCGATCTATACAATGTCAACAACGTTCCTCATGGTACAGTCGCTCGTGCTTGGTATAACAGCCCGGCATTGGGCATGAAACGTCGTCTTACTGTTTATACTCCGGCTGGATACGAAGACAGCCAGAAACAGCGTTATCCGGTACTTTACCTACTTCACGGTATGGGAGGAGACGAAGAAGCATGGATAGCTCTCGGCAGAGCATCGCAAGTACTCGACAACTTGATAGCTCAAGGTAAGATCAAACCCATGATCGTAGTAATGCCCAATGGAAATGCTGCACAAGAAGCCGCACCCGGAGAATCTTCTCTAGGATTGCAGCAACCTACCACACAACTTCCCAAGACAATGGAAGGTTCTTTCGAAAAGGCATTTCCGGATATTGTGAAATACATGGACAGTCACTATCGCACAATCGCACAAAAGAGTAGCCGGGCAATATGCGGATTGTCAATGGGTGGGTTTCATTCCAAATTCATTTCGGCAGAGTATCCCGATTTGTTCGACTATGTAGGATTGTTCTCTGCCGCTATCATGCCCAACGGAAATACGACATGCGAAATTTATCAGAATCAAGATGCCAAACTGAAAATTCAATTCGCCAAGAAACCTAAACTCTATTGGATAGGAATCGGTAATGCAGACTTTCTTTACAAGGCAAATACTGATTATCGAAAATATCTGACCGACCACAGTTATCCGTTCACATACGTTGAAACGGGCGAGGGGCATATTTGGAAGAATTGGCGTATTTATCTCGCGCAATTCACCCAGAAATTATTCAAATAGTAAATGTTAGATTCGTTATAAGGAAAAAGTTTGTTGGCTGTAGCTGTATCTTCATGGTACAGCTACAGTTTTTTATGTCATACTGATAAAATATGCACAAAATACTTCTTCATATCCGAAAGGTTTTATACTTTTGCAAAAATAACAAATAGATAGTAAATACTATGATTACAACCCAATTATTACATCCCGAGAGTATCGTTGTGATAGGAGCGTCGAACAATGTTCACAAACCAGGCGGTGCTGTCGTACGCAACTTAATCAGCGGCGGATACAAAGGAGTGCTTCGCGTGGTGAATCCCAAAGAAGAAGAGGTTCAGGGAATCAAAGCTTTTCACGATGCAAATGACATTCCTCCTACCGATCTTGCCATATTGGTTATCCCTGCTAAAATGTGCACTGGAGTAGTTGATACGCTTGCCTCGAGTAAAAATACAAAAGCATTTATCATTATCTCGGCCGGTTTTGGTGAGGAAACTCACGAGGGCTTATTATTGGAAGAACATATTCTGGATACGTGCGATAAATATGGCGCTTCACTCATTGGCCCTAACTGTATAGGGCTACTTAATATGTGGCATCACAGTGTATTCACTAAACCTATTCCGAATCTGAATCCCAAAGGTGTGGATTTTATCTCAAGTTCGGGTGCCACAGCCGTATTCATTCTCGAATCGGCCGTAATCAAAGGATTGCAGTTCAATTCGGTATGGAGTGTTGGCAATGGTAAGCAAATAGGAGTGGAAGACGTACTCCAATACATGGACGAGAACTATAAGAATGGAGAAGATTCGAATGTCAAATTGCTTTATATCGAAAGCATAAAAGATCCCGACAAACTATTGTTTCATGCTTCATCGCTCATCAGAAAAGGATGCCGTATCGCAGCCATCAAGGCGGGCAGCTCGGAAAGCGGAAGCCGTGCAGCATCCTCTCATACCGGTGCTATTGCCAGCTCCGATTCGGCAGTAGAAGCATTGTTCCGTAAGGCAGGTATCGTACGGTGTTTTTCTCGCGAAGAACTTACTACCGTGGGGTGTATACTCACACTACCTCCCTTTAAAGGCAAAAATTTCGCAATCGTAACTCATGCGGGCGGTCCGGGCGTGATGCTGACAGATGCGCTATCAAAAGGAGGACTGAATGTGCCCAAACTTGATGGTGAAACTGCCGAAGGACTCAAAAATCAATTATTCCCGGGAGCTTCGGTAAGCAACCCTATCGACATATTGGCTACGGGAACTCCCGAGCAACTGGGTATAGCAATCGATTACTGCGAAGAAAAGTTTAAGGATATAGACGCTATCATGGTCATTTTCGGAACACCCGGATTGGTAACGCTCTATGAAGCTTACGATGTGCTTCACAAAAAAATATTGGAATGCAAGAAACCGATTTTCCCCATACTACCGTCTCTACATACAGCAGGGCCCGAAGTTGCCGAGTTCTTAAAGAAAGGACATGTCAATTTCAGCGATGAGGTAACATTGGCTACAGCATTGACACGCATCATGCAGACCCCCGAACCCGCATCTCCAGAAATTGAACTATTTGGAGTAGACGTGCCACGCATCAGAGAAATAATAGACTCTATTACAGACAACGGCTATATAGAGCCCAAGAAAGTGACCGAACTGCTTCATGCAGCAGGCATACCCACTGTTCCGGAATTTGTAACGAGCAAGAAAGAAGACGCTATTGCATTTGCTAAAAAAACAGGATTTCCTGTTGTAGCCAAAGTGGTAGGCCCTGTACACAAGAGTGACGTAGGGGGTGTATCTCTCAATATCAACAGCGAAGAATACTTGGCATTGGAATTCGACCGCATGATGAAAATAAAGGATGCAACTTCTGTTATGATTCAACCCATGCTGAAAGGCACCGAACTCTTCATTGGGGCCAAATACGAAGAACGTTTCGGACATGTCGTTTTGTGTGGATTGGGTGGCATCTTTGTCGAAGTACTAAGGGACATCTCTTCGGGTCTGGCACCATTGTCGTATGCCGAAGCTTACTCCATGATCCATTCGCTGCGGGCGTACAAAATTATCAAAGGTACTCGAGGACAAAAAGGCATCAACGAAGCAAAGTACGTCGAAGTCATTGTTCGTCTGTCTACCTTACTTCGCTTTGCTACCGAAATAAAAGAATTGGATATCAACCCGCTTCTTGCTACCGAACAAAACGTTACAGTAGTCGATTCACGGATATTGGTAGAAAAGCCTCAAAAGCCATCATCGCCTATTGACAAGAAAACAAAAGCAAAAGGCTAAATGTTTATCGAATCTACATAAGAATAAAAAAAGGATGCCACATTTCTTTTAAGAATAGACGGCATCCTTTTTTACTTTATATCATCCGGGGCAAGTTATTCACCTATTCTCCCAGTAAAGATACTTTATTCAGTATCCTTATTGTTCTCTTCTGATACTTTTTTATCCCAATATGGCCCAGAAGTACGCCAAACGGTCATTTCCGTCCTTTATTGTCATCCAAACTCAATCATACACAGATACAAAGCATGAGATGCTAAATGCAATGCGCTGATAGACAGTGACAAATTCATAACTACCAAAATTTATTTTTGTAGTTATGAAAATTTATTTTCATAAAGACGAATTTTTATGTTCGTCGTTATCATTTTTTGGAAACGAAGCTTCAATTTTATATTTTGGCAATAATCTCTTCAGGATGGTTAAAATAGTATCAGCATTGCTTTCAATGTTCACTTACAAAAGCGAATATGCTTATTTCAAAACGCCGTATACTCCTAAAAAACTAACATACGGTAGTTTCGGTCGCGACATACGTTTGTTTTTTGCCCTCGCTGCAAATCTTGTAGTGAGGGCAATTTCTTAAAAAGAGATATATCTCTTTTTATGTTAGATTCTTATAGCGGTTGGCACATGCCAATAAATGGGTTTGTGCCAAATACTCATTTGCGGATGTGGTTGGGGACTTCTTCGGGTAAGACAATCGATATTTCGACCAGTCCACTTACTATGTTATTTTCTTTCCAAGCAGTTTGATAGATTATCTTTTTTATGCCATTCTTCTCTATCGTATAGGTATTGTTACCTCCAGTGGCGAGTAGCTCTTTGATCTTGTCAATTGAAGATGGGTTGTGGCAGTCCATCAGATTTTTCCCGATGAGATTGCCATATTTTTCGAATGTCTTACGAGATTTCTCATTCATATAGACAATGACGCCGTCTTTATCGCATACTGTTACGGCACAATCCATTTGTTCTGCCCACTGGTACATTTCTATTTGTTTTTAGAAGTTTCTTTAAATTCTACCATGCTCAATATCTTGTCGGTAGCGCCCGAATTGCTTGTCACATAATTGCGGGCATTGTTTCCCCACTCTTGCATCTTCTCTTTGTCGGTGAGCATTGTATCGAGCAGTGCTTTGAGTTCATCGTAGTTCTGGATGGTGAATGCTCCCTTATGTTCGATCAGTTCTACGGCTTCCATAAATTTTTCGTAACGTGGGCCAAAGATAACTGGAATACCATAAACGGCTGCCTCCAACGTGTTGTGTATGCCCGCATGAAATCCTCCGCCGATATAGGCTATTTCGCCATAGCGATAGATCGAAGACAAGAGACCGAAACAGTCGATAATAAGGCAATCGGCTTTCAGCACATTTTGCTCGTCGGCACGGGTATATTGTACGTAAGGACGTCTCAGTTTGCTACGAATGTAGACCAAGTGGTTTTCATCGATAACGTGAGGTGCAATAATCATCTTCATCTCGGGATGATTATTGAAATATTCGATGAACAGTTCTTCGTCCGGTTCCCACGAACTGCCTGCTACAAAGACTAGCGAATTGCCCTTGAATTTATCTATCAATTGCAAATCTTTTGCTTCGTCTCTGATTTCGAGTACGCGGTCGAATCGAGTATCACCTACCACTGTTGCTTTATCAATTCCTATCTTGGACAAGTAACGGCGGGATGTTTCGTTCTGCACGAATAGATGATTGAAATCGCCTAGAACTTTTCGGTAGGGTACGCCATACCATTTAAAGAATACTTGTGTGCGACGGAATATAGACGAAACACTATATACGGGGATATTGCGGCGATGCAACTCGTCGATATAGTTTTTCCAGAATTCATATTTAATGAAGAACGCCATGCTTGGATTGGCAAGGTCGATGAACTTCTTTACATTGCGGGGTTTGTCGAAAGGTAGATAGCATACAACATCGGCACCGCGATAGTTTTTGCGGACTTCGTAACCGGAAGGCGAGAAGAACGTAAGCAATATCTTATATTGGGGATATTGGGCACGAATTCTTTCGATCAGAGGACGCCCTTGTTCGAATTCGCCCAGCGACGCAGCATGAAACCAGATGTAGGGAGAGTCTTTTTCTATCTTTTGACGTAGAAGTTGATAAACAACCCAATGGCCTTTCATCATTTTGCGTGGCTTACGACTGAAGGGAGCATCTAGATGCACCAGAATATCGTAAATGGCTATACCCAAATTGTACAACAGATTATAGATCATGTTCCTCTTTATTTTAGTACATCAATAGCGCGCTTCATGCGTACCAAAGTTTCCTCTTTTCCTAGTATAGATGTGATATTAAACATGTGAGGGCCTTTTCCTTCTCCAACCAATGTGAGGCGGAATGCGTTCATTACATCGCCGGTATTGTACCCTTTTGCTGCAATCCAGTCCATTACTGTCTTCTCTTGGTTTTCAATACTGAAGTCGTCTAGCGAAGCAATGACTTCGGATAGTTCTTTCATTTGTTCGGCAGAGTATTCTTTCCAACGTTTGCGTACGGTCTTTTCGTCGTAAGACTCTGGAGCTACAAAGAAGAATGCGCATACGTCCCATAAGTCCTTTACGAAGTTGACACGCTCTTTCATCATACCTACGACATCTTTTGCCTTATTGTAGGAGACATCGATTCCTTTCTCTTTCAGCAACGGCATGAAAAGGTCTGTAATCTCTTCATTCGATACTTTCTGAATATATTGATGATTGAACCAGATACATTTATGGTAGTCGTATTTTGCCCCTGAACGGTTGCAATGACTTAAGTTGAATAACTGGATCAGTTCGTCCATAGACAATATTTCCCTGTCGTCGCCGGGATTCCATCCTAGGAGTGCAAGGAAGTTAAGCAATGCTTCAGGCAAATAGCCCTCTTCGCGATAGCCTTTAGATATTTCTCCTGTTTTCGGATCGTGCCATTCCAGTGGGAATACCGGAAAGCCCAGACGGTCTCCATCACGCTTGCTCAATTTTCCGTTTCCTTCGGGCTTGAGCAATAAAGGTAAATGGGCGAACTCGGGCATGCTGCTTTCCCAACCAAAAGCTTTGTAGAGTAGCACGTGCAATGGTGCCGATGGTAACCACTCTTCGCCTCGGATAACGTGTGATATTTCCATCAAATGATCATCTACGATATTGGCCAAATGATAAGTAGGTAGCTCGTCGGCCGATTTGTATAGCACTTTATCGTCTAGAATAGATGAGTTTATTTTAACTTCGCCCCGAATTAAATCATTTACACAGATTTCTTGATTGGGTTCGATAAGAAAGCGTACTACATATTGTTTACCTTCGGCTATCATTGCATCGACCTCTTCTTTCGAAAGTGTTAACGAATTGCGCATGCTCATTCGGGTTGATGCGTCGTATTGGAAGTTAGCTACCTCTTTACGTTTCGTTTCCAGTTCGTCGGGGGTATCGAAAGCTATATATGCTTTTCCCTTATCGAGAAGTTGTTTTACGTATTTTTTATAAATATCGCGGCGTTCGCTTTGACGATAAGGACCGTAATTGCCACCAAAGCTTACTCCTTCGTCGAAATGAATGCCTAGCCACTTGAATGATTCTATGATGTATTCTTCTGCTCCGGGCACAAATCGGTGCGAATCGGTATCCTCTATACGGAAAACCAAATCGCCTCCATGCTGTTTTGCAAAAAGATAGTTATATAACGCTGTACGAACTCCTCCAATATGTAAAGCTCCTGTCGGACTTGGAGCAAAACGAACTCTTACTTTTCTTTCTGACATATTAATTATTAGATAATTTGTCGCAAAATTACGTCTTTTTTTCCATACTATGAGTTTTTTTCGTACTTTTCGAGAAAAATTAGTGGCTATGTTTAAAACAGTAAGAAAACACAAGAATTTTTTTAAGGATTTGCTTTATACTATCCTTATTACTATAGGATCTATTGCAGTTATTGTCTATTTCTTGCCAAGAGGTGGTGAGTTTAATTACCAGTTCGACCTTAATAAACCGTGGAAGTATGGGCAGCTTATCGCGACTTTCAATTTCCCGATATACAAGGATGAAACAGTGGTGAAAAAGGAGCAAGACAGTTTGCGAAGCCATTTTCAACCCTACTTTAAGTTTCGTAAAGACGAAGTGGACAAAGTGACGAAGAATATACTTGAGTCGGCTCAACTTGTAGCAGCTCCTCTAAAGTATAAAATATATCTCAGGCAGAGGCTACTTTCAATATACACTGCCGGTATTGTGTCGAATGAAGATATGAACTGGCTGCAAATGAGGCGGACACAGTCTGTTTATGTCACAGATGATAAGTTGGCAAATGAACGACAGACAGGCAGTCTGCTTACCGTGAAAAAAGCATATCAGTTGTTGTTGGCCGGTACATCTCACATCGATCGAAATGTGTTGCAACAATATAATTTGAGTACTTATATTACTCCTAATATAACACTCGATAAATTGCGTACCAGACAGGCCATGAAAGATATGTTCGATAACTACTCGTGGGCCACAGGATTTGTACAAAGCGGTCAGAAGATTGTCGACAGAGGAGAAATAGTAGGACGGCAAACTTATAATATTCTCGAGTCTTTGAAAAAGGAATCTGCTAAACGCGATGAAACGATTTCGCAGAGAGAGTACATTCTTCTGGGGCAGATATTGTTTGTCACATTGCTGATGATTTGCTTTATGCTTTATTTACGGTTGTTCCGTAGAAGCTTTTATCGTCACAAAAATTCCATGGCATTGATGTTGTCGTGTATTATCTTCTATAGTATTCTGACGGCACTGATGGTCGAGCATAATCTGTTCAATGTTTATATCATCCCCTATGCGATGATTCCAATTGTGCTGCGCACTTTCTTAGATTCTCGCACGGCCTTTCTCACACTGCTTATTACGGTCCTTATATGTTCCATTACGCTGCATTATCCTTATGAGTTTGTATTGTTACAACTTACAGCCGGACTTATCTCCATGTATTCGCTCAGCGAACTGACCGAACGATCGCAGTTACTCAAAGTGGCGTTTTTTGTTTCGCTAACTTATGCAATTACTTATTTTGCGATAGAGCTGACTAATGTAACCGATGTTTCAAAACTTAATCTCAGCATGTACAAGTACTTCCTTATCAATGGCATCTTTTTGATGTTTGCCTATCCAATACTTTATTTGCTGGAGAAAGCGTTCGGATTTACGTCGAATGTCACCCTTGTGGAATTGTCGAACACCAATAATCATTTGTTGCGTAGGATGTCCGAGTTAGCTCCCGGCACTTTCCAACATTCCATACAAGTAGCCAATTTGGCTTCAGAAGCTGCTAATGCAATAAGGGCCAATAGCCAATTGGTACGTACGGGTGCTTTGTATCATGACATCGGCAAATTGGAGAATCCGGAGTTCTTTACTGAAAATCAGACCGAAAACACGAATCCGCATAAAGAGTTGTCTTACGAACGGAGCTCACAAATTGTGATAAGCCATGTGACTGGTGGCTTGAAACTTGCCGACAAGTATAGATTGCCGACTGCCATAAAAGATTTTATTCGGACTCATCACGGATGTGGGAAAACGAAGTATTTTTATATTTCGTGGAAGAATGAACATCCTGATGAAGAACCCGATGAGAAGATGTTTACTTATCCGGGGCCGAATCCATTTACTAAAGAAACAGCTATCCTAATGATGGCGGATTCTGTAGAAGCTGCTTCTCATAGTCTGCCCAAGCATACAGACGAAAGCATCAACGAACTTGTCGATCGTATTATAGATACACAAGTAGCCGATAGGGCTTTTGAGAGATGTCCTATAACTTTCCGCGATATTAATCAGATCAAAAGTGTGTTTAAAGAGAAATTACGCAGCATTTATCACATCAGAGTAAGCTATCCGGAATTGAAGAAATAGCAATTGTATGTTATAGTCCCTACTGTATTATGGCTCTTCTGTATTGCTGTTGCTATAGATCTTTCTTTGGGTAAAGGGTTTCCCACCACGATGCATCATCTTTCAGCCATTTGGCAAACCATGCAAAGATAGTGTCCTGCCATAAGAAACGCTTGCCGTAATCGAGTATTTGATGATTCTCGCCGCTAACTTCTACAAAGGCGGTTTCACGCCCCAATAGTTTTAAGGCCGTAAACATCTGAATGCTTTCTCCGATAGGAACGTTCGTATCGTTCGTTCCTTGGGTGAAAAGGATCGGAGTATGAATCTTGTCTGCATTGAATAAAGGACTTTGGCGGGTATACATCTCCGGAGCATTCCACGGGTATTTCCCTGCACTGGCTACTTCACTGTACGAATATCCCCAGTATCCTTCACCCCAGTAGCTGGCAATATTGCTGATGCCGGCATGACTGACAGCGGCAGCAAAGATATCTGTTACGGTTTGCAAGTAATCTGTCATGAATCCTCCATAGGAAGCACCTATACAACCTATTTTCTTTGCATTTACAAACGAATGTTCGGCACAAAACTTTTTAGTTCCCTCTATGATGTCTTGAGCAGGCCCATCTCCCCAAGTATTTACATGGCGTGCGGAGAATTTCTGACCGAATCCTGTAGCTCCACTAGGCTGAACCACATATACGATATAGCCTTGTGCCGCATAAGCGTGAGCGGGATAACGAGATTCGAGTGTGCGTTGAGTAGGGGAGCAACCTCCATAATAATTTACGATAAGCGGATACTTCTTAGATGAATCAAAAAATGGCGGCAGATAATAGCGTCCGTAGATCGTGTCGCCACGCGAAGATACAAAGTTCCAATCGTGGCATTCGCCTAGTATTACATCTTTTAAAATGACTTTTGAGCAGTCTTCAATCAGAACCGACTTCTTGGCTTTGAGGTTATAAGAATAAAGCCGAAAAGAATTGGATGCACTTTGTCCGATGTAAGTCATTATTGGAGCATGTGATGCAATGCTGTAATTGGTCACAACATCTTCTAATGCTCCCAATGAATGTATTTTGCCTGTAACAGGATTGAGCGTGAACAGATGTTCGCAGTCTTTATCATCTGCTGTAAAGTATATTTGACCATCATGCTCAGACCACGTCGGATTGGATACCGATGGGTTAAAGTCCTTTGTCATAGGTGTAACTATCTTTGTGGACAAATCGAATAAAAAGAGTTGTCCATCTTCCATGCTTGCGATTTGTCCCTCTGCTATATTCAGTCCTATTCCATTAAATGCTTCGGGCGAAGCAGACAGTAGTAACTTCTTGGCATCGGGAGAGAATAAACAACTATTTATGAAGCTTTCGTCTTTCATTATAGTGTCCACTTTTAGTGTAGACATATTCATTCGATAAATAGAAGTGACAGTCGTAGGGCGTTTGGTGAGGCGAGAGTGGCTCATCGAGAACAGTAAATAGTTACCGTCTTTCGATATATCGTTGAGATAGCAAGAGTAACTGCCATAGGTAAGCCGCTGCAATACTCCTGTTTTCAAATCATATTTTGATAAGAATAGTCTGTCTCTCCACCCCGGCTGTCTATCTTCGGGTTCGAGGACTTCAAATATTTCGGGGCGTTCTTTTGTTCCTTCTTCGCTTCCGGTTATTATTAAATAAGATTCGTCGGGGCTTACTGTAATACTACCTTGCGGAAGATGAGAGGCAAATAAAGTGCTGTATCCTGTTGCCATATCAACCTTATACAGGCAACGGTTGTCTGATTCTGTCGATTCAAAGAGGTAAGCATTCGATTTGGGCATCCATTCCAAGTCGGCATCCATGCTCTTCTCTGCAATGATATGACTGTTGGAAATGTCTTTTACTTGTGCGCAATATCTTGTTTTCCCACCTTTTTGTGTATCCTTATAGTAGGCGATAATATATTTCCCGTTGGGCGATATAGCCGAGGCTGTTACTCTTAGTCCGTCCAGACAGTCTGCCGTAGTATAAAAGTGGCGCAGATCGGTAGTTGCTGAAACAGGATTCTTGCTTTCAATCGTAACAGAAAGCGAATCGTGAGCTGAAGCCTCTTGAAAATACTTGAGTACAATTTCATGACGGTATGGTGTCAGTTTTAGTAAAGGACTAGCGGTCTCTTTGCCATCAATAAATAATTTGTATGCTTTCGGTCCTTTTATAATCAGTTTGCCGTTAATATACTTGCTGGAATTAATATAGAATGAAAGTAGGCTCATCGATTGAGACTTTGCCAGAGACGGTACTATTTCTCCTTTCCATATATTGCCTTTGGCAGCAAGTTGGGTAGGAAAGTCATCGTTAGATAGGCTGGATAGATTTAAAGAATCGCCTTTTGCGTTTACAGAGTTTGTGGCAAATGGCATTGATACAGCCGTTGGTCCGAATAGTCGGAATTCATTTACGCGAGTACGTATAACTTGAGCTTGAATGGTAATTGCTGATACGAGAAAAATTGCGATTAATGATTTTTTTATCATGGTGCATTGAACATTAACGATGGGTTATAAAGAAATATATTCCGATGAAGAATAAACTGAAAAGAGTGAGCCACCAACTTTTACGGAAGAGCCGTTTCCTGTCGATGTCTTCGCCATGATTGCGCAATCTCAAGGTTGAAATTAGTCCCAGAATAAAGACACATATTTCTAATCCAAGCATAATTGATATTAATATCTGATGTTGTGATATATAAATATAAGCCACCAATAATAAAAAAGATAAGATGTTGGCAACATGGAGTATTTCTAATTTTCTGTTCATTCGATTTGATTGTTATAAGGTAGTATCAAACAAAAGTACATCATTATTTTTAATTGTCGTTCAATTTTAGATGAATTCTTTACTCTACAGCTTCTCTTGTCGTACTGAATTTAGAAGCTGTTTAAAAATGGATTAAAATAATTACTATGTAATCACTTATTATATTGAATATCAGTTGGTTAATTGAGGTATTATTCGTAACTTTATGGTTACTAATACATCAAGTTATGGAACAATAT
>JAYRGW010000048.1:0-23635 GCA_041907665.1 Bacteroidaceae bacterium
GTGTATTTTTGCCCATTGTTATTTCCTTTTATGTGTGGTTACTGCAAAGGAAATAAAAAGGGCTGAATTCCAAGACAGGAAAACAGCCCTATTTTTTTGAGATTATAACTTTTACCGGACACCAATATTTTGTTTTATAATTTCTTTCTTCTAAATTTGCGGCACAAATCACTTAACAATGACCGATACAGAGGTAAGAAAGCTACTAAGACAAATGAAAAATGATGATTCGCAACGTGCGTTTCATCGTTTTTACGACCTGACTTACGATCGTTTGTTTCGCATAGCTTACTACTTCTGCAAACGTGAAGAATGGGCGCAAGAGATAGTACTCGATGTCTTCATGAGCCTTTGGAATCAGCGTTTCACGTTACCAGAAGTAAAAAACATAGAAGACTATTGCTTTGTACTTACCAAGAATGCTGCACTCAATTATATTTCCAAAGAGTCGAAATATACGAATAATGAGCAGGAGACAGTAACCGAACCGACCGAGACCTCCTTTTCACCCGAAGAACTATTTATAAGCGAAGAGCTGTTTGCCATCTACGTCAAAGCACTCGATCGTCTACCACAACGATGTCGAGAAGTTTTCATTCACATTAGAGAAGAGAAAAAAAGTTATGATCAAACGGCAAAAGAACTGAATATTACGGTAAATACCGTAAGCGTACAGTTGCAGAAAGCAGAAAACAGACTGAAAGAACTGATTCAAAAATTCTACGACAGATAGCACTCTTCCATATTTAACTTTTATTCACCATAATCGAATAACGAGTTTTCTATCTTTTCCTGTCTTTATTATTGAAAAGACCGAATAAATAGAAAATGGAACATACAGAAGAAAGAATAGTTAAAATCTTAGAGAAGCTGATAGCCTCGAGTCATGCACCACAAGGACAGTACTCGGCAAAGGCGACTTATCCAATCTTGCGTAAAAAGATATTTGGTAGACAACTACTGTTTGTCCGCCGTTCTCTTGCCACAGCAGCTACAATAGGAGTGCTTTGCATTATGGCATGGTGGGGGTATCAATCTTTTTATACCACACAAATGATCTCTGTTTATGCTCAAGCCAACATTCGGAATATTTCCCTTCCCGATGGCACGCGCATCACACTAAACCGCTATTCGTCGATAACCTATCCCAAGAAGTTCAAAGAACAGCGTGAAGTATTGCTCAATGGCGAAGCTTACTTCGAAGTGCAGCACGACAGTCGTCACCCTTTCGTGGTAAATACCTCGACGATCAAGGTAGAAGACTTGGGTACACGATTCAATATAAGCGCCTATCGCCAAAGTCCGATCATAAGGACGGCCCTGATAGAAGGATCGGTTAATGTGATAGACAATATCCATCGAAAGAACATCTTATTGAAACCTGGAGAGACTGCTCTATATAATAAAAAGAGCCGGCAACTCTCTCAGCAGGCAGCCGGCCGCATGTCTGACGACATCGCATGGCGAGACGGATCGTTCGTCTTCGAACACAGCCCGATAAGTGAAGTGGCAGAACGACTGTCCAACTCATTCAATGTCACAATCAAGATTACTGATAACTCATTATCAAACTACCATATCAATGCCAAGTTCTGCCACAAGGAAAACCTAAAAACTATCTTGGATGTCTTGCAACAGGCGGGCTATTTCGACTACCAATTAACTAACAATCAAATCCTATTATATAAAAGAATTAATTCAAAATGAAGAAAGACTGTTCAAACTACTACTATCTATTAAAGAAAATCGTTTTACTTTGTTTACTAACTGCTCTACAACTATCTGCTGGAGCACAGACAAACGAAAAGAGAATGAAGGTTTCCATACAAGACAAATCGTTGGAAGCTTTTATCAAGACACTCGAGAAAATGACAGACTGCACTTTTGTTTATGGTGAGGATGTGAAACTCGCACACCCCATCAGTCTGAAGATGAAACATGCTACGCTATCCGAAATTATGTCGAAAGCCTTTGCCGACCAACCCATCAGCTTTCAGCTTAACGGCCGGTACGTTATCTTAAAGAAAAAACACACGGAACAGATTCGAGAAAAGCCGAGACAATCGCCCAAACGAAAATTCACTATCCATGGCTACATTACCGACAGACATTCTTCTGAGACGTTAATCGGCGCCAACATCTTCTCTGCTTCCGACAGACAAGGCACGGCAACCAATCCGTACGGTTACTATAGCATTACCCTGCCCGGAGGAGAGGCTGACCTGCTCATCTCTTACATTGGCTATGCCACGGAGAGACGTTCGTTCGTATTGCGCCGAGATACCCTGATGAACATTCAGATGGACAACAATAATATATTGCCCGAGATCGTTGTAACGTCCAATAAACCCGAAGCAGGTATCGGAGCCACTCAGATGGGAGCCATCGATATTCCCGTCGGGCAAATCAAAAGCACTCCTGCCCTACTTGGAGAAAAAGACGTACTGAAAACGATTCAGTTGATACCCGGTGTACAGGGTGGAACGGAAGGAGGTTCAGGATTGTATGTGAGAGGAGGCGATGCCGATCAGAACCTAATATTGCTTGATGGAATACCGGTATACAAAGTAGACCATCTATTCGGCTTCTTTTCTATCTTCACGCCCGAGGCCATGAAGAAAGTAACATTCTTCAAAGGTTCCTTCCCAGCCCGATTCGGAGGACGACTATCGTCGGTGATAGATGTACGCACCAACGATGGAGATATGCACAAGCTTCACGGTAGCTTCAGCATCGGAACGCTGACCAGCAAAATAATGCTGGAAGGACCTATTAAAAAAGATAAGACCTCCTTTCTGTTCACAGCACGCCGCACCTATCAGGATCTGCCTGCCAAACTGCTTATGGATAAAGACAACGAGTTCGGTTACTACTTTTACGATGTCAATGCCAAGATAAATCACCGTTTCTCGGACAACGACCGCTTGTTTTTGAGCTTCTATAGCGGCAAAGATCACATGTCAGGGAAATACAAAAGCACCTACACATACGACTCAAAGACCGAGACCGAAATATCTACTTCGCATTCAAACTGGGGTAATAATATCTTCTGGCTAAGATGGAACCATATATTCAACAACAAGTTGTTTTGTAACACGACAGTGGCATACAACCATTACTCTTCGTCTCTGAAAAACAACGACAACACCAACACCCCCGATAAGTCTACAAACTATTCATCGCACTATCAATCGTTAATAAAGGATTGGAGCTTCCAAAATGATTTTGAGTTCAATCCATCACCGACGCATCAAGTAAAGTTCGGCACCATGTACACCTATCACGCTTTCCATCCGGAGGTACTAAACTCGCATATCGTAGAAAAAAGAAATGCCATAGAGCGCGACACGACTTTCGCCAACTTATCGAACAGCGCCATTTTTGCCCACGAAGCCTCCGTCTATGCCGAAGACAATTGGCAGATAGCAAAAATGTTGAAAATCAACTTCGGCGTTTATCCTTCGCTCTTCCATGTCCACAGTACAACCTACTTCTCGATGCAACCCCGCGTTTCGGTCCGCTACCAACTAAACAGTTCGCTAGCATTCAAAGCAGCCTATACCCAAATGAAACAATACATACACTTACTCACTTCGCTACCTATAGCCATGCCCACCGATCTATGGGTGCCGATCACGAAAAAGATAAAGCCGATGTCGGCAGATCAATACTCGGCGGGAGCCTACTTCACGGGCATCAAGAAATGGGAACTCTCGGTTGAAGGATACTACAAAAAGATGAACAACGTATTGGAATACAAAGACGGAGTAAGCTTCTATGGCAATTCGTCGGGCTGGGAAGACAAAGTGGAAATGGGAACAGGCCGCTCTTACGGAATCGAACTTCTGTTACAAAAGACAGAAGGCCGAAATACAGGATGGCTATCGTATACATGGTCCAAAAGCGATCGCCAGTTTTCGAAAGGAGGTATCAACGACGGAGAACGTTTCCCGTACACATACGACCGCCGGCATCACCTCGTGCTGGTATTCAACAGACACTTCAGCAAGAAGTTCGACCTCCATGCGTCGTGGGAATTTTATACCGGAGGAATGGCAACGCTGGCATTGAAACAAACAGTGCTGATTGACGGCGAAGAAGCCGGATATGTACCTCATCGCAATAACTATCGCTTACCATCGAGCCATACCCTTTGCTTGGGATTCGATTTCAACAAGCAAGGCCGACGGGGACTCCACACCTGGAGTTTCAGTATTTACAATATGTACGGTGCTATGAATCCTACCTTTGTTCTACGCGACACAGACGACACTTCTTATGACAGTACAGGCAACCAGCCGACACCCAAATTGAGAAAATTCACACTGCTACCCTTTGTTCCTTCGTTCACTTATTCTTTTAAATTTTAAAAGCTCCGACAAAATGAAAACGAAACATACAACATTCTATTTCTTGACACTTCTGGCATCGTTAATGATAACTTCGTGCATCAACGATTTGCCCGTCGATCAAAACGCAGAAAAAGACGTACTTGTGATGAACGGTTATATTGCCGCCGACTCTACCAATAATACCATTCGGATTTACCAGACAGGCAACCAACACCCGATAGATATTAAAGATGCAATAGTGACAGTCAACGTAAACGGAGAATTTAAAGAGACGGCAAAAGCCCAGACAAACACAATCTTTACTCCAGAAGGAGAGACAACCAAACCAACGAATACATATCTCATAAAAACTCCGGTGAAAGTGGGAGACGTCGTTTGTATCGACGCACAAACGGCAGACGGCAAATACCACGCATGGGTAGAAGAGACTGTTCCGCAACCCATGCAAACGGTAGAGAAAGTCGATACATCTACCGTAGCCAATCCTTTTTCCTCGGACTACAATGGCTATCCCCAGCTGACCTGCTTCAATATAAAAATAAAAGATAGGCCCAACGAGAACAACTTCTATCAACTAGTGATTGACGAATCTCTTACGGACTATATCTATTCGTCCTATCATGATATTTTTTATACATATCCCAGCACGTTGACCGGATACACCGGACGCAACGATGTAGTGCTCACCGATGGAAATCCCACCTCGGGGTCTGAAGACGATGACGGAATTATCTCTTATACGCAAGGTGTAAAAAATAGATACGGTGTATTCGACGATAAACGTTTTGCAAATTCGTCGTACACGATGACTGTATACAACAACTCTTGCTATTATACCAAACAGCCCAATTACACCATAGATACCTATATCCGCTTTCGGAGTATCAACGAGACGGCATTTCACTACTTCAAGGCACTCAACCTCTACAAATCGGACAATTATGACGAGACGCTCAGCGGTTCGATGAAATTTCCATCCAATGTACACGATGGTACCGGTATCATCGTATTCAGTTCGGAAACCAACAAGGTGATAAGACTGAGCAATGCCCGACTAGACGAAGTAAAAAAACAAGATGGAAATTACTATGGAAGAGCAAACTCTGTCGGAGTATTGCCGAAAGGGAAATGAGGCGGCCCGAAAAGAGCTGTATGAAAAGTATGCAAATCGATTGTTCGGAATATGTTTGCGTTATGTCTGTAACACCGATGCTGCGAAAGACATCTTTCAGGACGGTTTTCTTAAGATATACCAATCATTTGATAAATTTATCTGGCGCAGTCAAGGCTCTTTGAGGGCGTGGCTCGACCGGATAATGATAAACGAGGCACTACAATACTTAAGATTGAAGCGCGATATATCGGTCGTGAAAAGCGACATCCCAATAGAAGAGATAGAAAGTCATTATTATATTCCAGATCCGGAAACGATAGAACGCATCCCCGGAAAGATATTAATGCAATTCATTACCGAACTGCCCGAAGGTTACCGTACAGTATTCAATCTATTTGCTATCGAAGGAAAATCGCACCGAGAAATAGCCCGCATACTCCACATCAACGAGAAATCGTCATCGTCTCAATATCATCGGGCCAAAAGCATATTGGCAAAGCGCATTAACGAATGGACTAATGAAGAAGACACAGACAAATACGCAGAATGAACGTATTGTTAACTCGCTGCACTCTCTTATATGATTCAAACATGACATAAGCACCTAAAAAGATTCATGTACTTACGTTTCTTGCGACTCACGCCCGTGAGTCGGAAAAAACATAAGGACGAAACTTGCGACTCACGGGCGTGAGTCGCAAACCATATAAGTATCTAATCATTGCCACATCAAAAAGTTATTTCTATCGCATAAGGAAGTATATACAAAAGGATGGCAACACTTCCCTTTTGAGCATAAAGAGTCTTGCGTAGGATATGGCAGAAATTTCAAAAAGAAAAGTCCCGCAACAGAAGAGTTTTAAAAACCATTCTGTCGCGGGACCAATATCTGAACGAAGTTACCTAATCAGTAGCTTCTATTTATTTCTGAATATTAGGTTCTTCCAAACCATATTTCTTTTTCTTATCTTCGGCTTTCAACATCAATGCTACAATAAGAGCCAAGACACCAAACAAGGCAAAAATGCACATAGGTAAAGTATAATTGTACGTTTGCATTCCTTTTACAATTGGTCCTTTACAATACGAATCTAAGACCCAACCGATGAGTAGAGGTACACCCATAAGCCCCCAATTTTGCACCCAAAAGATCAATGCATAAGCTGTACCTAATTGCTTTTCGGGAATGATTTTTGGAACAGATGGCCACATTGCCGACGGGACAAGTGAAAAAGCGAAACCAAGTATAATCATTATTATTGTAGCAAACCACCATACATTAAGTATAGGAAGAGCAAATAAAGCATGTACGCCTATCAACATTAGTGAGCCGAGAATCATTAAAGAAGCACCCTTGCCTATACGATCGTATAGAGAGCCAAACAATGGAGTCAATATAATTGCTCCTATCGGCAATAGACCAGGAATATCACCGGCCAACTTAGGACTAACATTATATTTTTGAATCATTAAATCGGCTGCATATTTTATAAAAGGGAATACCGCAGAATAAAACAACACGCATAGCAAAGCAATTAACCAAAAACCTTTATTCTTTATAATATAAAGAATATCTTTAACTCGAAAAGGTTCTTCTGCTTCACCCTCTTCACTATCAAGTTCATTATCCATTTTTTTATCATAAAAAGTATATGTAAAAAATGTAATAGTTCCGATACATAACATTATAAGGCAAAACAAAATAGGTGCAGAAATATTACTATGAAAGACACCTGCATGATCAAAATGACCAAAATGCTCAGCGATAGGTACAGTCATAACCATAGCTAATGTAGTTCCAATACGAGCAGTAGCCATTTCAAGTCCCATAGCTAAAGCCATTTCTTTACCTTTAAACCATTTTACTATGATTTTAGAAACCGTTATTCCCGCGGTTTCAACTCCAACACCAAATATTGCATACCCAAAAGCAGCTATAAATACTTGAGATTTAAACCCCAATATCATTGCTCCGGCAGGAAATGTAGTAGAGATAGCATAATACTTTATTGCACATCCAATAACCATAAGCAAACTTGCGCCAAGACCAGTAAAGCGAATGCCCTTCTTATCAAGAATCATTCCCCCGAAAATAAGCATTAACAAAAATACATTAAACCAGCCATACGCACTTGTAAAGAAACCATAATCCAAACTATTCCAAGCAAGTTCTTTTTCAAGCATAGGCTTTAACGGAGACATCACATCGGCAAGAATATAACCGCACAACATGGTAAACGCAACCATTATTAGGACACTCCATCGCAATGCTTTAGAGTCATTCAGTTTTCTTTTTATAACTTCGGTCATCTTTATATATTAGATTAAATTGATAAAAAACAATATATTATCTGTCACTCCCGGCAAAAACAGGCAAGGCTGCATATTTACTCTCAAGCAAATATACAGCCTTGTCTATTTCTGCAAAGCAAACACTTCTTTTATTTTGAAGGTTGAACTGGAGCATTAGCACCGGCACCCGATGCAGGAGCAGTTGTTGTGGTAGCCGTAGGAACTTTTCCACTTGGAGCCGTAGCACCAGCCGGAATATTATACGGGTTTGTACTTTGTTCTTTCTGAGCTTGTTCCATAACAGGGTCTACTTTCTGGCTTCCGACATGAACGTATGCCGATGCAATACTCATAACCACCATAAAAGCAGCCAATCCCCATGTAGCTTTCTCCAAGAAATCGGTAGTCTTGCGAACACCCATAATTTGATTGGAAGAAGAGAAACTGGAAGCAAGACCTCCACCTTTCGAATTCTGAATCAACACGATGAAACACATCAATATTGACGCAATCACCATTAAGATTACGATTAATAAATACATTGTTGTTACTATTTCTGTTTTTCGTTAATAATCAATTTCTCCAAAAATCTTATTTGGTCTGCAAAGTAAATGTTTTTTTTCGGATTTTTCAAATATAATTTACGAATTATTTCAAGAGCTTTGCCATATCGATGTTGTTTGATATAAATTTTAGCTAAAGTTTCAGTAAAACAGCCTTCATCATCCTGAGATAAACTCATATCTGGTCCTTTAGGCTCTGGCATTTTCTCGTCGGGCGAATCGGGAGTTATTTTGAACTCACCATTATTATCGTGAATAAATCCATCGATCAATTCGTCGCTATGCGACTTAGGCTGAGAAGCTTCTACAGGATCCTCTTCTTCTTGCTGAAGCAGATAAGCCACATAGTCTGTAGCGTAATTAATCGGCGTAGAAGGTTTGGGTTCACGAGGTTTCTCTTCCAAATAATGATCGATGAGCGATAGCGTACGATCGCCATCATCGTCGGACAAAAGAACCGAATTGCCATTTTTCCTTTCTTCTTCTATTCCGGGATAAATATACTGCTCACCTTCGAGCAATTGGAATAACACCCGACGGTCGGATATGTAAACGATAGACTTGCGCAACTCATTCCCGAAACTATCATCGTGCAACAAAAAGAGATTCTTCAGAAACAACATGCGTAGCGACTGAAAATAAGGATAGCGCTCCATCGCCGTACGAAGCTGGTAGAGAGTATCCCTATTTAGTTCTTCGGGATGCTGAATCCATGATTGCAGAGTATCGGATGTTATCATATTACTATAGATCGTTACCAATTTACAACCGTCGCATTAAAAATCTGATCGATTATTTCTTTCGTCATCTCGGCAATCAATTGATCTTGTACCTGCGTAAGCAACTGGGTAGAATCGTAGGTTCGGAATGCCGAGAACTGTCTTTCAAAATCTTTCGTATGGTCTGTATTGTTGACGAAACGCACATTGATGGTAAGCGTCAACTTGGTTTTCGAAGCATATCCGGTCGAATTCACAGCTTCGTTGTACTGATTGTAGCCGGTTATTTCACCATCGATAGAAAGATCGGGATTCCGTTTTACCATTTGCAGACGAGTCTGACGGACGAATGCATCTTTCAAGTCTTCATTGAACTTCGTTCCCAATGGAGCATACACATAGTCGGACCGAATTGGAAAATCGGCTATCATTATCGTCTTTACCTTATTGTAATCAATCGATGCAGGGCTACTAAACTTATAGGATATACTGCACGACATGCACAATGGCATTAGCAAGAGCAGTAATACACGGGTTATTTTATTTGTCCAAACCATATTCTTTAATCTTTCTATAGAGAGTACGCTCCGAAATATTCAGATCGTGAGCAGCATCCTTTCGCTTTCCTCTATGTTTATTCAGAGCTTTCATTATCATCTCTCGCTCTACCTCGTCGAGCGAAAGGGTATCTTCTAATTCTTCTACATTAATATTCTCATCGTTCACCTCCTTGGAAAAGTTCGATTCGGAAACTCTACGCAACTGCTGCGGGATAAGCGCCGGTACCGACTGAATAGGTGATGGTGCATCTACATGAGACTTCAATGGTTCTGATGCATTCTGAGAACACATCATATCACCTACCGTTTTCTTCAAATCAGTAATATCCTGACGCATGTCAAACAGCACCTTATATAATATCTCGCGTTCATTCTCGAAACCTTTGCCCTGCTTCACCCCAAAAAGAGCAGGTAAACTACCTACTATTGGTTCGGGCAAATAGTGCTTCAATATATCGAGAGTTATCTCACGATTGGTTTCAATAATGGATATCTGTTCAGTAATATTTTTCAGTTGACGCACATTGCCGGGCCAGGGATATTTTACCAATCCCTCTTTAGCCTCATCTGTGAGATGAATGGCAGGCATCTGATACTTCTCTGCAAAATCTGACGCAAACTTACGAAACAACAGTGCTGCGTCGTCACCTCTTTCTCTTAAAGGTGGAATCTTGATAGGTACAGTATTCAAACGATAGAACAAATCCTCACGAAACCGGCCTTCTGAAATAGCCTGAGAGAGATTGACATTGGTAGCTGCAACGATACGAACGTCTGTTTTCTCTACTTTAGAAGAACCAACCTTTATAAATTCTCCACTTTCAAGCACTCTAAGCAATCGAGCCTGAGTAGGCATTGGCAATTCTCCCACTTCATCCAAAAAGATAGTTCCGCCATTGGCCTCGCCAAAATAACCTTTACGTTCTCCTATCGCACCGGTAAAAGCCCCTTTTTCGTGGCCAAAAAGTTCGGAGTCGATTGTCCCTTCGGGAATGGCACCGCAGTTGACCGCAATATACTGACCATGCTTGCGACGACTATATTGATGAATAATTTGCGGGAAACTTTCCTTTCCGACTCCACTTTCACCTGTTATCAATACAGACAGGTCGGTCGGAGCTACTTGAATGGCAATATCAATAGCGCGTGCCAATGCTTCAGTATTACCAATAATACCAAAGCGAAGTTTTACTTGCTGTATTTGTGATTTGTTCATAACCTTTTCTTCTTTCTAAATCTCCATCTCCTCCTCGGGAGCATCAAGTTTCAACTTATCGCTGTCATCATTCCTATCGAAATACTGCTTACGAAGCGGATGAGCATGAATAGCTTTCTCGTGACGACGATTGCGGAATATATCAATAGCTTCATAAATAGCCTGACGAAAAGAATCTTCACTGGCGATGCCTTGTCCCGCAATATCATAGGCCGTGCCATGGGCTGGAGAAGTGCGGACAATAGGAAGGCCGGCGGTATAATTAACACCTTCGTCCATAGCCAGAGCCTTAAACGGCCCCAGTCCCTGATCGTGATACATTGCCAATATTCCATCAAAATGCTCGTAATTACCAGATCCCATAAAGCCGTCTACCGGATAAGGGCCATAGCAAAGTATTCCTCTAGCAGAGGCCTCTTGAATGGCAGGAATGATGATTTTCTCTTCTTCATCGCCCAATACACCCGCATCGCCTGCATGAGGGTTGAGAGACAACACCGCAATACGGGGTGCGTCGATGCCAAAATCTTCTTTCAGAGAGCGGTAGAAAATATTTATTTTTGCTTGTATCAGTTCGTTCGTTATAGATGACGCTATTTTGCTAACCGGCAGATGATTGGTGACAAGTGCCACACGAAAATCTCGTTGCATCAATATCATCAATGCCTTATCACCATTACCCAACTCTTTTTCGAAATATTCGGTATGCCCGGGGAAAGAGAAATCGTCAGACTGTATGGAATGCTTATTTATCGGTGCCGTAACAATGACATCTATCAAACCACATTTGTATTCGTCAACAGCTTTCTCCAAAGCCTGATAAGCGGCCATTCCAGCCTCTTTATCGGATTTGGAAAATTCGACTTTCACATCTTCACTATTACAATTGACAATATTTAATTTATCGCGTGAAGCTTCGGAAGCACTATTGATACTGACAAAATTGGTAGCCAGATTCATAGCCTTACGATGATAAGTAGCGACTTTAGGTGAGCCATAAACAATCGGCGTGCAAAGTTCCAACATAGCAGGGTCGGCAAAAGTTTTCAATATAACTTCATACCCCACGCCGTTAATATCCCCTTGGGTGATACCTACTCTTATTTTATTACTTTCCATGCTATACAGTGTATTAAATTTTATCTTTTTGTTTGATTATCGGGCATTCTTAAAGTAAATAGCGAAGCTTCCAATCCTCTTATCAAATTGCCTTTAGGCCTATCTGGAGCATATACAAATACCTCGACAACATAAATTCTACGGTTGGAAGGATTGATATACAATTGAGAGACGAAAGGACCGCCCATATAGTCACCTTTCATACGCCATAATCCACGAACCTCCGTTCTATTTTTAAGTTGCAAAAGGCTTAAGTCTGAGACATCGGTCGAGAGATAAGTTCCTTTGGAACGTCCCGGTATGTTGCGCCTCATCACCGAATCACGTTTAGCTATAAAATAGTTTGCCGTAAACTTCTTCGTATCTGCCGGATAAGAGTACATTACAAAGTTCTGAGATACAGACGCCGTCTCGGTAGAGGCCCACACGAAGTGATCACCAACCTTAACAGAATGAAATTCTTGTGGCAGAAACACACTACATCCATCGAATACAGTATCTATAGACTGCGAAACAACGCCACTGTGTTTCTCTCTCAAAGAGAGAATCTTTGTATTCATTTCAAATCGCACAAGTGTTTTGATTATCTGATACGAGTTTAAATTGACGTACTTGACAAACGCCTCTTCGTCAGAAGCCTCGATAGCTAAAACAATTTGAGGAGCAGCGTACGGATTTCGCTGCAACACCATTCGAGGTTTAGTATATCGAGTATTTATTTTTATGATTATAATACTACGAACCATCTTCATAGTACCGTCAAACTGCTGGGGAGTAATGTGCATAAAGCGAAACGACCGCTCACGCAAAGGCAGTATGGATATATCAGAATTTAGTATTCTTGCAACCGAACGCCCTGCAATGGAATCCCAATAAGATTTTTCGGAAACCACCAACGTTTCATAAGGCCTTCCGCTTGAGGGAGGGGTCAATATGTTATGATTATTGCACGAAAGGCAACAAGCGACCAACAAAATACATATTATATATAAACACTTCTTTTGCATGACCAACCTAAACTATATCGTTTCAGCATTATTCTTGGCTGTAGACAACATACCACAAGCAGCAAAAATATCTTCACCTCGAGAAGCCCTGATTGTAGCAAACAATCCATGCTTTGTGAGGTAGTCTCTAAAGTGCTCCATTGTTTCCAGATCATCTCCTTCAAAAGGGGCATCTGGGATAGCATGAAATCGTATCAAATTGACCCGACAATCCAACCCTCGTAAAAGCTTCAACAAATTCTTGGCATGCACTTCAGAATCATTCAGTCCTTTGAAGACAATATATTCGAACGACAAACGGCGCTGTTTGCTAAAATCGTAATGACGCAACAACTCGACAATTTCTAATATAGAGAAAGATCGCTCGGCAGGCATCAACTCGGCCCGCTGCGCCGGAATAGAAGAATGCAAGCTGATAGCCAAATGGCAATCGCTCTCTTCTATAAATCGTTGCAGTCCTTTGCTGAGACCGACGGATGAAAGCGTTATGCGTTTAGGACTCCAAGCCAAACCGTACGAAGCAGTCATAACAGATAGAGCATTCAAAACTTCATCCAGATTGTCAAGAGGCTCTCCCATCCCCATCATTACCACATTGGTCAACTGATCGAATTCGGGTAAAGAAAGAATTTGATTTAGTATTTGGCATGCTGTCAAATTGGTTCGAAAGCCCATCCTGCCTGTCATACAAAACTTACAATTCATCTTGCAACCTACTTGAGATGAAATGCACAGAGTGGCACGCTCTTTATCGGGAATATATACCGATTCGATAAACTCGCCGTCACCTGCAGGAAATAGATACTTAATGGTGCCGTCGACAGAACACTGTGCATCTACGGGGGATTCTAACCCCACTTCATAAAACAGTTTCAAAGCCTCACGCTGTTTCAGCGAAAGATTGGTCATCTGATCTATAGAAGAGACCCTCTTCGTATAAATCCATTGCGCCATCTGCTTCGCTGCAAAACGAGGCATCCCCATATCTCGAGTAACCATTTCCAATTGCTCGAGAGTCATTCCCAATAGTTTTTGCTTTGAACTATGCACAGTTTCCATTTTCATTATTGCAAATGTAAGTATTTTAATTGAAAAAGAGCCATGCTACTTGAATAGTTTTACAAGTAGCATGGCTCTTTTAAGAATTGTTCGTTATTCAGTTCATGTTTTAGAAGAACAAATAGCGTTTATCTTTTACTTTACCTTTAAGATAAAGATCATTCATCAAACGGCTGGCTGCCTGCTGATGCAGACCTACCAAGCGAGCTTCTTCGCTGCGTTCGTTAAACTTCTCGTTCAACCGATCTTTTGCAATAACTTGCAAAACAAGTACGCCGGCATTTCCTTTGATAGGTTTGCTCAACTTATTGACAGCAGAGATAGAAGTATATGCACCTACAACAGGCTCGCTACTATTCAAAGACGGAACATAAGCAGGAGCTTCAAAAGTAACATGTTTCAATGTATCACCAACAGCAGAAGGCATATTGCGATATTGGGCAAATGTAGAGAAACTCTTCATCTTGTCCATGATCATCTGAGCTTTCTTGTCTTTCAAGACTTCAGCCTTAAGCTGGTCTTTCACTTTTTCCCATGGACGATACCCTTCTTTGTTGATACCTACTAAAGCGATAACCAAGATATGGTTGCTTTCGCCACATTCGTAAACAGGAGAAACAGCTCCAACTTTAGCACCAAATACCCAACGCATTGCTTCACGAGTACCCGTAACACCACCAATGTTGTGTTCTGAACTGTATAGATCATTATGATCTAACAATTTGTAACCAGCAGTCTCGGCATTCGATTTGATTTTATCCAAAGTCGGATTTGAAGCCATGAACGAACTGAATTTGTTGTATGCATTATTGTATGTTTGCTTGCTGAAATCTACCGTACGTTTTATAACGGCAGCTTTATATTGAGGTTTATCACCTTTCTTTGAAACAACCTGAAGAATAACATTGGCCTGAGCAAGTACAACGTTCTTCACTTCATTGACACCCGTAGAGAGGATCGCTTGCAAATATTTCAAATTATCACCATCAACTTGTGCCTGAGCATAATTGCTAGATGAAATCCAATTAGGTTCACCGCTCTGACCATATTTCTTAGCTACACTAGCAAAATCGGCACCGCCTTTTATAGCTTTAAATGCGCTATCTGCTTGAGCTGTAGAATTGCCATTACCTTTAGCAAATTGAATTTGACGGAACTGAATAGAATCGGCAGCAACTGTTTTGGCCAATACTTTCATTGTATTCAATGTGTTATCGGGAGCATTGTAAAATGGACCTACTACAGCACCAATTGCAGCACCGTCAAGGTGGGCAGCAATATCAGTAGGGAATGCAGTCTTCGGCAAAAACAGATCTTTATAAGAAACCGTAGAACCGGTAGAACGAATAAAAGAACTCATATCTTGCTGACTTTGTCCCAATTGCTGAGTATATTGATTCATTTCTTTCTGAATGGCAGCCTTGTCTACAGCGCTCGCAGTAACTTGAACATCGATATATTTGATATCACGAGTTTCGGTATATTGACGGAACTGTTCTTTCTTCTTATCGTACATGCTCTTCAAGTCAGAGTCGGTTATTTTGACATTCTTATCAGGAATTGAACTATAAGGAACAGCAGCCAACAAAGCTTGAGATTCGTTTACACGACCTTCAAAAGAATTCTTTGCTTCAACCGGATTAGAGATCAACGATTTTGCAATAAGAGCCTGATATTTTTGAGCCAAACGTGTAGATATTAAGGTCTTTTCTATAAACTTCCAGAATTTGTACATAGACTGATATTGTTCAACATATTGTTGTGGAACTTTTGTCATGTCCATTTTAGAATACTCTACCAGAAATTTATTCAACATGTCCTTATCAAACATACCAGTTTGCTGGTTGCGGAAAGGAGTCTGCTGTAATAGCGGATCAGTACCCTGAGCAAGAATTGATTGAATCTCGGCATCTGTCACCGTCAATCCTAATTTCTTTGCTTCTTTGCTGACAAGCTGATTATTCACATAAGTTTGCCATACTTCATCTTTCAATTGATCATTTTGTTCTTCAGTCAAAGAACTTGCACCGGTTGTAAGTTTTACGACATCGGTATACTCTTCTAATAAATCTTGAAATTCTTTGGCTGTGATTGTCTTGCCATTTACTTCGCCGGCCACTGTAGATTGTTTAGGTCCCAGTACCTGCCATGCATCACCGGCAATAAAAGCGAACAAGGCCAAGCCAATTACAATCACCAAAAGAGGCCCTTTGGATCTGATTTTTTGTAATGTTGCCATTTTAATTAATAATTATTTATTTGTTTTTCCTATTTTTCTATTTACAATTTTGGCACGAAGATACAAAAAAAGTATATCTACTGCCATCTAAAATTGAAAAAATTTATGATTAGAATGGATTAGCGTCCTATTTTTCTACTTTTAGGCTTACAAGTTCTATCCTAACAGGCAATATTTTCAGTATTTTAAACTGATAATTGTCTATTGAAACAACTTCATGAAGTTTCGGAAATCCCTGATATTTATTTAATATCAATCCGCCTATCGTCAGATAATCATCCGAAACAGGTAACTCCAATCCGTAAGTTTCATTTACTTTTTCAATCTCGAGACGAGCAGACAAGACATATTCGTTTTCGCCTATTTGTTTACTGACATACGACGAAGTATCATGTTCATCTTCTATATCTCCAAATATTTCTTCGACCAAATCTTCTAAGGTAACAATTCCCGAAGTACCACCAAACTCATCTACAACGACAGCAATAGATTTTTTCTGCTGCATGAACTGCTTCATCAGTTTATGGGCAGCCATTGTTTCGGGCACTATCGGCAAGGCTTTAATACAATTTTTCCAATCTTTCGGATTATGAAACATCTCGGAAGAATGAATATATCCGACAACATTATCAATGCCGCCATCATATATAATAACTTTAGAAATTCCTGACTCTACAAACACCTTCATCAGTTCTTCAAGCGTCGTACTATTCTTGTCCACCCCTACTACTTCTGTACGAGGAACAATACAATCACGCACCTTGACTGTGGAAAAGTCTAAAGCATTCTGAAACATCTTGACTTCGGTGTCAACATTGTTCGAATCTTGTGCATGATCAATACTCAACTGGATAAAATAATCCAAATCTACTTTTCCAAATGCCTTGGATTTAGTTTCCGTATTGATTTTCATACCAAACATTCGCAAAAAAAGATATGAAATACCTGATGCGAATTTTGATATAGGATAAAGTATGACGTAACAAATAAAGAGAGGGAAAGCAAAGGTACACAGCATTCCACTCGGATATATTTTGAAAAGAGATTTAGGTACAAACTCTCCTGTAACAAGAATAATAAGCGATGATATTAATGTTTCGGACAAGACAGTGCCGAAATTATCACCAGAATTATCGTTAATACCAAAAATAAAATAACCTATAACCTTAGCCATCAATATACCATAGATGACTAGCATAATGTTATTGCCGACCAACATCGTCGAAATAAAATTGTTAGGAGAGCGAAAAAAGAGATTCAAGATGCGAGAAGTTATTTTACCTTTTTCGTCTAAACGCAAACGAAGCCTGTCTACAGATACAAATGCGATTTCCATTCCCGAAAAAAATGCCGAGAAAAGTATAGACAAAAACAAATATAAAAATATAATCGGATCCATAAATACTATTTTACCGGTTCGGCTTTCAGCGTATCTTTTGGAGCAGGATTGACATAAAAGATTCCCGAGATATTCTTTATTTTCCAAACCGTCATTTGTTGGTTCGATTCAAAACCATGCCCCTTTATTACACGATCGACCAATTCGGCGCTAATAAACTTATCAGTATATATCTTCTGGGTAGATTGATTCCAAAAAAGCTCTTGAGTATTAAAATGCTCACCGGCCCTATTTTTTATAGCCACATGTCCTATCAAACGCCATATTTTTTGTTGATCATAGAAATAAGCGGTATCACACTTTATATTTGCCGTAATATGCATAACAGAATCGAATTGCTCCACATAAAAACCTTTTTCGAAAGCCCAACGAGAAGGATGTCGTCTATCGTAAATAAACCACTCTTTGGCTTTCATTCTAAAACGGATTATACCCGAATCGGATATAAGCGTATTGACGTCATAAGTAGCCATTACCGGTAGCGAATCACGACATTTAATGGCAGCAGCCAGCCTTTTTTTCTTATTATCGCATGAAGCCAACACCAAAGCCGCTATCAACAGCCCCCAGACTGCAACTCTCGTCATTCGGTACAAATCAAAAAAACTATTTCTTATGTGTCGCAACATGCTCTATATTATCTTTTCGTACAAACGTTTTTATAATCATTGAGTATACGGTTCAATCCCCGTAAGACCAAAAATTTATCCACAAAGATGCTATTTTTTAATTTAGATTCAAAAGGAAAATGCTTACCTCCCGTTAAAAAAACCAAAAGATCAGGATATTTCTGTTTCATCGCATCAATATAACCCGACATTTCATACTCCAACCCTTGCATCACACCTGCCCGAATAGCAGTGTCAGTATCAACTCCAAATTCGAGATCGCGTCCGACATTCTGTACAAGAGGTAGATGTGCCGTAAAACAATGAAGAGCTTTAAATCGCATCGACACTCCTAACGAAATATTACCACCACGATATTCTCCAGCAGCATTGATAAACTCGTAAGTAATGCACGTTCCAGAATCAATAATCAGAACATTACGATGAGGAAAACGATCAAAAGCACCAACAACGGCAGCGATTCTGTCGTATCCCAATGTAAGCGGACTTTCATAAAGGTTTTTAATAGGCAACGGCGTACAATGGTCGACATATAACTTAAAGATAGGAAGACCATCGAGAGCGATTCGCACATCATCAGTCAAATCTATGACGCTAACCACAACTGCTTGTTCAGGCTTATATCTATCATACATTTCATTCAGACGCGACAACGTTTGATTGGAATCGTATACTTGTTCCAGCATGTCTTGCCCCTCGAAAACAGCAATCTTTGCAACTGTGTTCCCTATGTCAACAATCAAATTCATTGCTGTTGTCTCTATAGTACCAATAATCTACTTTTCCTTTTTGACAATCAAATTCAATTCATCAAGTTGGCCTTGTTCCAGAGAAGCCGGAGCATCAAGCATCACATCGCGTCCTGAATTATTCTTCGGAAAAGCAATGCAATCACGAATACTATCCAAACCGGCCATGATACTAACCCACCGATCCAATCCATATGCCAAACCTGCATGAGGAGGAGCTCCATACTTGAAGGCATTCATCAAGAAACCAAATTGTGCCTGGGCACGCTCTTCTGTGAATCCCAAGACATCGAACATTTTATCTTGCAATTTGCTATCATGAATACGCACACTACCGCCTCCCACTTCGATACCGTTGCAAACCATATCGTAGGCCAACGCTCTAACTTTTTCGGGATGTTCATCGAGCATCGGAATATCTTCCGGATTGGGAGCTGTAAACGGATGATGAGTAGCCATCAGGCGTTGTTCTTCCTCACTCCACTCGAAGAGCGGGAAATCGATAACCCACAATAATGAGAATTTATTCTTATCACGAAGACCAAGTTCATCGGCTACTTTGAGTCGAAGTTCACATAATTGCTTACGGGTCTTCATCGCATCACTACCGCTCAATATTAAAATCAAATCGCCAGGTTTGGCACCAAACTTATCTTTCATTGCCAACAACACCTCTTGCGAATAGAATTTATCGACACTCGACTTCACTGAACCGTCTTCCTGTACACGAGCATAAACCATTCCTTTAGCCCCAATTTGAGGACGTTTCACAAAATCGGTAAGCGCATCGAGCTGTTTACGCGTATAGGTGGCAGCACCCTCTGCACATATACCTCCTATATAATTGGCTTCGTCAAAGACTCCAAATCCGTATCCTTTCATCACATCCATCAATTCAACAAACTCCATTCCGAAACGCATATCAGGTTTATCGCTACCAAAGCGTTTCATTGCTTCTATCCAAGGCATCCGAATGAATGGTTTTTCAAAGTCCACATTACGAATCACTTTAAACAAATGCTTCGCCATGCCTTCAAAAGTCTCGATAATATCATCTTGATCAACAAAACTCATTTCGCAGTCTATCTGAGTAAATTCCGGTTGCCGATCAGCCCTAAGATCTTCATCTCTGAAACATTTTGCTATCTGAAAATACCGGTCTACACCAGCTACCATAAGCAACTGCTTTAAAGTCTGAGGGGATTGAGGCAGAGCATAGAATGTTCCAGGGTTCATACGAGATGGAACAACAAAATCGCGAGCGCCTTCGGGAGTAGAACCGATCAGAATAGGCGTTTCAATTTCCATGAAACCTTGTTTATCCAAATAATTCCGAACTTCAACAACCATCCGATGGCGAAGCTCCAAATTAGCACGAACACATGACCGACGCAAATCAAGATAACGATACTTCATACGGATATCATCACCCCCATCCGTATTGTCTTCTATCGTAAAAGGCGGAGTAGCAGAAACACTAAGAACATTCAATTCGGATACGATAACTTCAATATCGCCAGTAGGCAAATTCTCATTTTTATTGAAGCGTTCTTTAACAATCCCATTTACCTGGATAACATATTCACGCCCCAATTTATTTGCCTGTTCACACAAAGCGGCATTTTCTTCTTCATTGAATACCAATTGGCTAATGCCATAACGGTCGCGCAAATCGACGAAAGTCATACCACCCATTTTACGGCTGCGTTGTACCCAGCCAGCTAAAGTCACCTTTTTATCTACGTCAGAGATTCTGAGCTCTCCACAAGTATGAGTTCTATACATATTATATATATAAGCTTTATTTTATTGTTATGTTTTGCAAAATTAGATAATAATATTGCAAACTTGTTCATACATAGTGATTTTTCTTCACCGAAAACTAAATTTTTTGAATTTCGCTAGGAACAACCACTTTGAGCTGCCCTGGAAAGATACGAATATCAATATCTTTTCCTGTAGAAAGAGGTTCACCGTCAAAATGGGCACATCCTGACTTTTCACGATGAATAGTCAGATGTTTAGTCTGTAGATGAGTGACATATTGACTACCTTCCATCTTCTTATTAAATAGCCTATACGCCAACATTGGCACATCGTAAGCCTTAAAAGGCGAAAGGATAACAACATCAAGCAGTCCGTCGCGCATTGTAGCCCGAGGAGCGATATAGGCATTATTACCATATTGAGAGGCATTAGCAACTGTTACCAGAAAAGCCTTATACTGTTTTTCACCTTCTTCATCAGTCGTCAACGTATAGACTTCAGGCTTATAACGAACGTAATCCAGCAAAGTAGTTTCTACATAAGTGAGCAATCCACGAGTTCTCTTTTTAGAGAAGTCCATTGTAACCGAAGCATCAAACCCTACTCCACAAGTACAAAAGAATGGATGACTGTTTATCATTCCATAATCTATTCGCTCAATTATATTCTTATTAATTACGCCTACAGCTTTACGAACATCCATCGGTATATGCAGATGGCGTGCCAACCCATTACCCGAACCACATGGCACAATCGCCATAGCAGTATCAGAGCCAGCCAAAGAGCGAGCTACTTCGTTAACAGTACCGTCACCACCCACAGCGACAACAATGTCCGTTTTATTTTCCCGCTCAGCCGTGGCTATTTCAGCACCATGACCCGCATAAAGAGTCGTTATGACTCTAACATCGAACTGATCCGAATCTAATATTTCATAAATCAAGCGTTTGATGCCCTCCTTTTTCTTTGTTCCCGAAATAGGATTAACAATAACAGCTACAGTCTTCTTCATCCAATATATTCATCTATTTAGGGGCACAAAATTAATACATATTTCGTTGAAATTGAATTTTTATCTTTCCTATCTATAAGTTATGCAAAAAAAAAAGCAATTTTGCAGTAGAAAAAACAAAATTTAGTATCTTTGCACATCAAAAAAGGAAAGAAAAAATAAACATGCTACCTAAATCATGAAGAAGGTAGCAATAACTAACGATAAATACATGAGCTTATTACAAGACAAGTTATCTAAATACGACTTACCACAACAAGTGATGGCTAAGGGCGTATATCCCTACTTTCGTTGCATTGATAGTGCACAAGACACAGAAGTTATCATGAGTGGGAAAAAAGTACTCATGTTCGGTTCCAATTCATACATGGGACTTACCAACGACCCTCGTATAAAAGAGGCTGCTATTGAAGCTACCAGAAAATATGGAACAGGATGTGCAGGCTCTCGTTTTCTGAACGGAACATTGGATATCCATGTTGAATTTGAAAAAGAATTGGCAGAGTTTGTCGGCAAAGAAGATGCAATATCATTTTCTACAGGTTTTCAAGTTAATCTAGGAACACTGTCGGCTGCTGCCGGTCGTGGCGACTACATTATTTGCGATGAGCGCGATCACGCTTCTATCGTAGACGGACGTAGACTGTCTTTTGCGACTTGCTACAAATATAAGCACAACGACATGGAAGCTCTAGAGAAAGAGCTAAAGAAATGTGATCCGGATGCAGTAAAGATCATTGCTGTAGATGGTGTCTTCAGTATGGAAGGCGATATTGCCAATCTACCGGAGATTGTCCGTTTAAGCAAAAAATACAATGGTTCTATTATGGTAGACGAAGCCCATGGGCTTGGCGTTCTTGGTAAACAAGGACGAGGTACCTGCAACCATTTCGGACTAACCAAAGATGTTGACCTTATCATGGGTACATTCAGTAAATCATTGGCCTCCATTGGTGGTTTTATAGCTGCGGACAAATCTGTCATCAATTATCTTCGTCACAATGCGCGTTCATATATATTTAGTGCCAGCAATACACCAGCAGCAACAGCAGCTGCACGCATGGCTCTTCACATTATAAAGAGCGAGCCGGAACGTATTGAGCATTTATGGTCTCTGACTCACTATGCATTAAAATGTTTCCGCGACAGCGGCTTTGAGATAGGCGATACGGCAACTCCAATCATCCCGCTTTACGTTCGTGATATGGAAAAAACATTTGCTGTAACAAAATTAGCTTTCGACGAAGGCGTATTTGTTAATCCTGTAATACCGCCAGCATGTGCTCCCGAAGACACATTGATCCGTGTAGCATTGATGGCTACGCACTCTAAAGAGCAAATAGATTTTGCAGTAGACAAATTGGTTAAATGCTTCAAGCAATTAAATTTGCTTTAATTCAATCCAACCAAGGACATATTAAGATGGGGAAAATTTATGGTATTCATAAATTTTCCCCATCTCCTATTTAGCCTCTCAAGAAAGTGATAAAACACAAGATTCGGAATCATCTTTAAAAGTAAGGTGATTTAGGGATCACATCAATAAGGCCTTCTAGCCTACGATATAAACAGAATGGTTGCCTATTAGTTTTCTCGCTCACTTTTTTATTTCAAACACATAGTTAAAACAGACGTATGTCACCACAATAACTAACGTATGTTACTGCGGTAACTAACAGAAGTTATCCTGACAACTAACGTTAGTTTCGTCGACAACATCCGTTAGTTACCGCTGCGACATACGGTTGATTTTTTGCAAGGCAAAACAAGTGTACAGCCGCCGTTGTCGTATGTTAGTTTTTCCGGTGACGTCCTTAAGTTTTCGGAAAAACTAACATA
>JAYRGW010000049.1:0-22907 GCA_041907665.1 Bacteroidaceae bacterium
GTTTCGGTTGCCTGCCCGAGAAGTTGGAGGCAGACAAAATATACATGAATCGCCGAAACCGACGTATACTCAGATTCTTACACATAGAGGTCGGAGGTAAACCATTGGGAAGACCTTCAAAAGAACAACAGAGCGAAGAATATCGTAAAAAGATGGCACAGAACGTTGGAGAGAGAAATGAAGTGGAAGCCACCTTTGGTACCGGTAAACGAATCTATCGGGCGAACAACATCAGAGCTAAACTCCCTGATACGGGTGAGGCGTGGGCAAGTGCATGCTATTTCTCAAAGAATGTGATGAAGTTCCTCAAAGAGCTTCTTCATGTGCTTACTGAAATGATGCGAATGTTGAAAAGTATCAGGCTCACACTTGATCTATTAAAAAATCAAAGGCTAGTGATGACATCTGAGCTAATTAAAGTAATTTGTGGATAAATATTATTCAGCAGACCCTAATTATTAAATTTTAATTAGTTTTCTCTGCTTTGGTTCTTCGTTCTTCCGCTCCAACATTGATTAGTATTATTCTTATTTAAAATGATAATACCAACTTCCTTCCGATTCTCTATTAACCATTTCTTGTGATTCAATATTAATTTGGACATACTTTATAGCATTGAGTGGATAATTTTGTTTTGCGAGTAAATCTTTTAATTCTTTTTGCAGCTCAATATTAGATTTTAAAAGATTTTTTTGACTATCAGATTCAACACATATCCAGTAAACCAAGTTTTTAGGATTTATTTCATAAGTTCCATACCAATCAATCCAAAACTTTTCTTTGCATAAAGGAGTTATGATTTTCTTCATCTCTGATTTTATTCTTAAAATTTTTCTTTTAAGAATAATTTGTGAATAGATTTTTTTTATTGTATTCATCATTTATTGGTACAATATGAGTAATTACGTTTATATCATTAGCGTCCAATATTTGTTTTTACTGCAGATCAAATGTTGTATGATCTTAATAAGTCAAGTTATATCAGGGCAAGAGGATAATTTGCCATACAGAAAGAAAAGATACCAAGCAATTAAAATTAATGAGGATATTGCAAATTTTATTCTATTATTACTTATCCATGAACGGTAAAAAAATAGACTTGTGACAAAAGTCATAATGCAAACTAGCGGGAGCAAATAGAAAGAATCTACTGCAACCACTAATGGCTCTTCTGAAACGTCCTCTACAAAATAGCGCACATATAAAATAGTCAATACTATCCAAGCTCCTAGTGTAAGTAAAGTTATTTTAATAGGGTTCACAATTATTCTTTTTGATATGAAATTATTTTGCTTTCTTTCTTCCTTCTGGTCAATTTTTTTAGTTGATTTATAAAATCAGTAATGGTGTGAATCTGATAGTCATCAACCTCATCGGCAAATTTAATGAATTGTAAGCAATATTGCTAATTCATTTGTTCAAATCTTTTGTTAAATATCCATTGGAGTTATAATGGTATTTTATTAGAGAGTGAACCTTTTTCTTGAAATTTATTGAAGCAAAAAGACTGAGGTGCTCTTTTGATTTTTTGCCTTGACTAACTGGTATCAATCTAAATAGTTTCATTTTAGATTTGTACAACAAAGCACATACACTTATATTGGACGATTCGGACTTTGTGGTTTCACCTTTTAAAAGATTTATACAGTAAATACCATGTCAACAAAAACATTACTATTTGAATAACTAGAATAATTAATTGCGAATTTTCAGCTCCGCTATATATTACTCCAAAACTTATTATTGACACAGGGAATGTAATAAGTAAACTCATAAGGGCCCAATCTCCGTGTAACAGTGATTCTGGGAACATCGAAAAGAGCGCTATTGTTGCAAATCCCACATAGCAAATCGAGAACACCAATGATTTCTTATATGCATATTCATCTTTCATCTTCATTTCTTGTTAAATGGATATTTTAAATAGCAAAAGAAATAAAACAAAGAGGTCATTTAGTTTTTGTAAATGACCTCTTTGTTCGGGTGGACCTGGAGGGATTCGAACCCTCGTCCAAACGAGGAAGCAATAAGCTTTCTACATGCTTATCTCTGCCTTTGATTTTCGAGCATGGGCAAGACCAGAGCCACCAACCCATACCTTATCCTCTTTAGTTTCGTTAAGACCCCGAGAAAAAGTCAAAACTATTCCCGATTTTGCTGTGCCACTGTATCAAACGCTTCGGAACAAGAGCTTTTGAGTGACATCCCGTTTCGGCATCTAATGCCGAAATAAAGCCAGTCTACTATACTTCAACTAGGCAGCGAGAGCGTAATTATTGTTGCCAGATAAATTTTTGATAACTGAGATTAAAGTGCAAATCACCGACGCACTGCATGCTTACATACCTCTTCTGCCCGCTGTCAAAACCGGTCAAGCCCTTTTTTGCTTTGTAAGTTGGGACAAAGGTAGTAATTGTTTTGAAGCATTAGAACTCTTTTAGCGATATTTTTATTTTATAGGTAATAATAACTTCGATTTTGCAATTATTGTATCTCTTTTCGAATAGTTTCAAACTTAACAATTCGAAATGAAAATTATTCGTTTACTTATTGGGCTTATAAGGAACCTTATCTGTATCTTTGTCGCAATTATTAACGGTATTATGGCTTTTTTAAACAATGTAATGATAGTACGTCACAAGTTGCTGGCCAATCTTGTGAGTCTTTGGAAGAATGGTGAACTTGTCGAAAGAATAGATCGTTTACCTCTTGAGTTGAGTCCACGAAGTTCGAAACATTTGGGACGTTGCTGTGTACATAAGGAACGGGCTGTTTGGAAATATAAGTGCTTGCCTTTGTTGGGGTTTGATATGACTGACGAAAAGGATGAACTTGATCCGCTTTCGAAATATGCGCAGGCTGCCATTGATCGTAAAGTATCAGAGAAAGAAAATATTCTTTGTGTAATAGACGAAGCTTGTTCTTCGTGTGTTCATATTAACTATGAGATAACGAATCTTTGTTATGGGTGTGTGGCTCGTAGTTGTTATGTGAATTGTCCGAAAGAAGCAATTCAATTTAAGAAAAACGGCCAGGCCCGAATTGATCATGATGCTTGTATCAATTGTGGTACTTGCCTTCGTAGTTGTCCTTATCATGCTATTGTCTATATGCCGGTGCCTTGCGAAGAATCTTGTCCAGTTAAAGCTATAAGTCGTGATAAGAACGGGATGCAACATATTGATGAAAGTAAATGTATTTATTGTGGAAAATGCCTTAATGCGTGTCCTTTCGGTGCTATTTTCGAGTTGTCGCAGGCTTTCGATGTACTAGAAGCGATTCGACGTAAAGAGAGAGTTATAGCTATTGTAGCTCCTGCTATGTTGGGCCAATTCAATGCGACGGTTGAACAAGTATATGGTGCTTTGAAAGAAATAGGCTTTGCTGATATTGTCGAAGTGGCACAAGGGGCTATGGAAACAACCAGTCGTGAAGCAAAGGAATTGCAAGATAGGCTTTCTGAAGGTAAACCGTTTATGACGACTTCGTGTTGTCCTTCCTATATCGAGTTGGTGAGTAAGCATATTCCGAGTATGAAAGAGTTCGTTTCGGAGACTCGTTCACCGATGTATTATACTGCTAAAGCAGCAAAAGGTAAGTATCCGGATGCAAAAATAACGTTTATAGGTCCGTGTGTAGCAAAGCGTAAAGAAATGAGGCGTGATGAAAATGTGGACTTTGTGCTCACTTTTGAAGAAATAGCATCGATTATTTCGGGATTTGATATTCATTTTGAACAAGTAGAACCATATAAACTGAATGGAACAGCTGTGCGCGAAGCCCATGGATTTGCTCAGTCGGGAGGTGTGGCTCGGGCTGTAAAGACATATTTGAAGAATGATAAATTGAGTGTGTTACAAATCGCCGATATTAATAAGAAAAATATAGGGTTGCTGCGGGCTACGGCCAAGATAAAAAAGTCGTCTAGTGTATTTGTAGAAGTGATGGCTTGTGAGGGGGGTTGTATTACCGGCCCTTGTACCTATAATGATTTTGTTTCTGGTAAACGGAATCTGGCGAAGGCTTTGGAAGAAAAAGAAGATACGTATGAAAATCGCGATTGATAAACTTAGAGACAAACAAACCCTTTCTGCTAAAGAATACAAGGAGCTGTTGGCTTGCACAGATGCAGAGGCTATAAGCTATTTGCATGATGAAGCCAGAAAGGTAACTTTGTCACGTTTTGGAAATCGAATATACATCAGGGGACTCATAGAAATAAGTAATTGTTGTAATAACAATTGTTTGTATTGTGGCATTCGAAAAGGAAATGGTAATGTAGAGCGCTATAGGCTTAACAAGTCCACCATTTTGGATTGTTGCGCGAAAGGTTATGCTTTGGGATTTCGGACTTTTGTGCTTCAGGGAGGTGAAGATGCTGTAGAGACAGATGATTGGGTGGAAGATGTAGTTGCTTCTATTCGGGCAGCCTATCCGGATTGCGCCATCACATTATCGTTAGGTGAAAAAAAACGTGCTGCTTATATGCGATTTTATCGAGCGGGAGCTAATAGGTATTTATTGCGACACGAAACATTCGATGCTTTGCATTATAGTTGTATGCATCCTAACGAGATGTCGAGAGATAACAGGTTGCAATGTTTGCAATGGTTGAAAGAAATAGGTTACCAAATAGGGACAGGCATGATGATAGGCAGTCCGCACCAAACGATAGATCATCTGATACAGGACATTAAGTATATCGAACGATTGCATCCGCAAATGATAGGTATTGGGCCATTTGTCCCTCATCGTGATACTCCTTTCGGCAATGAACAACCCGGTAGCGTAGAGATGACATTGAAACTTCTTTCTATTTTCCGGTTGATGAATCCGGATGCCTTGATTCCAGCAACTACTGCGCTTGCTACTTTGGATAAAAAGGGGCGGGAGCATGGGATACTTGCGGGCGCCAATGTAGTGATGCCCAATTTGTCGCCACGAGGAGATCGTAAGAAATACAAATTGTATAATGATAAAGCTTTTGTTGAGGCCGAAGCTGCCGAAGGGTTGTCAATGCTTAGAAAACAATTGTCGTTAATAGGCTACGAAGTTGCTATAGATAGAGGAGATTATCAACTTATAAATAACCGTCAAACTAAATCTGTTTAAAAAGATGTATAATGTAAAGTCATGTAAGGCTGACGAATTCATCAACCATGAAGAAATCTTAGAAACGCTGGACTATGCTCAAGCTAACAAGAACAATAGGGTTTTGATAGAACAACTCATTGATAGAGCGGCTTTGTGTAAAGGACTCACACATCGCGAAGCGGCCGTGTTGCTTTGTTGCGATCAACCCGATTTGATTAACCGCATTTATCATCTTGCCAAAGAAGTGAAAAATAAATTCTATGGCAACCGAATTGTAATGTTTGCACCGCTCTATTTATCCAACTATTGTGTGAACGGTTGCACTTATTGTCCTTATCATGCAAAGAACCATCATATTTTTCGCAAGAAACTGACTCAAGAAGAGATACGTAAAGAAGTAGTAGCCCTACAGGACATGGGGCATAAGCGTTTGGCTCTTGAAATGGGGGAACATTCCACTATGAATACGATGGAATATTTGCTTGAGTCGATTCGTACCATTTACGATATACATCATAAGAATGGAGCTATTCGACGAGTCAATGTGAACATTGCCGCTACAACGGTAGAGAATTATAAAAAGTTGAAAGAGGCCGGAATAGGGACTTATATTTTGTTTCAAGAGACTTACAATAAAGAAAACTACGAACGGCTTCATCCTGCGGGACCAAAAAGTAACTATGCTTACCATACCGAAGCAATGGATCGTGCCATGCAAGGCGGTATTGACGATGTGGGTTGCGGTGTATTGTTTGGATTGACTTCTTATCAATATGATTTAGTCGGATTATTGATGCATGCCGAGCATTTGGAAGCTGCATTTGGGGTGGGGCCCCATACAATCAGTGTGCCTCGTATTCGTCCTGCAGATGATATTAATCCGCAGGATTTCCCAAACGCCGTTCCGGATGATATGTTTTGTCATATTGTAGCGGTTATCCGTTTGGCAGTGCCTTATACCGGAATGATTGTTTCAACCCGCGAATCGAAAGCGACTCGGGAGAAAGTTCTCGAAATCGGTATTTCTCAAATCAGCGGTGCTTCGAGTACCAGTGTGGGCGGCTATAGCGAAGTTGATCGGGAAGAAGATACTGCCCAATTTGACACCAATGACAAACGTACTCTTGACGAAGTAGTATCTTGGTTGATGGAAAGAAGGTTTATTCCTAGTTTCTGTACTGCCTGCTATAGAGCAGGAAGAACCGGCGATCGATTTATGGCATTAGTAAAAGCCGGACAAATAGGTAATTGTTGCAGTCCGAATGCTTTGATGACACTCAAGGAATATTTAATGGATTATGCTTCGGAATCAACTCGATGCAAAGGCGAGAAAATGATTGAAGAAGAAATGCAGAAAATACCTAATCCTAAAGTTAGAGAGATTGCCATACAACATTTGAAAGAAATGGAAGAAGGTCAACGTGATTTTAGATTTTAAACGAGATGAGCTTAAATGACACACCTTATTCAAACCGACTGCATATTCTATTAATTGGTAGAAGAAATTGCGGAAAGTCGTCGATGATAAATGCTTTGACAGGGCAAGATATCGCTCTTGTGTCGGATGTTGCCGGAACGACTACTGATCCGGTAATGAAATCAATGGAAATTCATGGTATAGGTCCTTGTCTGTTTATAGATACTCCGGGGTTTGATGATGAAGGGACGCTGGGTATACAAAGAGTAAAACGGACAGAAAGGGCTCTTGAACGAGCTGATGTTGCTTTACTTTTCTGCAGCGGAGATATGCAGCAGGAATTGCAATGGATGGAGCGTCTGCGAGCAAATAAAATACCAGTCATACTTCTATTGAATAAAATAGATATCCTTTCCGACGTTAATAAAGCAGTAATTGATATACAAAATTTGTGTGGTATCAAACCTTTAGTCGTTAGTGCCAAACAAAAAAAAGGCATGGAAGAAGTACGGCAAGCTATTATTGAAAAGATGCCCGAAGATTTTGATGCACAAATGATTACTGCAAATCTGGTTGGTGAAGGAGATTTGGTATTGTTGGTAATGCCTCAAGATATTCAAGCTCCGAAGGGGAGGCTCATATTGCCTCAAGTACAGACCATGCGGGAGTTGTTGGATAAAAAGTGCTCAGTGATGTGCTGTACGACTGATAAGTTGGATAGTACACTGAAAACATTATCTAGCGCTCCTCGTTTAATTATTACTGACTCGCAAGTGTTCAAAACAGTTTATGAGCGAAAGCCTGTCGAAAGCAAATTAACTTCATTCTCTGTGCTTTTTGCTGCTTATAAGGGAGATATTGATTATTTTGTGGAAAGTGCCTCCACCATTGGACAATTGACTTCTGGATCTCGAGTATTAATTGCTGAGGCTTGTACTCATGCTCCACTCAGTGAAGATATTGGCAGAATTAAGATTCCACGTCTTTTGGCAGAAAAGATAGGAGATGGACTGCGTATTGATATTACTGGGGGGAGTGATTTTCCGAAAGATTTGTCGAAATACGATTTGGTTATTCATTGTGGAGCTTGTATGTTCAATAGAAAGTTTATGTTGACTCGCTTGGAGCAAGCTCGTCGACAGCATGTGCCAATGACCAATTATGGCATTGCCATTGCTTGGCTAAATAGGATACTGGATAAAATAGAATTATAAGAAAATAATAAGTTTTGCTTTTATAGTGTTTTGTGTTGTATTATCTTTGCTGCAACAAATTGAACAACAAGATGTATAAGCATTATTTATTATTGTTAGTGGCTTTGATAGCAGGGACAGGTCTTGTTCATGCGCAAAAGCTTGAAAAATTTTCTTCAAAGAGTGAACTTACGATGTTGGTCGGTACATATACCGAAGGTAGTACGTCCAAGGGAGTTTATGTTTATCGTTTTAATCAAGAAACCGGAAAGTCCAAGATGCTAAGCTCTGTGCAAGCCGGCAATCCGTCTTTTGTAGTAGCAAAAGATGATAATAAATTTGCTTATTCGGTGAGCGAATATAACGATGGGAGGCAAAGTGCTATTGCCTATCGTCTAGATAAAGCTAAAGGTAAACTTAGTTTGATTAATTATCAGACAACTATTGACGAAGAGATTGGAGCGAAGAAAGGTAAGGATGCAAAAACAGATGGAGCAGATCCCTGTTTTATAATGACAAACGGTAAACAAGTAGTAACTGCCAATTATAGTGGTGGAGATATCAGTGTATTCCCTATTGCAAAAGACGGTTCGCTTTGTCGGCAAAGTCAACATTTCTGTTTTAGCGGGAATGAACAAGGAACCGTTTCACATCTCCATTGCGTGCGTCTCACTCCGGATGGTAAATATCTTGTGGCCGATGACTTAGGTAATGATTGTATATATCGCTTCGAGGTGAATAACCAGGCAGATTATCTTAATAAGCGACCTTTTCTTTCGAATCCTCTTGTAATATATAAGGGAGAGAAAGGCCGGGGACCTCGTCATATAGTCTTTAGCAAGAGTGGTAGATATGCGTATCTGATAAGTGAATTGGGAGATGTGGTTACTACGTTCTCTTATGGATCAGGAAAGTTAAGAGAGATTCAGGCAATTGTTGCCTATGATGGTGGTGGGCATGGCAGTGCTGATATCCATATCAGCCCGGATGGAAAATTCTTATATACTTCTCATCGTCTAAAAGATGATGGAGTGAGCATTTTCAAAATAAATCAAACAACAGGAATGTTGACTAAAATAGGTTATCAACGCACAGGTATTCACCCCCGAAACTTTAATATTACCCCAAATGGTAAATATCTATTAGTGGCTTGTCGTGACAGTAATGAGATTGAAGTATTTGCTATTAATAAGCAAAGTGGTTTGCTAAAAGATACTTCTCAGCGTATTAAATTAGGTAAGCCAGTGTGTATACAGTTTTTGAAATAAAAAAGGCGACGGTCTCATTATTATAAATAAATGAACCGTCGCTTTTTTATTAATGTTTAAGTGCTAATAGTGCCGATTGATAATCTGGTTCTTGTGTAATTTCGGGTACCAGTTCGGAGTAAATAACTTTTCTATCGGGTGAGATAACAACAACGGCACGAGCTAACAATCCGCTCATTGGACTGTCGAGAATAAGTACACCATAGTCTTTTCCAAAAGTAGAACTGAAATGGAAGTCAGACAAAGCGATCACATTTCTGATTCCTTCAACGGAACAAAAGCGACTTTGTGCGAAGGGTAAGTCCTTTGAGATACAAAGAACAGTTGTATCTTTCATATCAGAAGCCATCTGGTTGAACTTTCTAACAGATGCCGAACAAACAGATGTATCGATACTTGGGAATATGTTTAATAACAAGTATTTACCACTTCCGTCGTTTAAATTGTATTTGCTTAAATCTCCTTTTGTTAAAGTGAAATTTGGAGCCAATGCACCTTTTTGGATAAATTCTCCAAAAAGTTCTACGTCATTTCCTTTTAATGCTGTTTTCATAATGCTGTTTTTTTAATGATGGTTAAATATAATAATCTTGATCTTACCAAGGATAAACTTAAGCATTTATTCCAGTAAATATTTTTAGTAAGTATCCCAACGAGAAGCTAATGGCTGCGATGGAAAAACTGATAATGGCCATTTCGGCAAATCGTTTATGAAAAGATTTGTCGCAAACGACCGCATAATAAAAATTGAATAACGCTATGATAAGTATTGCTATAGCTAATGTCAGGATTAGAGCATAGATGGGAGTAGCAATAAAGGTGAAAGGTGAAATCAGAGCTATAACAGTAATAATAAACGCTAAGCCTGTATAGAGGGCTGATGTAACGGCCTGTGACCTGCTGTTCCCTTCTGTTTTATTTGACAAATATTCTGAAGCTCCCATACTTAAAGCACCTGCAATGGCAGTAATACTAGCTGTTAAAGCTATTAATTTGGAGTTACTCAATGCTAATGTGAAGCCCGCAAGAGCTCCTGTAAATTCTACCAGAGCATCGTTAAGTCCAAGAACAATGGAGCCTATATATTTAAGACGACTTTCGTTGACTAATCTGATAAGTTGGTTTTCGTGTTCATCTTCTTCCTTAGAAAAGCTCATTAGTTCTGGATAGTCTTTATAAATACTCGACGTGAGTTTTTCATTCCTCTCTAACATTTTGAGAACAAAAGTAAGACCAAAGATCCATGCTGTGAATCGATAAAGCAGTACTTTCTTTTTGTTGGGCGAGATGTCTAAATTGGTATATGTTTTAATATAAGTGGCATGATTGAGCTCTACATGAGCCATTTCAACAAGAATTCTCCCATTTTCCGGATCTTTGGCTCTTCTGCCTAAGCTCAGATATATATCATATCCATCCATTTCTTCTTGTTGAAACTTTTGGAATTGTTTTCTTGTTTTACTATCCATCTCTTTAATATATATTATGGTTGTGCAAATCTCTTAAGTATATCCGCATATTCGTCTATTCGTCTGTCACGCAAAAAAGGCCACCAGCGACGCACCTTTTCGGAACGGTCAAGATCTACTTCGGTGACTATCGTTTCATTATCTTTATTACCGGCATGAACTAGCAGTTCGCCCTGCGGTCCGGCAATGAAACTATTGCCCCAGAATTGTATACCTTCTATTGAATCGGGAGATGTGCTTTCCCACCCTACTCGATTGACAGAAACAACCGGTATACCGTTTGCCACTGCATGCGATCGCTGTATGGTTATCCATGCTTGAGTTTGTCTTTGTTGTTCTTCAGGAGTGTCATGATTGTCCCACCCTATAGCTGTGGGATAAATAAGCATATCTGCTCCTTTTAAAGCCATAATCCTTGCTGCTTCGGGATACCATTGATCCCAGCAAACCATAACACCCAGCCTTCCAATCGAAGTATTGATCGGTTCGAAACCTATATCTCCTGGTGTAAAATAGAATTTCTCATAGTAGGCCGGATCATCGGGTATATGCATTTTACGGTATTTGCCTGCTATATCTCCGTTGCTCTCGAATACAACAGCTGTATTGTGATATAGTCCGGGAGCACGTTTTTCAAACTGCGATGTTACCAATACAATGCCACATTCTGAAGCGATTTTTGAATAATAATCGCACGCATTACCCGGTATTGGTTCTGCTAAATCAAAGCAATCGGGATTTTCTGTCTGGCAAAAGTAAAGAGTATCGTGAAGTTCTTGTAAAACAACTAAATTTGCTCCTTCGCGTGCACATTTTCTTATCTCTTCTGCGAGTCGGTTGCAATTTTCTTTCTTGCTTCCGACATTGTGTTGTTGGATGATACCTATTTTAATTTTTTTCATAACAATACTCCTTTTGGAAATTGCATCGTCACACAATGTAACGAACCATGTTGTTTGATTAATGCCCGACAATCTATTCCATAAATATCATAGTGCGGGAAAGCTTCTTGTAACACGCAACGTGCTTTTTCATCATTATCCGACTGATGGTATGTTGGATAAAGAACAGCACCATTGATGACTAGAAAATTGGCATACGTGGCAGGTAGTCTAAGACCTTCCATGTAGATGGGAGAAGGTAAAGGTAGAGGTAGTAATCGATAGGCTTTTCCTTCTGTCGTTTTGAATGTTTTGAGTTCTTGCTCCATTAAGTACAATTCTTCGTAGTGTTCGTCTCGTTTGTCATTGCATTGAACATAAGTAATTGTATCATTTAGACAAAAACGTGCTAGTGTGTCAATATGTCCGTCTGTATCATCCCCTTCCAAGTAACCGTGACGTAGCCAAAGAATTCTTTTGAGGTGGAAAGTAGAAATTAAATATTCTTCAATCTCTTCTTTATTCATTTCTGCATTACGGTTGGGCGAGAGTAAACAATCTTGGGTAGTAAGCAATGTACCTTTTCCATCACTTTCAATACTCCCTCCTTCAAGAACAAAGCTTCTTTTATTGATATATTTTCCCTGTAGCGATCCCGACGAACTTGTCTCGTGTGCAATTAGATTGTCTAAATCGGCAGGAAATTTGAGTCCCCAACCATTGAACATAAAATCCAATAAATGAGTTTCATCTTCTTCGATTAGCGATATGACTCCGTGATCTCTAGCCCATGTATCGTTGGTAGGACATTCCAAAAAACGAACTCGGCTCATTTCTAGTCCTGCGGCTTGCAATTGTTTTCGAGGTTCTTCTATATGCGGAGCTACAATAAGTAGATTTTCTCGTTCTGCAATATATTGTGCAATCTTTAAAAAACACTCTTGTACCTCTGTCAACATCCTTTTCCAATCGGTGCCGGCATGAGGCCATGTAAGTTGTACACCACTTTGTTCATACCATTCGGCGGGTAAGAAAGTAGTCATTTTATCCATATAAGAAAATTTTAATCAATAACGAAATCAAAGATACAGATAAAAACCGAAATGTATTTAAGTAATGCAGTAAAAAATGACTCCCTTTTTATTTAAATATACCATCGATAGCTCTCTTAACCGTTTCGGCTTCTTTAGTGAGAGTCTCTCCTAATTTTCTCATAGAATATTGTTTGATATAGTGTGCTTTTACTCCGTTATATTCCTCATATTCAGAATTATTGAATGTCTTTTTTAAGAATTTTGAAAACTATTCCTTTTTATGTAAATCACCAACATATAGAGGCTTTTCCTTATCTTCTTTCATTTTAGGCGAAGGTCTTTTCTAAGTATGCCATAGGTGTCAAAAGAATGTCGTGAGGCTAAAAGTATAGTTACGACGAGCGATATCATCGATGCACTGAATGTGATTACCATAATCATCATTTGGTATTTGATGGCTATGTTAGGACTACTACCGCCTAGTACCTGACCTATCATCGTACCTGGAAATGCTACGAGTCCCATGACGGCTATATTGGCAATATTCGGACTGAAAGATTTAATAATGGCGGTTCGTATGAAAGGAACTTGTGCTTCGTAACGACTTGCCCCATTTCCCAATAGATACCGGTAAAGTTGTTCTTCACGCTGAAGTCCGTCATAATAAGTATTGAGTGCTATGACGTTACTAGATAGCATATTGCCCATGATGATTCCGAATATGGGAATAAAGTAGCGGGCACTGAACACGTTGTCGAGTCTTAATACAAATCCCAAAAAGTAAAGCCCTACCAATACTACACTTCCCAAGAAGCCTATGCTGATGGGGATGAGCAAAATAGAGGCTTTGATATTGATTCGTTTGATTGCAGTTTGCCCGGCAACTAATATCATGATGATAACCCACAAAAAGTTGATAATGGCGTTATTCCAATCGAAAAGATACTTCAAGTATAACCCTATTAAAGAAAGTTGTACAATCATACGGGCGAAAGCTATAATTGATGACTTGAAAAGTCCTGTTTTGAACTTCGAAATGAAATACATCGGAATGACTAGTAATAATAGTCCTACCAATAGGCTGATGTAAGAAATATCTATTGTTCCCATTTTATTTATAATATGATATGTTTATCTGCAAAAGAAGCCACTTGCTTATCGTGCGAAACAAGAAGTATTGCTTTCCCGTTTTGGGCTTGCAGTCTGAAGAAATTCATAACTTTGCTTGCCGATGCTGCATCAAGAGCCGAAGTGGGTTCGTCGGCAATAATCAGAGGTTTGTCTAGCAGCGAAGATATTGCTATCATTATGCGTTGACGCTGCCCGCCCGATATTTCCGATACCCGTTTGTTAAGCAAATCGTCATCCAAACCGATGATACGAAAACATTCCAATAGTTTCTCTTTGTTGTATTTTAAATTTCGATTGGCTTTGAGCGAGAATGGTAACTGTACCATTTCGCTTACCCATTCAGAAGGTAAAGCCAACTCTTGCGGGAGCCATGCTATGCGCTGCCGTATTCTGTCTACCGTGACAGGTGACATTTCTATGTTGTCTACTACAATATTTCCCGATTTTACGACAACGAATCCGAGTATTGCATTCAGTATCGATGTTTTGCCACATCCCGATTCGCCCGATATGCAAACTATTTCACCCTTATCTACCGACATGTTGAAGCGTTCGAAAATCACCTTGTCGCCATAGTTAAGGTAGATATCCTTTAAATCTAATATCATTTTCAGTTATTCTTATTGTACGCCTTGATATATATTATTGCAAAGTTAGGAATTAATCTCGGTAAGCAATAAAATGATATATATTATTAATAATAGCGTCTTGTGAGTATGATAATAGATTCCATTACATAGTGCTTTTGTCTATGAAGTTGTTATCCGAGACAGGAATGCATTCGAATCGTGCGTATAAGTTCCATTTCTCTATCGCGTTCTTTCTATTTTTCGCTTGGATAAATGCAATAAAAAGTTTTCGTCCTTATGTTTTTTCCGACTCACGAGCGTGAGTCGGAAAAAACATAAGGACGAAACTTGCGACTCACGCTCGTGAGTCGCAAGCTATATCAATAGTGAGTTGAAAATACTATCTGAGGTTATTGAGAGAACTTACTGATTCTGTATTTGTTCTTCTACTTTTTCTTTTGGAAGAATGAGGTTGAGTATTACACCTACTATAGCCGAAAGTCCTATGCCAGAAAGAGAGAAACTTCCCCAGTTCAGCATGGCACCACCGATACCGGATGTTAGCGTGATAGATATGATAATAATATTTCGGGTTTGGCTTAGATCGACTTTATTTTTAATAAGGTTGTTTACTCCTACACTAGCTATTGTTCCAAATAAAAGTAACATAATGCCGCCCAATATCGCTTGAGGAATGGAGCGTAGCAATGCACTCAATTTCCCGATGACAGAGAAAATAATCGCTGTTATAGCTGCAATGCGGATTACTTGGGGATTGGTTATTTTGGTTAGCGACATAGCACCTGTTACTTCTGCGTAAGTGGTAACAGGAGGGCCTCCAAGGAATCCTGCTGTCAGACATGCCAAACCATCGCCTAAAAGAGTGCGATGCAACCCGGGATCTTTCGTAAAATCCTTTCCTGCTACGTCGCTTACTACAAACACGTCTCCTATATGTTCGATAATAGGGGCAATTGCAACCGGTATCATATATAGTATAGGTTGCCAAGAGAAGTGGGGGGTAATGAATTTAGGAAAGGCAAGCCACGAAGCAGCATATACACTGCTCATGTCGACATTGAAGAAAATAATTGCAACCGTATACCCCACAACAATACCGCTGACGATAGGAATAAGTCTTAATAGTCCTTTGGTATAAGCTGATACGCTGACGGCCGTAGCCAAAGATATAATTGCCAATGTCCAGTTACTCTTTGCCATATTGACTGCACTTCCCGAGAGCGTTAGTCCGATAAGGATGATAACAGGGCCGACTACTACCGGAGGGAAGAATCTGTCTAGTATTTTTTTGCCTTGCCATTTGACAAGTGCTGATACTGTGAAATAGACAAGAGAAACTCCCATCATACCCGATAAGGTTCCCGGTAGTCCATACAATTTCGTAGCCTCCAATATGGGAGCTATAAAAGCGAAGCTGCTTCCTAGAAATATAGGAACTTTACCTTTTGTAACTAAGTGAAAAATTAATGTACCGATACCCGCTGTAAATAGAGCGGTAGCTGGGTCTAACCCTACAAGAATTGGTACTAAGACAGTTGCTCCGAATGCAACAAAGAGAAATTGTACTCCGACAATTCCTTTACGCCATGGTGATAGATTATTGGGATCCATTCTTTAAAAATTGTTTCGCAAAAGTAATAATAAAATTTACTTTTTGCTCTATCTCTTTTGTCAAAATGCAAGGATTATTTCATTTTTTCATATCTTTGTTTCAAAAATTGAGAAGTGATGAAAAGATTATCGACCTTATTGATCTTATTGTTTTGTGCTTTTCTCTCTATTGCTGCTCAAAGAGTAATAAAGGTGGCATGTGTAGGAAATAGTATAACCGAAGGATTCGGTTTACAACATCCGGAAACAGACAGTTATCCTGCTGTGTTGGGACGATTGTTGGGCAAGAACTATGATGTTGGCAATTTTGGTGTCAGTGCTTCCACTTTGTTGCTCAAAGGCGATTATCCTTATATGTTGCGCCCGGCCTATGCTCGTGCGTTGGCTTTCGAACCGGATATTGTGACTATAAAGCTTGGGACGAATGACTCAAAACCTCAGAATTGGAAGTATAAGAAATATTTTGCTAAAGATATGTGTTCGATGATAAAGGCTTTTCGAAAGTTAAAATCTCATCCTGTGATCTTTCTTTGCTATCCTGCTACAGCCTATGCGATTCAGTGGGGTATTAATAATGAAGTGATAGAACACGAAATGATTCCTATTATCAATAAAGTGGCTTCTAAATATAAGTTGAAAATTATTGATACTCATCTGGCTACTGCCGGAATGAAAGAGCATTTTCCAGACAATATACATCCCGATATTGCAGGTGCAAAGGTACTTGCCCAAACTATTTATAACTCATTAGTTACTGTTCAGTTGCCAACAGAATAGAATTCGATGTTGATACCTGTAAAATATAAACGACCATTCGTTTGGCTTCGACGTTTCAGAAATCGTTGCGGTTATGGTATTCATTCTCCGTTTGCTTTTCATTTAATAACGGACGTTATCAATGAGAAGCTTCCTTATTATGATTATTCGGACTTGCACAATTTGGAGCGAAGGCTGTGTGGAGAAGATAGTAGAAAACTGCTTCCTGAGAATGAATCTATCAAACTTCGTCGTTTACTTTATCGTTTGGCCAACTATGTTCACCCTAAGTATATTGTTTTTGCTGGAGAAGAGACAATGTTGTTCAGGTATTTGAAGAGTCCCTGCAAGCAAGCTCGTAGTATGCAAACTATTAATGGAATAATAGAAATGCGACAAGAGACTCACTTCTTGGTGTACGTTCGTTTTGGATTTGATATTGCCCGGCTCGAAGATATATGTCAATATTATATTGAAAAAGCTTCTGCCGATTCATTGCTTGTTGTCCAGGGTATTGGTTTCTCCACAGAAATGAAAACTTTCTGGATGCGCTTAAAAACCGATTCGCGGGTAGGTATTACGTTCGATTTGTATGATGTCGGGCTTGTATTTTTTGATCACTCAAAAATAAAACAGGACTATATTGTGAACTTTTAAATCTCTCAATTGTTATATAATAAATAAAATGTATTATTATGAAGAATACCGTTTATACTCATACCGGTGATAAAGGAACAACCGGACTGATAGGAGGTACTCGTATCGCGAAAAGCGATAAACAACTTGAAGCTTATGGCTCTGTTGATGAATTGAACTCTTTTGTAGGTTTGCTTTATACTTACATTACGAATGATCACGATAAAAAGATACTATTCACGATACAAAACAAACTTCACCAAGTGTGCAGTTGTCTGGCTACCGATTATTCTACTGGCAGTTCGACGATAATAAAGAAATTGACTTCTGAGAATGTTAAAAGCATGGAGCACGAAATTGATGTGATTAATGCTCAGCTGCCACTATTGAAATCGTTTATCTTACCTGGAGGATGTAGGGCGGCTGCAATCGCTCATATCTGTCGAACCGTGTGTAGAAGAGCTGAAAGGAGAATTTATTCTTTTCGTGACGAGCAGCATCCAGTAGATCAGGAACTGCTTGAATACATGAATAGATTGTCTGATTATTTTTTTGTATTGTCGCGAAAAGTTAATCTGGAAAATAAAACTGATGAAATTTTATGGGATAATACTTGCATATAGGATATTTTATTATACTTTTGCGGAAAAATTAGAAAAATATTTCGAATAAAATTTTAAATTGTTTTTAGCTATGTATTGGACATTGGAATTAGCATCAAAACTGGAAGATGCGCCTTGGCCTGCAACTAAGGATGAGCTTATTGATTATGCCATGCGCTCCGGAGCTCCACTTGAAGTAATAGAGAATCTTCAGGAAATGGAAGATGAAGGCGAAGTATATGAAAGCATTGAGGATATATGGCCTGATTATCCGACCAAAGAAGATTTCTTTTTCAACGAAGAAGAGTATTGAACGAAAAAGCATAGACTCATTAAAATTTATTGAGTTACCGAGGCAAATGACTTGGAAAGAGGTCGTTTGCCTTTTTCTTCAACCGTTACAAACCTATTACAAACAAATGGATCATGAAAAGTAAGCAAGTAGGGCAGGAGTTGATATGGATTTTGTTAATATCCATATTGACCATAATTCCTTTTCTAGGACTTCAGGAGTATAACACGAAAGGAGAGCCGAGGGAGGCAATCGTGGCTTATTCGATGTTGCACGAGAATAATTGGATTCTTCCGACAAATAATGGAGGGGATATTGCTTATAAACCGCCACTTTTTCATTGGTGCATTGTTGCTGTGTCTTCTGTGACCGGTGAAGTAACAGAGTTTACTTCTCGTTTTCCGTCGGCTATCGCTTTGATTGTTATGGTTGCTTGTGGTTTTGTTTTTTATGCCCGACGCAAAAACAAAGAAGTTGCGCTAGTTGCTGCATTGCTTACACTTACCGCTTTCGAGGTCCATCGAGCAGGTTTTGCCTGCCGGGTCGATATGCTGCTGACGGCTTTCGTGGTTGGTGCATTATATCTATTTTATAAGTGGATCGAAAAAGATTGTAAAGGCATCCCTTTAGGAGCAATTCTTTGTATGAGTGCCGCTACTCTTACTAAAGGGCCGGTAGGTATAATATTGCCTTGTTTTGTTATCGGTGTATTTTTGTTGTTGAGAGGGATCTATCGTTTCAAACCTTATCTTCTTTTGTTTGTATTTGCTATCTTGGCTTGTATTATACCTGCTTGCTGGTATATAGCGGCTTATAAAGAAGCAGGACAGGCTTTCATTAATTTGATAATGGATGAAAACTTTCGTCGGTTTACGGGAAAGATGAGTTATGATTCGCATGTGAATCCTTTTTATTATAACTTTTTCACGCTTATTGCCGGATGGTTGCCTTGGACATTGTTTGTTGTCGTTTCGTTGTTTTTCTTGAAGTGGAAATCTGCTTCTAACTATTTTACTCGTCCGGGCTCGTGGTTTAGTTCTATTTTAATGAAAGCTCGGCATGCCGACCCTGTTCAACTTTTCACTTGGTTGTCATTCTTGCTTATTCTTTTCTTCTACTGTATTCCGAAGAGCAAACGCAGTGTTTACCTGCTTCCTGCCTATCCTTTTATGGCGGTGTTGATAGCTGAATATCTTATCTATATGTGGAAAGTATCTGTAAAGCCTTTCCGTATTTCTGGTATCTTCTTTGGTATATTGGCGATTCTTCTTCCTATTCTTTTTATATGTATTAAATGCGGTTCTGTTCCGACTACAATATTTCACGGTAAACATGCGTGGGAAAGTATCTTGTTGATTCAGGGTTTGGAGAATATTCATCTTTCCTTCCTCAATCTGTTTTTTATTTTCTTACCGTTGGTTATTGGAGTCTATACAGTTGTTCAAATTGGAAGGCGTAGAAATGCGTCGTTTGTTGCCTTGTTTGCGTGTATCTTTTCACTATATTTGACGCTAGACGCGGTATATTTGCCGGCAATGCTCAATACTAAATCGGATAAGCCTTTTGCCGAATATATAGAGAAGAATGTTACGAAGGGTAATGTTTATTCTTACTTATCGTCAGATATGCTTCGTTTCTTTATGACAGACTTTTATATGGGTGATAAGGTTAGACTTTTTGAACGCGACTTACCTCAAGAAGGTTGGTTGATAGTGGGCGATAAAGACAAAAATGAATTTTTCCGTAAAGCTTATACCAAGAATTATCGGTTCACTCCAATGATGCACACTGTTCGTCCTCGCGCTGATGTCGGGCAAGTTGTTCGTTTCTATAAGTTTGTCCGGTTAAAAGCTATAAATTCCGGCGTTCCTCGATAAAATATCGAGGGCGGCGTTTTACTTCGTAGTATATTTTTCCGATATACGATCCGATAATACCTAAGGCAACGAGTATGGTACCTCCAATGAACCAGATGGAAACGAGTATAGACGTCCATCCTGGTACAGTGTTGTTTACGTAGTGTTCGTAAAGGGCATAAATAATGATGAGTATGGAAACAATCTGCGAAAAGATACCCGAGTATAAAATAATGCGAAGCGGTTTTATGGAGAAAGAAGTAATACCTTCGACAGCAAAGTGAAGCATTTTACTGAAAGGATATTTTGATTGGCCGGCTTGGCGTGCCTGACGATCATAATAAACGTATCCTTCTTTGAATCCTAATTGGCGAACCAATCCGCGAATGAAAAGATTACGTTCTGGGAATGATAATAGAGCAATTAGAGCTCTTTCGCTTAAGAGCCTGAAGTCGGCGTGGTTGTAAACCAAATCGCTGCCTGCAAGCTTCATTAATTTATAATAAGATTGGGCTGATTGCCTTTTAAAAAAGGTGTCTTTTTCACGTTCTTTTCTAACACCGTAAATAACGTCTTTTCCTTCCTTAAATTGTTTAGCCATGTCGATGATCATATTCTCGTCATCTTGTAGGTCAGCATCAATGGATATGATAGCTGAACATTTTTCAGCAGCTTCTTCCATCCCGGCCCAAAGGGCATTTTGATGACCGACATTATGGGCCAATTTTAATCCACTAATAAACTCGGGATATTGGTCTGACAACGATTCGATAATCTTCCATGTGCGATCTTTACTACCGTCATCGACGAAAAGTATTTTCCCCTTTAGTTCTTCTTGAGCATTGAGTTGCCTGCAAATAGAAAGCAATCGTTCGGAACTTTCGGGCAATACATCTTCTTCGTTATAGCAAGGAACAATGATAAGTAATACGTTATTTTTCATCTTTCTTCAATTTAAATTTGAAAACAAATCGGACCATTATAAAGTTCACGGGTATAGCAATGGCATAAACGGGAATAGGGGCCAATGCCTTGGGTATATTCATTTTCAAGAATATATTGAGTAATAACATGTGTAGAAGGTAATTGAATAGATGTGCTCCACCGAAGCCGATTCCTTTCTTCCAAGAAGGCTTTTTACGAAAGGTATAAAGACTTGTAAGATAGAAATTGATAAAAAAAGCAACTACATAGCCCAAGGTATAAGCTATGTTCACATTGATGGCATATTGCAAAAGCAAATAAACGCCATAATGTACGCCTGTAACGACAACGCCTACAACAGAGAATCGTACTATTTCAAGTATATTGTCTTTGTTCATCACATCCGATTCGGATAATCTTTTTAATTGTTGTGATTAATTCTCGAGAAGCAAAGATACAATAATTCTCTGTTGCAAGTATTGTTTTTATTCTATTTTTAGTTTAAAGCGGATATTCTTCGAAGGCATATAGAACGGTCGATAGATAGCGTTCGCCTGTGTCAGGCAGAAGAACTACAATCTTTTTGTTCTTGTTTTCGGGTTTTTGAGCCAATAAAGTTGCTGCATATATTGCTGCTCCAGACGAAATACCCACGAGTAATCCTTCCTTTTTAGCTAATTCACGGCTGGTGCGGATGGCATCATTATCTTCTATTTTGATAATATTGTCGACAATAGAAGCATTGAATGTTTTGGGAACAAATCCGGCTCCTATACCTTGAATCTTATGTGGTCCGGCTACACCACCTGATAGAACGGGGGAGTTTGCCGGTTCGACAGCTACAATCTGAATTTTTGGATTGTGTTGTTTCAATGCAGCCCCGGCTCCGCTAACTGTACCTCCCGTGCCTACGCCTGCAACAAAAATATCAACTTCTCCGTCGGTATCACGCCAGATTTCTTCGCCTGTCGTTGCTTTGTGAATAGCAGGGTTGGCAGGGTTCTCAAACTGTTGTAGAATCACCGAGCCTGGTGTAGAAGCTTTTAGTTCATTGGCTTTCTCAATAGCGCCATTCATACCTTTAGTGCCGGGCGTGAGTACAACTTCCGCTCCAAGTGCTTTCAAAAGATTACGACGTTCTATACTCATTGTATCGGGCATTGTCAAGACTAATTTGTATCCTTTTACGCTCGACACAAAGGCTAGTCCTACCCCTGTATTGCCACTTGTCGGTTCGATGATGGTAGCGCCTGGTTTTAATGCACCCTTTTTTTCGGCATCTTCAATCATCGAAAGAGCTACTCGATCTTTCACACTACCTGCTGGATTGAAGTATTCCAATTTTGCAATGATTTGTGCCTGTAGCCCTTTACTGGCATTATAGTTAGATAGCTCTAACAAAGGAGTGTTACCGACTAAGTCGGTTAGTCTTTTTGCAATTTTGCTCATAACGATAATATTTTAATGTGACTAATTTTGTCTTTTGATATTGCAAAAGTAAGACGATTTTTTTATTGGGAAAATACCACATTCGTGGTAATTTTATACCATACAATGTTTAGAGCAACTTTAGTTTGTGACGAAAACGTAACCAATACATGATACCTGCACTGGTCAGACCAAAGGGGAAAGTCATCCAAATACCCACAATGCCCCATTTTAATACGAATCCGAAGAAATATCCGGCAGGCAGACCTATTATAAAATAGGCGATGAATGCAATGCCCATCATTACTTTAACATCAGAGATGCCGCGTAAGGCATTGGCGAAGTTTATCTGAAGCCCGTCGCCAAATTGATAAAATAGAAATGGAATAACAAGCGATACGACCATCAGAGAAACTTCTCTATTGTCGGTAAACCATCCTCCTACTTGGTAACGAAATAAGAAGATAAACAATGACATACCTCAGTTCGGGATAAGAGAAGTAAAAAATAGGGGATAAAAAAGTTGGTAATCACAAGAATATTTTGTATATTTATATTTGAAAATCAATAATTTACAAAACAAATTCAATATGATTACCAAGGACAAAATTACAGAAATATTTTATATTATCGATGAATTCAGCTCTATATTTGATGCTGAAATAGAGAAGCGCCATCTATTATCCACTACAGGGAAAGCCAGACGTATGAGAAAAGCCTCTCTT
>JAYRGW010000050.1:0-22733 GCA_041907665.1 Bacteroidaceae bacterium
TTCGTGAATTCTCCGATATGGTGGCGGGACAGTTGGACTTCCTCGTAGAGGAACTCCGTAAAGTACTCGACGACTACTGCGAACTGTCAGCCAAAATGCGGGAAATGCATGAGGAGATACTTTCTTTACGTAAGAAATTAGAAGAAGCTTTTTCTAATTCTTCTTTTTAAATCTTCATTTCTTTGTGCAGACAAAGAAACAGAAGCAAAGAAAACTGCCGGCGCACGAATTTCACTCCAAATCGAACGGTCTGGGCTTGAAAATTCATAAACGCTCTCCCTATGGTCGTTTGAACGATATGAATTTCCTAACCCCATACTCGCCCGATTTGTTGAGTGAAAGTTCGTGAAGCCGGAGAGCCTCCGGGATTAAGTCTGTATTGGACTTGGATTGGATTTTTCATTCTTCTGTGCAGACAGAAGAACGAAACAAGAAGAGCTGCCGGCACATCACAATATAGCTAACAAATAATTGGTTTAGAGCTTGAAATTTGTAAACGCCCTCCTAACGTCGGTTGAACGGGTACAAATTTGTAAGCTCTCTCCCTAATCATTTGTTTAGCTATTGTGATGAAGCCGGAAGCCTCCGGAATTAAGTCTGGATTGGACGTAGTTAGAGTTTATTGGATGCTATCGCTAGTATTTTGAGTTAAAGCATTGGTATTGTCCAATCCGCGTCCAATTCCGAAGGCTCCCCGGCTTCATCTTTACGTCTCAATGGAGTGCCGAGGATGAAGTCGATAAATCCATTTCGTTCAAGCGACGAAGGAGGGCGTTAATGGATTTACGGCTTCAGACCGGTACGGAATGAGACAAGTAAAGATGCGCCGGTGGTTCTTTTGCTTCGTTTTCTGGCCACACAGAAAATGAAGACCCTGAAAAAAAATAATTAATAGAAATAACTATGATAACAAATACAAGACAAACAGGGGAAGCCGCAGTAGGCGGCAATCCTACCATCCTACGAGATATAGAACTGATAGTGATTCACTGCTCCGCTACACGTGTGAACCGGGACTTCACGGCACGCGATGTAGACACGGCGCACCGCTACCTCGGCTATTCCAGATGGGGATACCACTACTATGTGAGGAAGAGCGGACGCATAGAACGCATGCGCCCCGAGCAAGACATTGGTGCTCACTGCTACGGACACAATCGCGAATCCATCGGAGTGTGCTACGAAGGCGGCGTGGACGAGAACGGAAAGGCCGCCGACACTCGTACGGCACAACAATCCATAGCGATGCACGAGCTGGTGCGCCAACTATGGACACGCTACCCGCAAGCTCGAGTAGTGGGACACCGCGACCTGTCGCCCGATCTGAACGGCAACGGGGTGATAGAGAAGTTCGAACGCATCAAGGAATGCCCCTGCTTCGACGCCATCCCCGAGTTTGAAAGGCTGCGCACGAAGTGACGCAGCGCTCCATGGGGTTAAAGTTAATGCACATCTCTAATTTCAAAAAAGGCCCATATAGCTATTTGCAACCAAGTTGCATTTAATCCACCGTACCTTTGCAACAGAAATAAAACATTAAATACAAATAGAGATGAATAAAAAATTAATTAGGATCATCGCATCCGCACTGTTGCTTATCGGTGCCGCAGTTATAGAAAAGACAACGGCCCTGCCTATGTGGGAGCTGCTCGCAGTGTATCTCGTTCCTTATCTATTAATAGGATATGATGTTATCGGCGAAGCCATTGAAGGTTTGTCAGAAGGTGATGCTTTCAATGAAAACTTTTTGATGGTCATCGCTACCATAGGAGCTTTGTCTATTGGATTTTTACCCGGTACTGAGACAGAATTTTCTGAAGCTGTCTTTGTTATGCTATTCTTTCAAGTCGGAGAACTTTTTGAGAACTATGCAGAAGGGCGCAGCCGCAAATCAATCTCAGAGTTGATGAATATTCGTCCGGACTCGGCAAACGTACTACGTAACGGTGTCATTAGTGCGGTAAACCCCAATACGGTAAAGGTTGACGAAAGCATCATCATCAAGCCTGGCGAGAAGATTCCGATGGATGGGGTCGTACTTGAAGGGAAATCAAGCCTAAACACGGTGGCATTAACGGGCGAAAGTGTTCCTCGAGACGTGGATGTAGCCGATGAGGTTATTTCGGGTTGTGTCAATATCTCCGGTCTGCTAAAAGTGAAAGTAACAAAAAGCTTTGGTGAATCTACAGCATCCAAAATCATCAACTTAGTGGAAAATGCCGGCGAAAACAAATCGAAGAGCGAAACTTTCATCGCAAAGTTTGCTCGTGTTTATACCCCCATCGTTGTGTTTGCAGCCATCGCATTGGCAGTGCTTCCGCCTCTCTTCTCGAGTGATTTTATGACAACGTTTCCGGTATGGTTGAACCGCGCGCTGACCTTTCTTGTAGTTTCGTGCCCCTGTACATTAGTCATTTCCGTACCGCTCACTTTCTTCGGAGGCATCGGCGGTGCAAGCAAGAATGGTATTCTTATTAAAGGAGGAAACTATATGGACACCCTTGCCAATGTCGGTACAGTAGTGTTTGATAAAACAGGTACGTTGACAAAGGGCGAATTCGAAGTAAATGCCATTCATCCCAACGACATCGCCGCAAATAGGCTACTTCATTTAGCGGCCCACGTAGAACGTTATTCTACACATCCGATAGCCATTTCTTTAAGAAACACGTATGCGCATGAGAAAGATGACTGTAAAGTTGAAGACGTAGAAGAAATATCGGGTCATGGTATTCGTGCAAAAGTAAACGATGATATTATCTGCGTAGGCAATACGAAAATGATGGATTCTATTGGAGCAGAATGGGTGCCATGCAAGAAAATCGGTTCCATCATTCACGTTGCAATCAACGGAATATATGCCGGACATATCATCATATCCGATAAAATAAAGGATGACTCCAAAGAGGCGGTTGCTGCATTGAAAGCGACAGGAGTCGAAAAGACCGTGATGCTAACGGGCGACAGCAAGGAAATCGGAGAATATGTTGCAAAGGAGCTTGGTATAGATGAATGCTATGCAGGACTTCTTCCTGCAGACAAAGTAGAAAAGGTGGAGCGACTTATTAAAGAAAAGAGTAGAGGAAAGAATCTGGCTTTTGTAGGAGATGGCATTAACGATGCTCCGGTGCTGGCCAGAGCTGATATCGGAATCGCCATGGGAGAACTTGGATCTGATGCTGCGATTGAAGCAGCCGATATTGTGTTAATGGACGAGAAGCCATCGAAAATAGCCAAGGCTATCGCCATTGCCCGCCGTACTATCGGTATTGCCAAACAGAATGTAGTATTTGCGATAGTCATAAAGCTGCTGGTTCTTGCGCTTGCTGGATTTGGTCTAGCTACCATGTGGATGGCCGTATTTGCCGATGTAGGCGTAACGGTTTTGGCAGTTCTCAATGCTGTCCGCACATTGAGAAATTAGGGAGCCATTGACCTTGTTTATTTTTCTTCTACAAGCGCTTTGTAGAAGTTAGCAACAAAAATAAAAGGTGATAATCCGAATGGATTATCACCTTTTATTTTTGTGATTTTATATCGTACAAAGAAGATTAGTCTTCAGCGACAACCTCGAAAGGAAGTTCAACAGAAACCTCTTTGTGCAATTTGACAGTAGCTGTATAGTTACCAACTTCTTTAACAGATTCTTTGATAATGATGATCTTACGATCGATCTCCAAGCCAAGCTTAGAAAGTTCGTCAGCAATCTGAATGTTAGTAACAGATCCGAAGATAGTGCCGGTAGAGCTCACTTTAGTCTTGATAACCAAAGTAACGTCTTTCAACTTAGCAGCTATTTCTTCAGCATCTTTCTTAATCTTCTCCAACTTATGAGCACGTTGTCTCAGATCTTCGGCAAGCACTTTGCGTGCAGACGGAGTAGCGATAACGGCTTTACCTTGTGGGATAAGATAATTACGGCCATAGCCTGATTTTACCTTTACAATATCATTTTTGTAACCCAAGTTGGTTACGTCTTCTTTCAAAATTACTTCCATACTACTTCCTCCTTATTTCATCAAATCGGTTACATAGGGGAGCAATGCCAAGTGGCGAGCTCTCTTTACTGCTTTAGCAATCCGGCGTTGGAACTTCAAAGAAGTACCGGTGATACGACGGGGAAGAATCTTACCCTGCTCGTTCAAGAATTTCTTCAAAAATTCAGGATCTTTGTAGTCGATATACTTTATACCGTTCTTTTTGAAACGGCAATATTTCTTCTTCTTAACATCCACTGATGGCGGAGTTAAATATCTGATTTCAGACTGAGATGTATTATTCTGTTCCATAATTATGCCTCCTTTTTAGATTTCAAACTTCTTCTCTTTTCTGCGTATTCAGCAGCATACTTATCCATTCGGAAGGTCAGGAAACGGATAACACGTTCATCACGGCGGAAGTTTAGTTCCAGTTTAGCAACTACAGAGGGGTCTGCCTTGAATTCAACCAGCTGATAAAATCCTGTCGACTTCTTTTGGATAGGATAGGCTAATTTCTTCAATCCCCAATTCTCCGTATTGATAATCTCTGCGCCCTCTGTCTGGAGGATGCCTTTGAATTTCTCTACCGCTTCCTTCATCTGTTCATCAGACAAAACGGGAGTCAAAATGAAAACGGTTTCGTATTGGTTCATACTTTTTTAATTTGTTATTTGTTTAAAATGCGACTGCAAAGGTAGTTATTTTCTACAAAGCCACAAAAAAAAATAATATTTTTATTCAAACGAGTGCAACAATCACAGAAAATAATTACATTTGCAAATATTGTCTAAACAATAAATCAATAGTAGTCTTATGAAATGTCAATACACTTTCGACATGCACCTGGTATTCGCCATGATGAATGGCCGGGTATCGGCAGTACTTAACAGAAGTCTTTATCGGAACTTCAGAGCAAATAGCATCGATATCAGTCCCGAACAATGGACTGTGTTGCTTTATTTATGGGAAAAAGACGGTGTTACACAGCAAGAGTTATGCAACGCCACTTACAAAGACAAGCCCAGTATGACGAGACTCATCAATAACATGGAGCATCGCAACTTGGTGCGCCGCGACTCGAACAAAAAAGATCGCCGCGTAAATTTGATCCATCTTACGGAGCTGGGCAAGGGTCTGGAAGTGAGAATGCGAATCATTACTTCGCGTACGCTGAAAGAGGCCTTGAAAAACATCTCTACAGAAGATCTGAATACTTGCCAGATGGTGCTGCGCAAAGTATTTGACAACTGCATGGAAGAGAATAAAAATACAGCCAATCTTCTGCCGGACAGCAACAAGAAATGATTAGTGCCGCTGTGCTCTCGGATGCAAAGTCATTGTCTATATATAAATAGGAACGACTTGCAGACATAGGGCACTAACGGCGGCAGTTTGCAGGCACAGGCTTGATGCCGAATGGGCGCGAAAGGGTGGAAACCTATTTGCTCTTTTGAAGTTTGGCTCTAACCTCTGCCTGAGAAGCTCCGGCTTTGAGAGCCCTCAAATAGTCTTGCTGCGCCAGAGCTTTCTTTTTGAGACGCAAATGAATGTCGCCCCTGAGCACAAAGGCCTCGGGAGCTTTTGGATCTAAAGCAATGGCACGTTCGACATCGATCAGCGCCAAATCGGGCTGTGTAATATCCATCTCGACATTGGCGCGTGCCAAATAGAGAGAAGCATTGGAGGGGAACTCGGAGATCAACGAATTGAGGGATTCCATTGCCGAACGAAAATCTTTCTGTTTCTGTGCCAGCATGGCCAATCCCAGACGAGCATCGTAGCTATTGGGTTCGAGTACCCTCAGGTGATTGTAATCGGCCCTTGCCTCGTCCAACTCTCCACGTTTGGAATGCAAGAAGCCCCGCACGGTGAGTGCCTCTTTGTTGTCGGGTTGCAAGGCGAGTGCCTGATTGTAGTCGGTAAGCGCGGTAGCCTCAAGTCCCTCTTCCATATAGATCAAAGCCCTCTTGAGCAATATAGCCGTAGATTTGGGCTCGGCTTTCAATGCCATGGTATACGAATCGGCAGCATCTGAATAATGCTTCATCTGCCGCTGTATCAGGCCCAAATTGCAATACAATGCAACCGTCTCTTTGTCGTCTTTGTTGACACTGATGGCTTCTTTGAATAACTTCTCGGCCTGAGCCAGACTATCCTTCTCTACATATTGCAACGCCTTTTCGGCAAGAGCCTTGTTGTTTTGGGCCGCCAATGGCAACGCCATACAAAGCAGCAAGAAGATGATTCCTTTTTTCATTTCAATACATTATTAATAAATCGTTCGGCCTCGGCAAGTGTTTCGGGCTTTCCGATATCGATAAGTTGCAATCCCTCTTCGGCATACCCACAGATATCGATGGAGCGACATGCGGAGAGATAAAAATCGATGATCGAAAACTGATCGCCCCAGCAAGGTGCCTCCATCAACGGGAAAATATCGGGAGACAAGATGTGTATGCCACTGAAGGCAAGACACCGGTGACGTTTTTCATCGTACACAAAATCGTGAGGTTTGGTTTCTCCGGTCTTTTTGTTGACCCACCCGCAAAGTTTATGTTGCCCATCGAAAACGAGGTAACGAGACGTCTGTCTGGGGCTGACAAGAACCGTAGCCTTACAACCACTCGCCACATGATGATGGAAAAAGTCTTTGAGATCTACATTGGAGAGAATATCTACATTGTGCACAAGAAATGGCTCGCCGTCATGATCAAGGAAAGGGCGTGCTTTCTTGATGCCACCACCCGTATCGAGGAGCTTTCCCCGCTCGTCGGACACATGGATAGAGACGCCGAAATTGTCGTTCGCTCTAAGGAAATCAAGAATCTGCTCGCCCAGATGATGAATATTGATGGTAATATCGTCGAATCCGGATGCTTTCAATTTCAAGATGACATGCTCGAGCATGGGGCGTCCTGCAACAGGCACCAATGCTTTGGGCAATGTATCGGTGAGCGGTCTGAGACGAGTGCCGAGCCCAGCTGCAAAAATCATCGCTTTCATCTCTTCGCCGTAAAAGTTTGTTCTATGTTTTGTTCGCGATGAACCAATTCGACGCGCACTCCGAACTTCTTGTTGAGGTGTTCGGCCAAATGCTGAGCGGAGTAAACAGAGCGGTGCTGTCCGCCGGTGCAACCGAAACAAATCTGTAGGTTGCTGAAGCCACGTTCGATGTAGCGTTTGACCGAAGCATCGACCAGCGCATAGACATGTTCCAAGAAGACCAGTATCTCTCCATCGTCTTCGAGAAACTTAATGACGGGTTCGTCGATACCTATAAATGGTTTATAGCGATCGTACTTTCCGGGATTGTTCACCGCGCGACAGTCGAACACGTATCCTCCGCCATTTCCGGTCGTATCTTCGGGTATACCTTTCTTATATGCAAAGCTCATGACCTTGACCGTAAGCTGCCTCTTCTTCAGATCGTCGGTGAACTGTTTCATCTCCGTAAGCTCCTTGAGCACGGCACAGAGGTAAGGATATTCGGGATAGTCATTTTCGAGCAGTTCTCTGAGATTCTCTATTGCAAAAGGAACACTCTGAATGAAATGAGGTTTCTTCTCGAAATAGCCTCGAAAACCATAAGCGCCCAACACCTGCAAGGTGCGGAACAAAACAAAATGGCGCAGCTGACTATAAAAATATTTTTCGTCTATCGGCTTGTAGTCTCTGAGAGCTGCCAGATACTCTTTGAGCAACTCCTGTCGCAAGCTGTCCGGATAGCGCGCCTTGGCTTGCCACAAGAACGAAGCGACATCGTAATAAAACGGCCCCTTACGTCCGCCCTGGAAATCGATAAAATAGGGTTCGCCATCCTTAATCATCACATTGCGGCTCTGGAAGTCCCTATACATAAACGTAGCCGACTGGCTGCGCATAAGCACATCGGCCATCTTCTGGAAATCATCTTCCAGGCGATCTTCTTGAAATTCGAGTCCCGTAGCCTTTAAGAAACAATACTTGAAATAATTCAAGTCCCACATAATGGAACGTAAATTGAATTCGGGTTGTGGATAACACATCGAAAAATCAAATCCGTCGGCTCCGGCAAACTGCACGGATGGCAATAGCCTGACCGTCTTGCGAAGCAACACTTTCTCTTCTTCGGAGAAAACACTCGTTTTGCGACCTTTCTCTATTGCGGCAAAGAGCAGTGTATCGCCCAAATCTTGTTGCAAATAGTAAACCTTGTCCTCGGAAGCACAATAAACCTCGGGCACCGGCAATCCACACTGACGAAAATGTGCAGCCATATATAGAAAGGCCCTGTTCTCGTCGATCGACGTACCATAGACACCAATAATACTCTTAATACCTGTAAGGCGGAAATAGCGGCGATTGGAACCGGACGAAGGAAGTTCAGTCACCGTCTCGGCCTCACTACCCGTATATGTCCGATATAATTTCTTTAAATCTTCTATAATCATAACGATATGTTTGGTGACAAAGATAGGATTTTTTTACTACTTTTGCAGGCGATTATCAACAAATTTTGGCAATGGAATTTAACTCTAAGCGTATATTAAGAATTGTATACTGCATAGTAGCATTTTTTATATTCTCGGGTGCAGGGTTTTATATCTTCCGCAACGAACTGCTTCACTATTTTGCAGACCGAAAGATACAACATTTAGAAACCACTTATGACCTATCTATTCGGTACCGGCAACTGAAATTCAACGGACTGCGAGAAATAGACCTCAAGGAGTTTTCTATCGTCCCCAACCACCGAGATACGCTCCTCAATCTGAAGTCTATGAAAGTGAAGCTCAACTTTCTGCCATTGCTTATCGGAGAAATAGAGCTCAATGACATGTCGCTCGAACATCTGGCCCTGACTTTCATAAAAAGAGACAGCATATCGAATTATGATTTTCTGTTTAAGAAGAAGAATCCGAACGAAACAGCCAGAAAAAGAGGGTATGACGAACGGGTGAATAGTATGCTGAACATGCTTTATGACTACCTGCCCGAAAACGGCACCCTGAAAGACGTGCTTATAAGCAAACAAAAAGACAATAACAAGCTGGCCTTGCGGTTTTCGACATTCAACGTGAAAGACAACCATTTTGACAACGCCATCGCCATAAGCGAAGACGAAGAGCCTCCGCAGCAACTGAGAGCAACGGGTGTTTTGAACCACTTCAGCAAGGAACTGCAACTATCCCTAACAGCTGCCACACCCCACCAGAAAGTATCCATTCCATACCTGAACAAACACTTCCATGCTCACGTGGCATTCAGCTCATTGCTCTACAGCATGACGAAAAGCAAGCATTTCAGTTATACATCGCTCAATGGAGAACTCATGGTGAATGGGTTGGAAGTTGCGCACAAAGCCCTTTCGCCGGAAGTAATCCAACTCAATAGAGGAAGAATCAACTATGCCATCAATATAGGCTCCAATTACATTGAACTGGATAGTACACAAACCATCGTCCAATTTAACAGACTACTATTCAGTCCCTATATCCGAGCCGAAAAGAACAATAACAAATGGCACTTCCGAATAGGAATTGACAAGCCTTGGTTCAACTCGAACGATCTATTCGCATCGTTACCCGAAGGGCTATTCGGCAATCTGAAAGGACTCCGCACGACAGGCCAATTGGCTTATCATTTCTTGCTCGATCTGGACCTAGCCAACCTCAATACCATGCGCCTCGAATCGGATTTGAGTCAACGCTTCTTCCGCATTGTGAGCTATGGCAGCACAGACCTTAAGCGAATGAATCGCGAATTCATGTACACAGCATACGACAACGGCAGGCCCGTACGAACATTCCCTATCGGTCCATCGTGGGCACACTATACCCCCTTAGACAGCATTCCGGAGATGATGCAATGGGCGGTGCTTGAAAGTGAAGACGGAACTTTCTTCAAACACCACGGATTCCGCCTCGACATGCTACGCAGCGCCTTGATATACGACCTGCAAAAGAAACGTTTCGCTCGAGGAGGCAGTACCATATCGATGCAAATTATAAAGAATGTATTCCTCAATCGCAATAAGAATATCGCTCGCAAACTCGAAGAAGCCTTTATCGTATGGCTCATCGAAAACGAACACATCACATCGAAGCAACGTCTGCTCGAGGTCTATTTCAACATCGCCGAATGGGCACCCAATGTATACGGCATTTGGGAAGCATCTCAATTCTACTTCAACAAACGTCCGCAGCAGCTTTCTCTGGAAGAATGCATCTGTCTGGCATCGCTGATACCAAAACCTAAACACTTTGCCAGTTCGTTTGCGGTAAACAAAGAGACCGGTGATATTGCACTCCGTGGATATTATGGCAACTATTATAGACTCATTGCACGACTCATGGCAGTAAGAGGAATCATCAGCCGCGCACAGGCAGACAGCATCCATCCCTATGTTCGTCTGACAGGACGGGCACGCAACTCTTTTGTCATTCATCGGGACAGTACTGCCACTGAGCAAACCCCATTGTTGCTAAACGACAGCATCATGCCACAAGCTGTATTTCCACCTTCGATATAAAGGTCTATACCCTTCAGAAGATGCAATTAGCAAGTGATAGAAAGCTGTAGAGTGTATTCTCTGTAAATAGAAAGTTAGCGTGTTAACAATAACAAATTGTTAACATTTAATCCGTTTTTCGTTAACAACCCCATTTGTACATTTAAACGTTGTTATAAATGCAACCAAAAACAGTGTATGCGCTTGCAGATTCAACAAATAAGACTATATTTGCATTGTGTTTTTCATAGTATTAGATTAAGGTTACAAAAGATGGTTGCTCGCGAGAGTAGCCATTTTTTGTGCCTTATATTTTATATTTGAGTTTCGCCCTCTATGTAATTGTTCAACGTCAATTGCTCTCCATCGAATTCAACATAAGTAAATTGCGTGATCCAATCTCCTATAATTAAAATTCGTGCACTGTGGTTCAACATCAAATCGAGCTCAATATGGCGATGCCCGAAGATGAAGAAATTCACCTCCGGATGAGTACGCAGGTAGTCTTTAGAAAAAAGTACCAAATATTCCTTATCTTCTCCCATATACGAAGGCTCTTGCCCTCCTACCCTCTTCATACGACTATGCTTGGCCCATGTGAGTCCCAAATCAATGCTCCAGCGAGGATGTACATTCGAAAAGAGGAATTGCAGAGACTTGCTATGAAACATGGCACGGAGCAATTTGAACTTACGGTCATTGTCGCCCAGTCCATCGCCATGTGCCATGAAAAAGATCTTACCTAATATTTCGCAGGTGAGTGGCTGGCGATGAATAATCATGCCACATTCTTTTTCGAAATAATCGCCGCACCAAATATCGTGATTGCCAATAAAGAAATGCACCTCGACACCACTATCCGTCAATTCGGAAATTTTGCCTAGAAAGCGGGTATATCCCTTGGGGACTACCGTCTTAAACTCGTACCAGAAGTCAAATATATCGCCCAACAAATAAAGGGCGCTTGCCTTATCTTTAATGCTATCCAAAAAGCTTACCAGTCGCCGTTCTTGAGTTCTTCCGTGTTGAATACCCCTCGAGCCTAAATGAGCATCCGAGAGAAAATATACTTTTTTCATTACCATTACGTTTTAATTGTACCTACGAATATACCACGAAACAGCCCCGAAAGGATACTACATAAAGCCTAATTCGAGTTTAGCCTCATCGGACATCATATTTTGATCCCACATGGGTTCAAAGACCAAATTGATATTGGTAGCAGTGACTCCGTCTATAGACTCGACCTTTTGCCGTACATCTTCGACAATAAAGTCGGCAGCAGGGCAATTGGGGGCCGTAAGTGTCATATCGATATTCACTTCAAACTTGTCGCTCACATCAATTTTATAAATCAATCCCAAGTCGTAAAGATTTACCGGAATCTCGGGATCGTAAACGGTTTTGAGCATGGCGACTATCTTTTCTTCCATTTCAAATTTTGTCATAACTCTATCTGATTGTTTCCACAAAAATACTGAAATATTTCGGAATACAACAAGCTTTATTGCTCTTATTAGCTTCGCAAGAACAATATCACTATCGTTTTATTCATTCGAAAATAAACGAAAAGGCACATCAACCAAAATGGTTGATTCTTTAATATCAGATTTTATCGGCTTCTATATAACCATTCATCACAGCATAAATAGCGAGACGCGAAACCGATTTCGTACCGAGTTTGTCGACAATATTCTTGCGATGAGTGATAACCGTTGACAGTCCGATATGCAGCCGTTCGGCAATCTCCTTATTGAGGAATCCCCTTACAATCATCACCAGAACTTCAACCTCTCGCGGAGTAAGTTCGTGCTGCCGCTTGTCCCAATGCGGGATGCGGGCGTCGTCGGGATGTTTGTGATGTCCGGCCTGCTCCAAAGTCAGCAGATGCTTGACCAATTCTTTTTCGGGTTGATGAATATTGAGCATACGGACATCCTTCAGCTGGATAAAATTGTCTTCGCCAATCAGAACGATCGTTTTGTGGAGTCTGCACTGAAAGAAAGAAGAGTGATCCATATAAACCTGTAGAGACACAAAATAATGGATAAACAGATCGGGCGTATCATCGGTGAAACGAGCAAAAGTATTGAATATCCGCACAGAAACTTTTGGCATAATATCAGTGATAATCTGGCGCAACCCAATACACGATAATGTATTAGAATCGACTATGGCTATTTCGAGATCTATGGAGTTGTTCATCTTGTTTATAATTTACTGGTATATGCCGCAGCAGCCTCTGCACACTTTTCGCCATCAATAGCAGCCGAAACGATACCACCCGCATAACCGGCACCCTCGCCACAAGGGAACAGCCCCTGAAGAGTGACATGCTGCATCGTTTCCGGATTTCTAAGAATCCGCACAGGCGACGAAGTACGAGTTTCGACTCCTATCATGACTGCTTCGTTGGTCAGAAAGCCATGACTACTCCGACCAAAGACTTTAAACCCTTCGGCCAAACGCGACGAGACAAACTCGGGTAACCAAAAATGCAATGGAGAAGAGACAAGTCCCGCACTATAGGATGAATCGGGCAATTCGTAACTCAACTTTTTCTTGACGAAATCACACATCCGTTGTGCAGGTGCAATCTGTTTCATGCCACCCTGCTGCCAGCAGATACGTTCCAGCTGCTCCTGAAATTGCATCACAGCCAACTCGGGAGCGGTATCGGTTCCTTGCTCAGCAGCAATATTCATTGCCGGAACATCATCGGGGTGTATCTCAACAACCATACCCGAATTGCTCCAACGAGATCCTCTAGTAGAAGGAGACATACCGTTTACAACGACTTGCTCGGGACCACTCGCAGCGGGAACCACAAAGCCACCGGGGCACATACAAAAGCTATACACACCGCGTCCCGCAACCTGAGTCACGAAACTGTATTCGGCGGCAGGCAGATAAGCCCCACGCCCTTCTTTATTGTGATACTGAATCTGATCGATAAGAGCTGACGGATGTTCTAATCGCACACCTACAGCAAGCCCTTTGGCCTCAATAGCAATCTGATTCATGGAAAGCCAACGATACACATCTCTAGCCGAATGACCGGTAGCAAGCACAACAGGTCCCATCCAGACGCCACCTTCGGCAGTTTCAATTCCGACAACCTTTTCTTCTTTTATTATCAGCCCACTCATTCTGGTCTGAAAATGTACTTCACCGCCACAAGCAACAATGGTATTGCGCATATTTTCGATGACCCGAGGCAACTTGTCCGTACCGATATGGGGATGAGCATCCACCAATATAGCGGTAGAAGCACCATGCTGACAGAATACATTCAGTACTTTATCAACGTTGCCACGTTTCTTGCTTCGAGTATAAAGTTTACCATCCGAATAAGCTCCTGCACCACCTTCGCCAAACGAATAATTCGATTCGGAGTCAACCGTCTGCCTAGTACTGATCAAAGCGATATCCTTTTTACGTTCGTGCACATCCTTGCCGCGTTCTACGACAACAGGACGGAGGCCCAACTCGATGAGTCGCAAAGCAGCAAACAATCCACCGGGGCCGGCACCGACAACGATCACCTGCGGCTTACCTTCTACATTATTATATATGGTCTTCTCATATTGATCTTCTGAGGGTTGCTCGTTGAGATAAACACGAACCTTCAGATTAACAAAAATAGTGCGTTGGCGAGCATCAATGCTGCGCTTCAATATACGAGTTGCCGTAATCTGAGAGATAGACAACCCTTTTTCTTTTGACAAATATCGTTTGAGCCTGTCGCTATCTGCGGCTATCTCGGGCAATATTCTTAATTGATATTCTTGAACCATAAATTTGTAGCTTATCCGAAAAGAAAACGAAAAGCATCTTCCACTTTCTTAACGGGAACCAATTCTATCTGATACCGATCACTATTTATATTCTGCATATTATTGTGAGGCAACACAAAATGCTTGAACCCCAATTTCTCCGCCTCGCTGATGCGCTGTTCGATTCGATTCACCGGACGGATTTCACCGGATAAACCCACCTCACCCGCCATGCAGGCTTGACGTTCGATAGCCGTATCCATATTGGAAGAGAGTATGGCGCTTACAACCGAGAGGTCTATTGCAGGATCGTTCACCCTCAGTCCACCGGCAATATTGAGAAACACATCTTTTTGAGCAAGCTTGAAACCAACTCTTTTTTCGAGTACGGCAAGCAACATATTCATACGCCGCAAATCGAATCCGGTAGCCAGATGCTGTGGATAGCCATAAACAGCCGAGCTTACCAATGCCTGAGTTTCAATCAAAAAAGGACGAATACCGTCTACCGCCGAAGCGATAGCTACACCGCTCATTTCTTCATGTCCTTCGGAAAGCAACAGTTCGGACGGATTGTTTACTTCACGCAATCCACTCTGGCGCATCTCATAGATACCCAGTTCGGACGTACTTCCGAAACGATTCTTAATACTGCGCAAGATACGGTACATATAATGCTGATCACCTTCAAATTGCAATACAGTATCGACAATATGCTCCAATACTTTTGGTCCTGCAATAGTTCCCTCCTTATTAATATGTCCGATCAGAATAACTGCCGTATGCGTCTCTTTGGCAAATTTCAATATGGATACGGCACATTCTCGTACTTGAGACAGACTGCCGGGAGACGAATCAACTATCTCTGTCGAAATAGTCTGGATAGAATCGATAATAACAATTTCGGGTTTTGTATTTTTTATATGAGTATAAATTTCTTCGAGCGACGTTTCGCAAAGAATCAAGCAACTGCTTGTACCACCGACAAGCCTATTGGCACGAAGTTTCAACTGATTGGCACTCTCCTCCCCGGAGACATACAGTACCCGTTTCTCGGACATCTTCATGACAGTCTGCAACACCAAAGTAGATTTGCCTATACCAGGTTCGCCACCAATCAGCACCAAAGAGCCCGGCACAAGTCCACCACCCAACACTCGATTGAGCTCATCGTCGTGCATATCAATACGCGGATCATCTTTTGTTTCTATCGCATCCAGAGCTATCGGTTTGGATTTAACAGGATCCATTCCTGTAGCTACCCGTTGAGGTCCCGATTCTTTACGGATCACCTGCTCCACATAGGTATTCCACTCTCCGCAAGAAGGACACTTACCTATCCACTTGGGCGATTCTTGTCCACAATTATTGCAGACATACACCGTTTTTTCTTTTGCCATTGCTTATTGATTCTAGACAACAAAGATAATGCAAGCCTAAAGTAATAACAAAAATATATCAAAATTTATTTAAAGTCGAACGACGTAGAAAGACGTTACAATTACTCCCTTGTTATTTCGCCAGCAATAGAATGAGCCATTTTCTCTCGCACCTCTTCTACAGAATAACCGTGTCCGAGCAAAAACATTAATTTGGTAAGAGCCGATTCCGTTGTCGAATCGTAGCCGCTAACGCATCCCGACTGAATGAGTTGAAAACCCGTTTCGTACTTCGACATATCTACACATCCCCCAAGACATTGGGTTACATTAACGATAACGACACCTCTCTTGCTTGCCCTAGAGATAGCATCTACCAGCCATGACTCATGAGGAGCATTACCCGACCCGAATGTTTCGAGAATCAATCCTTTCAAATCGGGTATATCAAATATCGTATCGACCACATATTTTTGAATACCTGGAAACAACTTCAGAATTAACACATTAGTATCCAAATAATAATGAGGTACTAAATGAGTAACTACTGCTCGATAGCAGTAATGAGAAGAATACCGAATATGAATACCGGCTTCTGCCAAGAAGGGATAATTATACGAACGAAAAGCATTGAAGTTTTCAGCATTAATTTTTGTCGTACGATTTCCACGCATCAAGTGGCTCTCAAAAAACACACATACTTCTGGAATCATCGGATTGCCTTTCGGATCTTGAGCGGAGGCTATTTCGATACTGGTCATTAGATTCTCCTTGCCGTCGGTACGCACTTTGCCAATAGGGAGTTGAGATCCTGTCAACACTACAGGTTTTCTAAGTCCTTCGAGCATAAAGCTAAGGGCAGAAGCCGTATAGGCCATCGTATCAGTGCCATGGAGAATAACAAAACCGCTATACCGTTCGTAATTTTCCTCAATAATATGCACAATCTTACGCCACGCATCGGGATTGATATCAGACGAATCAATCGGAGGTTCAAACTGAACGGATTCAATCGGGAAGCCTAACGATTTTAATTCAGGAACGTGTTTCTGCAATTGTTCGAAATTAAAATTCTCGAGTGCACCCGTTTGTTGATTCTCTATCATGCCGATTGTGCCGCCAGTATAGATTAAGAGTATAGATGTGTTTTTATTATTCATGTACCATTTTGTTATTAGATAGCACCGCAAAAATAATGAAATTAATACGATCAATATCATTTTGACATATAAATCTTTATATTATTTTAAAAATAACACATAATGATAAAATAAATCAAAAAACACTATTATAATGATAGAATAAATAAAATTATTCTTACCTTTGTTGCACCAAAATTAAAAATAAAACAGAATGTTATCAATGTACTATCCACATACGGTCACTGCTATGATGACAATGGGTATGACCCTTAGGGGTTAAGGATAGTTTTGTGTATCTACGTGATTCACGCTTGCAAGGGCAAGCAAAATTAATACTTCAAAATTCTTTTATTTTTATTTAATCAATTCACATTTAATATTCTACTCTCTTCTTTAAAGCTGTATTCAAATCAGCATGAGGAGTTGAAAAATAATATTCGTTATGATAGTAATGAAATTCGGAGGAACGTCTGTAGGTTCCACAAAAAGTATTTTAAATGTAAAAAAAATAGTTGAGTCCGCTCAAAAGCCTGTAATCGTTGTTGTTTCGGCACTTGGCGGTATTACCGATAAATTAATCCAAACGTCAAAGATGGCAGCTCAGGGCGACCCTGCTTTCCAAGAATCATTTGACGAAATTATTACTCGACATAGAGAAATGATTGCTCAAGTCATTCCTGTAGGAGTTGAGCGCAATGCCCTGAGTCGTCAAGTTGAAGTTTTGCTCAACGAACTGAATGGTATATTTCACGGCATATATCTGATAAAAGATTTATCTAATAAGACATCAAATACAATAGTCAGTTATGGTGAACGAATTTCTTCTCTCATCGTAGCAACATTAATAAAAGATGCCAAACATTACGATTCCAGAGAGTTTATCAAAACGGAATACAAACATTCCAAACACTTTCTTGATAAAGAATTGACAAACGAGCTGATTAGTAAAACCTTTCAGACTCTTCCTCAAGTAGCCGTCGTTCCGGGATTTATTTCTACTGATAAGAATACCGGCGACATTACGAACCTGGGACGTGGAGGTTCTGACTATACAGCCGCAATAATTGCAGCACAGCTCGATGCCGAACAATTGGAAATATGGACTGACGTAGATGGCTTTATGACAGCCGATCCACGCGTCATCTCTTCGGCTTATACCATCAAAGAATTGACTTATGTAGAAGCGACAGAACTATGTAACTTTGGAGCAAAAGTAGTTTATCCGCCTACCATCTATCCTGTATGCCACAAGAATATCCCAATATTGGTAAAAAACACCTTTAATCCGGAAGCAGCAGGAACAATTATCAAACAAAAAGTAAGTGCACCCGAAGGAAAAGCCATCAAAGGCATTTCTTCAATCAACGATACAGCACTTATCACTGTCCAAGGGCTTGGCATGGTCGGTGTTATCGGTGTCAACCACCGCATTTTCAGAGAACTGGCAAGAAGTGGTATCAGCGTATTCCTGGTATCACAAGCTTCTTCGGAAAACAGCACATCCATCGGTGTACGAAATGCCGATGCAGACATCGCTTGTGAAGTACTAAACCAAGAGTTTTCTAAAGAAATAGAGATAGGAGAAATATCGCCCATACAGGCAGAAAAGAATCTAGCAACGGTAGCTATCGTAGGAGAGCACATGAAACATACACCCGGCATTGCCGGAAAACTTTTCGGCACACTGGGGCGCGACGGCATCAACGTCATAGCCTGTGCTCAAGGTGCTTCCGAGACAAACATCTCGTTCGTAGTCGATTCAAAGCAATTGCGCAAATCGCTCAATGTCATCCACGATTCTTTTTTCCTGTCAGAGTACCAAGTGCTCAACCTTTTTATCTGCGGTCACGGCACTGTAGGCGGCAGTCTCATCAAACAAATAAGCCAGCAACAGAAAAAACTGATGACTGAAAACGGGCTACGTCTAAACGTTGTTGGTATAACCGATTCTCATTACGCACTATTTACACGCAGTGGGATAGACCTCAACAACTACGAACAGGAGATGAGAGAGAAGGGTATTGAAAGTTCTCCCGAAATAATTCGAGAAGAGGTTATTGGCATGAATATATTCAATTCCGTATTTGTAGATTGCACCGCCAGCCCCGCAATAGCCGGATTGTATGAAGACTTCTTGGAGCACAACATATCGGTAGTTGCAGCCAATAAGATAGCAGCATCCTCGGCTTACGACAACTATGTATCACTCAAGCAAACAGCGCGAAGACGTGGTGTAAAGTTCCTTTTCGAAACAAATGTCGGTGCCGGTTTACCGATTATTAATACAATCAACGACCTAATACACAGCGGCGACAAAATATTGAAGATCGAAGCGGTATTATCTGGCACCCTGAATTATATATTCAACAAAATTAGTGCAGAAATTCCTTTCAGCGAAACAATAAAAATGGCACAATGCGAACACTATTCAGAGCCCGATCCTCGCATAGACTTAAGCGGAAAGGATGTGATTCGCAAATTGCTTATTCTCTCTCGCGAAGCCGGCTACCGTTTGGAATCAGACGACGTCGAAAGACATCTGTTCATCCCCGAAAGCTACTTGAAAGGAACGCTAGAAGAGTTTTGGGAAAAGATACCGTTGCTCGATTCCGACTTCGAGGCTCGTCGCAAAGTTCTTGAAGCCCAACACAAGCATTGGCGTTTCATTGCGACCTTCGAGAATGGGAAAGGTTCTGTTGGATTACAGGAAGTAAATGCGGATTCGCCATTCTATGCACTCGAAGGGAGCAACAACATTATATTGCTCACGACACAGAGATACCGTGAATATCCGATGATGATTCAAGGTTACGGTGCCGGTGCAAGCGTAACGGCCGCAGGTGTTTTTGCCGACATAATGGGTATCGCAAATGTTTAGATCATGAAACACATTATTATATTAGGCGACGGTATGGCCGACTGGCCAGTAGAATCGTTAGAAAACAAGACTTTATTGCAATATGCCCATACCCCTTATATGGACAAATTAGCAGAAATGGGATGCAATGGCCGTCTAAAGACCGTTGCAGAAGGCTTCCACCCCGGAAGCGAAGTTGCCAATCTCTCTATTTTGGGTTACAATCTACCTAAAGTTTACGAAGGCCGCGGACCACTCGAAGCAGCTAACATAGGCGTACAACTAGAGCCTGGAGACATGGCTATGCGCTGCAATATTATATGCATCGAAAACGACGTTATCAAAAATCACTCAGCTGGTCATATTACAACTGAGGAAGCCGATATTCTAGTGAAATACTTGCAAGAGAAATTAGGCAACGAACAAATTCATTTCTATACCGGAGTACAATATCGTCATCTGTTGGTTATTAAAGGGGGAGATAAACATCTTGAGTGCACACCTCCTCACGACGTGCCTCTCAAGCCTTTTCGCCCCTTAATGGTGAAACCTCTTACTACAGAGGCCAAACCCACAGCAGATATACTGAACGAACTTATCATCAAATCACAAGAACTTCTTAAAGATCATCCGCTCAACCAAAAACGAATAGCAGAAGGCAAAGACCCGGCAAATAGCATATGGCCCTGGTCACCGGGATATCGTCCGCAAATGGAGCCTTTCAAAGAAGTCTTTCCGAATGTAAAAAAAGGAAGTGTGATATCGGCTGTCGACTTGATAAACGGTATAGGCTATTATGCGGGATTAAAAAGAATTCATGTAGAAGGTGCCACCGGATTATACAACACCAACTACGAAGGCAAAGCTGCAGCAGCTATAGAAGCGTTGAAAGATGAAGACTTTGTATACTTGCATATAGAAGCAAGCGACGAAGCCGGTCACGAAGGTGATATTCCTCTCAAACTTCAAACCATAGAAAATTTAGATAAGCGCATTGTCGGTCCAATTTACGAGGCCGTCAAAGATTGGGACGAGAAAGTCGCTATCGCCGTACTTCCCGATCACCCTACGCCATGCGAGCTTCGAACTCATACGGCCGAGCCTATCCCTTTTCTAATATGGTATAGAGGAATAAAACCCGATGAGGTTAAGTATTTCAATGAAGTAGATGCCTGCAACGGTATATATGGACTGATGAAAGAAAATCAATTTATCAATGAATTCATGAAGGAACGATGAAATATTACAGTACAAATCAAAAGGCGCCATCTGCTTCACTCGAAGAGGCAGTCGTAAAGGGATTGGCATCAGACCGTGGGTTGTATATGCCCGAACAAATAAAACCGTTGCCCTCTTCCTTTTTCGAAGAGATCGACAAACTCTCGTTTCAAGAAATCTCTTATCGAGTAGCTGATGCCTTCTTCGGAGAAGACATCCCGGCAAGTACTTTAAAAGAGATCGTTTACGACACACTATCTTTCGACACCCCTCTAGTCCCGGTAAACGACCGCATTTATTCACTCGAATTATTCCATGGGCCAACATTAGCTTTTAAAGATGTAGGAGCCCGTTTTATGGCTCGTTTACTCTCTTATTTCATCCGAAAAGAAGGAAAAAAACAAGTCAACGTATTGGTAGCCACTTCGGGCGATACCGGTAGCGCTGTAGCAAATGGCTTTCTGGGTGTAGAAGGAATACACGTATACGTGCTTTATCCCAAAGGAAAAGTGAGCGAAATACAAGAGAAACAGTTCACCACCCTGGGACAAAATATTACTGCGCTCGAAATAGATGGTAATTTCGACAATTGTCAAGCCCTCGTCAAAGCAGCCTTCATGGACAATGAACTAAATGAAAAGCTCATCTTGACATCCGCAAATTCAATCAACGTAGCTCGTTTTCTACCACAGGCATTTTACTATTTTTATGGTTATGCCCAACTCAAAAAGGCCGGAAAGGCCGATGATCATGTCGTTGTATGTGTACCTAGCGGGAACTTCGGCAATATTACCGCCGCACTCTTTGGCAAAAAGATGGGACTTCCTATTTCAAGATTCATTGCTGCCAACAATCGCAATGACATATTCTATCAATATCTAAAAACCGGCGAATACAAACCACGTCCTTCCATCACAACAGTGGCAAACGCAATGGATGTAGGCGACCCCAGTAATTTTGCTCGAATAATCGATTTATACCAGCATTCGCATAGCAAAATCGTCAACGATATTTCAGGAGCCACTTATACCGACGATGAAATTCGCGAAACGGTACACAGCACATGGCAACACCATCACTATCTGCTCGACCCTCATGGAGCATGTGCTTATCGTGCCCTATGCGAAGGATTAAAACAGGATGAAACAGGACTCTTCATCGAAACAGCCCACCCCGCTAAGTTCTTGCAAACAATCGAAGCAATTATAGGTGAGAAAATAGAAATACCAACACGTTTACAATCGTTCATGGCGGGCAAGAAACAATCCATTCATCTCTCTCCAGAGTTTGCAGACTTTAAAGATTTTCTTTTGAAAAAGGCACAATAAATTCATATATCATTGCCATAATCGTTTTCGTGTTATGGTAACGATACGCAGAAATAATTTCAGGCAGATAAGGGAGGCACAACGATGTCTTCCTTATCGGTTTCTGACGACATAAGGACGTGGCTTGCGACTCACGCTCGTGAGTCGCAAGTTTCATAAAGGAGAAAATTTATTTTGGTCCTTATGAAAATTTGAGAACATAAGGACCAAAATAACGTAATGTCTTTATGGTATATTAATTGTTTAAAAACACGATCAGCCAACAGGTAAAACCTTATGACAAGTACACGATTATTCACCAAAATCCCCTAAAAAACGATGAATAAAAAGGACCCTGGATTCGAAAAAAAAGACTATCTTTGTGTCATTAAAGAATTTAGAGAAAAGTCGGAACATGTTTTATTTACTTACAGGCAGGAAAGATGGAGAACTTTCACTTTCCGGAAAGGCACAATTATGTATTCATCCTTTATTTAATGGAATACTTTTGTTGTTTATTTGTTTAATAAATTCTATTTTTGCGAAGACACCGGGGCATTCTCTGTGCGGGAGGCATAAAGAAT
>JAYRGW010000051.1:0-21039 GCA_041907665.1 Bacteroidaceae bacterium
GTCGTATGTTAGTTTTTCCGAAAACTTAAGGACGTCACCGAAAAAACTAACATACGACAACGGCGGCTGTGAGCTTGTTTTGCTTTGCAAAAAATCAACCGTATGTCGCAGCGGTAACTAACGGATGCTGTTGAAGAAACTAACGTTAGTTGTTAGGATAACTTCTGTTAGTTACCGCAGTAACATACGCTAGTTTCGGCTGCGACATACGTCTGTTTTTTACTGACCATGCGTTTGAAACAATCTCCAAAAAGTGAGCGAAAAAACTAACCGACGACCATTCTGCTTATATCGCAGGCTCGAAAATCTTATTGATGTAACCAATGCTTAAGCCCACTTATTTTTACAGGTGATCCCAAATAACAAAACAAAGGCACTCCAAACCTTTAAATTGGAGTGCCTTCTATACTAGATATGCGAGGTAAACCTCAGCACCTATCTTTTATTCATCAATATTGGGAGTATTCCACACTTTTGTAGCGGTGCAATTAATCATAAGAGCCTGACCACCACAAGTCATTCTAAATTCACCTTTTTCGAGGCGCCAATGATTGTCGAGTCCCACAAAAGCCAAATCGGATGCCTTAATTTTCATCGTCACGGTTTTTGTTTCACCCGGTTGCAACTCTACTTTTTCGAAATTACGCAGGCGCTGTTTATCTGGAGAGATAGACGCAACTAAATCGGAAGAGAACAATAGTACAGGTTCCTTACCTACCCGATTACCATTATTGGTCACATCAATTGAAAACGTTAGTTCGTCAGCTGAAGTAAACGAAGACTTATCAACTTTAAAGTTACTAAACTTATAGGTATTATAACTTAAGCCGAAACCAAAAGGCCATTGTACATCTATAACAGCATCATAGTTATAATTGCCTCCCATTTGTCCCATACTCTCACAAGGTTTAAAATCGTAAGTGCATAAAGAATTTGTATGATGAGGATAAGTGAACGGCAGTTTGGCAGAAAAATTAGCGTCACCAGCAAGAAGATTGGCAAGAGCATCGCCACCATAGTTACCCGGCAACAAGATATCGACAACAGCCTTTGATAACGGCTCGATATCTTCGATAATACGTGGACGCCCTTCGTTCAAAATAAGCACAACGGGTTTACCGGTAGCGGCTAATGCCTTAACCAAATTGCGTTGATTTTCAGAAAGTCTTAAATCGGAAAGATTACCGGGAGTTTCAGCATAAGAGTTCTCGCCTATACAAGCAACAATAACATCGACATTCTGAGCAGCTTTCACAGCACTATCAATATCAGGAGTATTCTCTTCAAAATATTGTCCCTTTTCATTATAGGTCACTCCTTGTTGCAATGTAATATTGTCTTTGCCAAACTTATTGCACATCGCTTCGTAGATAGTGTTGTACTGCTGAGCACATTGATCTACCTTATCGCCCTGCCAAGAATAGGACCATCCGCCGTTGATGCAGCGCATTGTATTAGCATTAGGACCGGCAAGCAAAATCTTTGCATCTTTCTTGAGCGGCAAAATATTATCGTTGTTTTTCAACAATATTTCAGATTCTTCAGCAAAACGCAGAGCATCATCACTGAACTCTTTACTACCGAATTTCTTATATTTCTTGATATTCCAATCAGGCTTGTCGAATAAGTTCAAACGATATTTCAGGCGTAGAATACGACGAACGGCATCATCAATACGACTCATAGGTACTTGCCCTTCGTTAACCAGTTCTTTCAGATAATCGCAGAAACTAACTTCGTAAGGTACCATAGACATATCCACACCAGCATTGATAGCTATTTTTATCGCCTCTTTCTTATCGGCAGCAATGTGATCACGCAAACAGAGGTTATTGATATCAGCCCAATCAGTGACAATCATACCGTCCCAATTAAGTCCTTCCTTCAACCAATCCGTAAGCAACGTTTTATTGGCATGAAACGGAATGCCCATATTAAGAGAAGAGTTAGGCATGAGTGACAACGCTCCCGCACGAGCAGCATTCATGAAAGGCATAAAATACTTTTCGCGCAGATCGCGTTCCATAACCGACGAAGGCGTACGATCTTTACCCGAAACAGGAACGCCATAAGCCATATAATGCTTAAGACAGGTACCTACATGATATTCGTCAATATGATTGGGATCATTTCCCTGAAATCCCAATACCGCTTGACGCCCCATTTCAGAGTTCACATAACAGTCTTCACCAAACGATTCCCACATACGGGGCCATTCTGCATTACGCCCCAAATCCATAACAGGAGCATACACCCAAGGTATACAACCTGCTTTAGACTCGTAAGCCGACACTTCGGATACACGATGAGGGATGCTACGATCAAACGATGCTGCCTGATTGATAGGTTGAGGAAATAACGTTCCACCCAAAGTATAAGTTGTACCATGAATCTGGTCTACTCCATATATACAAGGTATGCCCATCGTTGCAAGCGACTTTTTCTGAATCTGTCGAATAGCTTCTGACCATTTTTCTTTGGTTTGAGCAAGACTTAGAGGAACATTGAGCAATGATCCTACTTTATACTTACCAATTATCGTATCGAGCTTTGCAGTACTTAGTTTGAAATCATTAGGGCTAGAAAAATCTGTAACGACATCAATTGTAATTTCACACATCTGCCCTATTTTCTCGTCAAGCGACATCTTTGCCAGAGTCTGTTCTACTTTTTGCTCGACGACAGGATCTACAGGAATACACGGCTTCACTTTGTTTTGGGCAGAGACCGCACCTGCCACCACAGTAGTCATAGCCATAGCATACAAAATTTTTTTCATCATGTTATTAGTTTATTGTGTATAAAAATATAGTTCCGTTGAAGTCTTCTTTTATTTTATATAGCGGCAACGCAACGCACCTTGTTGCGAGTATCTTTAGAATCACCAGAGCAAACCCCGGTAGCAAAGTCAACATACCAAGCGAGGTTCTTATCTACCTGAGTAGATGTCCAATAGAAATGGTTCTTCAAGCCAACCATAGACAAGTTTCCCAAAGCCATATTAGCATCAAAAGAACCGTCCTTTTTAAACTGAACTTTTCCTAAATTGACTATAATTTCGGCCCATTGTCCTACAGCCGGAATATACCAACCGCTAGTTTTGCCAGCAGGAAGCTCAATCATAAACTTAGCAGCAGCCTTAAAAGCTTTGTAAGAGGCTACACTTGAAGCGTGAGAACATTCATAGCCGTTTACGACTCCACTAGCAGCCTTCCAATTCTTCCAAGAATATTTGCCAAAGGGATCTCCAAGTTCTTTGCCTAAGGCCCCCCATTCGCATTCTTCGCCAGCACCAGCATTGGCAAGCGCCACAATCTGACCATGACTCCAGCCTTGTTTCTTCTGAGCAGGCGTTGTTTTAAGAGAAAAAACAATACCAACGCAAGTCTTAGAAGAATCTTGTTTAGTAGAAAAAGTACCATCACTGTAGTAATAATCACCTATCTTGAGCTGAGACAAATCTGTTTTCGTAGCGCCCCCCTGTGCTTCCGCATTAGATTTTTTTCCATTACAAGCTCCAAGGAGCAACATTGAGACTGCCGCAAAAATTAAGGCAACACCTCCAAAATAATTTTTTGTGTGCATTTTCTGTTATTATTTTAAGTTGATAAATGTACGTTTGTTACAACAATAACATTGAAGCAAAACGTATGTTCTGCTCAAAATATAATGCAAAAATAAAGAAAAATACTTTCGATGCAAACTCTTGAGATAAAATAATACAAAAGGAAAGTTAATTCAACATTTCAAAGCCTACAGAGATTTAGACAAGACATATAAAGAGGATGCTTAACACAAGATCATAAAAATATTTTTAGCATCTTTTTTTGGCCCAATCCAATAGTCTTGCCGTATCATGAAAGCGAAATTGTCCTCTACTAGAATGCATCACGACAACAATGAGTCGTTTGCCATTCTTCTCATACGAAGTGGCCAAACAGCCTAAGGCTATATCTGTATAACCGGTTTTGACGCCATTGACTCCATCGTATAAATCGAGCAATTTATTCTCATTGCGGCAATGGATGTTTTTACCCGCATGGAACTGCCATCTTACCCTTTTCTCCTTCGTCTTTACAAATTCTCTAAATTTGGCATTACGCATACAGTAGTTAGCTAGCAAAGCCATATCACGAGCCGTAGAATAATGATTGGGAGCATGCATCCCGTTAGGAGTCACAAAATGAGTATGATTCATGCCCAACATTTTTGCCTTTCTATTCATCTTATTGATAAAGCTATCGCCATGCGTCGATAAATATTCAGAGAGTGCGACAGCTGCTCCATTGTTGGACGATAGCATAAGCATATAAAGCAAATTGGACATCACAAGACGGTCACCTTTGGATAAATAAGTATCCGATGCATCACTTGCTTGTTGACTAACGGGGACCACCGAGTCGAGACGTCCACTTTCAATTGCAAGAATACAGGTCATCATTTTAGTCATACTGGCAGGATATTCTTTTCGATCGGCATTCTTCTCAAAAAGAGTTTTCCCATGAATAGGATCGACTACAATAGCTGCATCGGCCGAGATAGCGTCTGCCATGCGCTTATCCGAAGAGATCTCGGGCCGGGTTTGCGCAGTCCACTGCTCCAGAGAAGTGGAAGGGGCAGCCTTTTCTATATTCGTCTTCGAATGTTTCGGGAATAAAAAACAATCATGACCTATTTGAGTAACAGCGTATATAAAAAGTACTATGAGTAGTACACTTATAATAATTCTTCGATTCTTCGTTTTCATGCCGCAAAAATATATAATTTATTTGGAAACTGATAGTCACCAAAGCTAACTTTTAAATAAAAAGAGTGTCCAAGACAACCTTAAACATTGCCTTGGACGCTATTACTATTTAATTTACAGCACCTTTCTACGAAAACATAAAAGAAGTCATATCCAACGAGCCCCCCACAATCGAATCGTTGAAAATAGTCAACCGATCGCTTGATTCTTGAAAAGCCAAAGCATAAAGCAATGGAATATAATGCTCGGGAGTAGGTATGGCAAGATGGTATTCACGATTTCGACCCATATCATCTATCAGAGACTGATGATCGCCAGCCACGATCTTGCCAATCATTTCGTCATGCACCTTAGTAGCCCAATCATATCCATAATGAGAAGTGTTGATATGTTGCCAATCAATAGCACGAAGGTTATGTATAATATTACCACTAGCTACGATCATTACATCTTCTTTACGCAAGAAAGACAATTCTTTGGCAAGAGCATAATGAAAAGAGGCCGGTTTAACATAGTCCAGACTCAACTCTACTACAGGGACATCAGCCAGAGGAAAGAGGTATTTTAGAACAGACCAGCATCCATGGTCGAACCCCCAGTCATAATCTTCAACGACTTGTACCGAACGGACAAGATGTCGAATTTCTTCTGCCAGCATGGGATCTCCAGGAGCTGGATATTGTTGTTTGTACAGTTCACATGGAAATCCACCGAAGTCGTGGATAGTACGAGGGTGTGCCATAGAAGTAACAAAAGTTCCACGCGTTTCCCAATGAGCCGAAACACAAACGATAGCTCTGGGTTTGGGAAGTTCCTTAGCAATAGCCTCAAGACCTTTAGTAAAGATACTCTCCTCTATGGCAATCATAGGGCTGCCATGCCCTATGAATAATACCGGTATGCTATGGTTAATGCTATTCATGACGCTTTACTGTTACTTATCGGGACTAAACTCCACGTTGGCAATAATATTTATATCATCACTAATCATTGCGTTGGGAAATTTCGGCCCTAAATTGTAATCCGTACGTTTTACAACTCCAGTGACTTGAAACCCTGCCGTCTCCTTGTTATTCATTGGATTGGTGAGCATACCAAAGAACACTACATTCAGCTTAACGTTCTTGGTTATACCATGAAATGTAAGTTTTCCATACATAACACCTTTCTTTGGCCCTACTTTTTTTACAGAAGTACTCACGAACGTAAGAGTTGGATACTTTTCTGCGTCAAAGAAATCGGCAGAACGCAAATGATTATCACGAGCTTCCACATCAGTATCTATACTAGACACTTTGGCTGTAAGTACAATTTTTGCGTCACTATAATCGGCCTTCGTGGTAGTAACAACGGCTTTAAAATCGGCAAAACGCCCATTTATCTGAGAAATCATCAAATGCTTCACTACAAATCCGAGACGAGAATGTTGTGGATCATTAGTCCATACTTTGGTTTGCGCATTTACAAGCAACGACAACATTGTCAAAGCTAAAAACAAAACTTTCTTTTTCATTTTTCCTATTGTTTTAATTGTTATTAATCATGTTGCAAAGTTCAGGAAAAAGAGAAAGCAAAGGATAACAGTTTTAAGAAGAATAGTTGTGTTATTCGGAAATTAGTGAAGTCATCTCCTTCCGAAAATCAGAAGGGGACATTCCAGACCTTTTTTTAAAGACGTGAGTAAAATAAGTTTTCTCATTGAATCCCAATTCAAAACCTATTTCTGCAATTGTTTTATCTGTTGTCACAAGCATATTTTTAGCCTCAACCAGCTTACGCGTCTCTATAATTTCCGAAACGCTTTGATGAAGGACACGTTGACATATCAAATTCAGATTGCGAGCTGTCATAAACAACTTATCAGCGTAAAAATTGACTCCTTGTGGCTCTCGATAATGTTCCTCGAGAATGCGCAAGAAATTCTTAAATGTAGCATTTCGGACAATAGTATTATTATCATTGTCCAATTCCTGTTTTCCACGTTCAGATTCGATAATAGAGATCAATGTATTTAAGAGCTGACGAACAACAGAATAGTCTACCGTAGACTGGCCGCATTCCTTACTGATAAGATCACAAAGTATATCGAACCGCACAAAGCAACTATTGAAAGGCACACACATATTTGCTTTGTCATGAAATTCGGTATACAGCCTAAAAATAGTATCGGTAATAAAATCACTTTTAAACCGAATGACCCATATATCACATTCTCCTTCTTTCGCCAAAGGTTTCAAACGGTGCATCTTGCCCGCAGTAATAAAGCTCACGAAAGGGGCATCGACTATTTCAGAGCGAAAATCAATAAAATGCTCTATCCTGCCGTGTATACCTATTAAGAGTTCCTCATAATCATGAACATGCGCTTCGTTTTTAGAATGAAGCACTTCTATAGAATCTTGAATTCCAAATTTGTATATCGAAAAAATATCTTCCATACGAGTAAATGGCATCATAACGACCAACCTTTAGAGCAAAGAATAACAATAAAAATAAACGTATAACGAATTAATTAAAAATATCGTAGTTACATGAAACAGAAATTGTAATTTCCACTTTCACCATCCCACCGAAACCCTTCATATTCAAACTCTTTTAAATCTTCTGGAGAAGTCAATCGATTTTTTAAGATATAACGAGCCATCGCACCACGACACATTTTTGTGTATATCACAATAGTTTTAGGCTTGCCATCTTTTACGGTATAAAACTGTGGAGTAATGACTTGTACCTTACTCAGCACCCGTTTCCAATCAAATAGATCTTTCATCTCCCCACTCGCTAAGTTTACCAAGACACCCCCATTCGAGGTTATATGGCGAATAAAATACTCCGTCAACAAAGGCTTCCAATAGTCGAACATATTTTTACCTGCATGAGCAGGCAAAATCACACTTCCCTCCATTCGATATTTCCTTATTAAGTCCAATGGACGAAGCAACCCGTATAAAAAAGAAGCGATGAAAAGATGTGAGTTAAAAAATTGCAATTCATCATCTTGAAAGCTTTCGGGTGCAAGTTTCTTGAATACCATTCCGTCGTAAGAGAAAGCTGCCGGTATACGCTCTTTAGTATCATCAAAAAAGTGTTGGAACCTCATCCAATTTTCTCTTGCGATGTCTGCATTAACCCTCAACAAGTCTACCAGCGTCTCTGGTGAATACGAGGCCATCTGTACCGCATTTTCATTAGCTTGGAGTTGAAAATGCGGTTCTGTTGCAAAAGGCAACGAACGCAAACAAGTGCCAGTCATGATTTTGGCACAACCAATTAATATAATCATCACTTTTATCTTTTGTTCATACTTTCATCCGTCACCACAAAGTTATTGATTTAATCAAGAAATCATCGGTCACACTCTAATTATTTTTTTAGTCGGTTGTCTATAAAGTGTTTAACTGTCAACCAAATTCAGTCCACTCCATACCTCTATTCAAAGCTACCATTCCAATAAGTATATAACATATTAAAAACAAAAATGCCAATATCAAAACATATAGATAATTGACATTGAACAAAAGAACCCTCTTTGATATTCTAGAGCGATCTCTTTATTTGGCATAACATTCGGATAAATAATAAATTGATACACCAGGAAGTTTCAAGCAAAGTTATATAAAGCCGTAACATTTTATTCTTAAGCATAGCACGTAAACAACACTAGCCCCGACTTTTTGAAGATCGAGGCTAGCGTGATTTTTCAATTTAACGAATAAAGATTATTCCCACTCTATTGTTGCGGGGGGCTTACTCGATATATCATAAGTAACACGATTCACACCCTTTACCTTATTAATGATATCATTCGATACTTTACCTAGAAATTCGTATGGTAAATGAGCCCAATCTGCAGTCATTGCATCAACACTAGTCACGGCACGAAGAGCCACAGCTCTTTCGTAAGTCCTTTCATCGCCCATAACGCCAACACTCTGAACAGGCAACAAGATCACACCAGCCTGCCAAACTTTGTCATACAAGCCATAATCGTGCAATCCTTGAATAAATATCTCGTCAGCTTCTTGCAAAATAGCGACCTTCTCGCGTGTAATATCACCTAAGATGCGCACTGCCAATCCAGGTCCAGGAAAAGGATGTCTGTTTATAAGATTCTCGGGCATATTCAATGCGCGGCCAACCCGACGTACTTCATCCTTAAACAGCCACTTGAGAGGTTCACATATTTTGAGATTCATTTTCTCGGGCAAACCACCTACATTGTGATGGCTCTTTATAGTCATACCTGTAATTGAAAGCGATTCGATACGGTCGGGATAAATAGTTCCTTGAGCCAGCCATTTGACATCCTTCAATTTTTGAGCCTCATCGTCAAACACATCAATAAATCCTTTACCGATAATCTTACGTTTCTTTTCCGGATCGGAAACTCCTTCCAATTCCGAAAAGAATTTCTCACTGGCATCTACACCAATAACGTTCAATCCCAGCGTAGAATAGGCTTCCATTACCTTATTGAATTCGTTCTTGCGTAACAAGCCATGATCAACAAAGATACAAGTAAGATTTTTGCCGATAGCCCGATGGAGCAATGTAGCACAGACCGAAGAATCGACACCTCCACTCAGTCCTAACACGACTTTATCATCCCCAAGCATAGTTTTAAGCTCGGAAATGGTCGTATCAATAAATGACTCCGACGTCCACGACTGAGAACAGCCACAAGCATCGACTACAAAATTCTTTAATATACGGGTACCGTCTATCGTATGGAACACTTCGGGATGAAACTGAACTCCCCACAATTGATGATCTTTCTGCCTGTAAGCAGCGATAGCGACCTTCTCGGTTGAAGCAATCACTTCAAAATCGTCGGGAATTGCCGTAATGGTATCGCCATGGCTCATCCAAACTTGAGAATTGGAACCTACACCATTAAATAAAATATCATCAGAATTGAAACTACCCAAATTGGCACGTCCATATTCGCGAGTTCCGGCAGGTTCAACCTTTCCACCACTCACATACGAAATATATTGAGCACCATAACAAATACCCAGTACCGGATACTTATCACGTATAGCTTGCAAATTTTTTACTTTAAAGGCATCCTTATCATATACAGAGAAAGGACTGCCGGAAAGTATCACACCTTTAATTCCCGATTCATTCTCAGGAAATTTATTGTATGGTACGATCTCACAATACACATTGAGTTCCCTGATTCTACGACCAATCAGCTGAGTGGTCTGAGAGCCGAAATCGAGGATTATAATCTTTTCACTCATAAAATTTTAAAGGATTATGAAGAATAAAATTGCTGCACTAATCCGCAGCTTTAAATTCTTTGTTATTTTGAATTGCAAAGATAATGTAAGTTGTGTGTAAAATCAAAGAAAAGTCTATTTTTTTATAATTAACAAAGAAAATGTGCACACATATAAGAATTATTTTGTAATTTTGCGCTGCTTTTTAAAGGAAGATATATTGAATTTTATTATAGAACTCTTAAACGTTTAAACAAAATGATTAAAGTAGGTATTAATGGATTCGGACGTATCGGACGTTTCGTATTCCGCGCTGCTCAAAAAAGAAACGATATTCAGATCGTTGGTATTAATGACCTCTGTCCGGTAGATTATTTAGCATACATGCTGAAATATGATACAATGCACGGACAATTCGACGGCACAATCGAAGCTGACGTAGAAAAAAGTCAATTAATCGTAAACGGTAAAGCCATCCGCGTAACAGCAGAAAGAAACCCAGCAGACTTGAAATGGGATGCTATCGGTGCTGAATACGTTGTTGAATCTACAGGTTTGTTCTTGACGAAAGAGAAAGCTCAAGCTCATATCCAAGCTGGTGCAAAATATGTTGTAATGTCGGCTCCTTCTAAAGACGACACCCCAATGTTCGTTTGCGGTGTTAACGAGAAGGCTTATGTAAAGGGTACACAGTTCGTATCTAATGCATCTTGCACAACAAACTGCTTGGCTCCTATCGCTAAAGTATTGAACGACAGTTTCGGTATCGTTAACGGTTTGATGACTACAGTTCACTCTACAACAGCTACACAGAAAACAGTTGACGGTCCTTCTATGAAAGACTGGCGTGGTGGTCGTGCAGCTTCTGGCAATATCATCCCTTCCTCTACAGGTGCTGCTAAAGCTGTAGGTAAAGTTATCCCTTCTTTGAATGGTAAACTTACCGGTATTTCAATGCGTGTTCCGACTTTGGATGTTTCTGTTGTTGACTTAACAGTAAACTTGGCTAAACCGGCTACTAAAGAAGATATCTGCAAAGTTATGAAAGCTGCTGCTGAAGGTGAATTAAAAGGTATCCTAGGTTACACAGAAGATGCTGTTGTATCTGCTGACTTCTTGGGTTGCACATTGACTTCTATCTTCGATGCAAACGCAGGTGTATACTTGACAGATACTTTCGTAAAAGTTATCTCTTGGTATGACAATGAAATCGGTTATTCTAACAAAGTATTGGATCTGATTGCTCACATGTCTACAGTAAACGATTAATCGTTAAATACGATAGAATACAACAAAAGAAAAACTGCTTCCGAATATCGGAGGCAGTTTTTTTTGTATTTCGTGATTCTTTGTTAAAATGAGACGTTTACACGAATTATTATAAGCATTTTTAGTACTTTTGTGCTTTATAGATTCGATGTAGATAATAGTAAATAAAGAATGATGAAAAACGATTCTCTGATTATAAAAAATCCCCTAACGGAACCTTTTCAAACGCCATACGCGACGGTGCCTTTTCACCTTATCAAAACGGAAGATTTCGAACCTGCCATTAAAGAAAGTATCACCCAGCACAATGCACAAATTGCTTCTATCATTGAGAATAAAGACAAACCTACTTTCGAGAACACGATTGAAGCATTGGAAAAAAGCGGGGAGTTGCTGGACAGAATCACATCTATCTTTGGCAATTTACTCAACACAAATGCCGACGAAGCATTACAAACTCTAGCTTCTTCTATTATTCCATTACTAAGCGAACATAACAATAACATAGGACTCAACCAGCAGCTTTTCGAAAGAATAAAAACGGTATATGCCAAAAGAGATGAACTAGCTCTAGACAAAGAACAATCCAAACTGCTGGAAGATACCTATACTGGATTTGTTCGTAGAGGAGCCAATTTAGAAGGAAAAGATAAAGACGATTATCGCAGGCTAAGCAACGAGTTGAGCCAACTGGAACTTCAGTTCGAACAGAATTGTTTAAAAAACAATAATGAGTTCCAAGTATCCATCGAAGATAAAGCAGAATTAGCAGGACTCCCTGAAAATATACTTGAGGCAGCCTTAGAGACTGCTAATGAAAAAGGTCAAAAGGGCTACGTATTTACCTTGAAAGCTCCCAGTTATATTGCTTTCATGCGATATGCAGACAACCGTGAACTACGGCGCCAGTTATACATGGCCTACAACACACAAGGCATAAAAGACAATGGAAGCAGTAATATAGAGATCGTAAAAGAAATCGTAAACCATCGGATGCAAATAGCACAATTATTGGGTTATAAAGACTTTGCTTCGTATGTCCTTAAAAAACGAATGGCTGAAGATGAGGTTCATGTATACAGCCTACTCAATCAGCTGCTTAATGCATATATGCCAACTGCGCACAAGGAAATAAAAGAATTAACTGAATTTGCGAAAGAATACCAAGGTAATCCTGATTTCATTTTAATGCCTTGGGACATGAGTTATTATTCGAACAAGTTGAAAGAAAAGAAGTTTCATATCGACGCTGAATTACTTCGCCCCTATTTCGAACTTGAGAAAGTAAAAACAGGAATATTCGGACTTGCCAACAAACTGTATGGAATAAGATTTGAGCGAAACACAAAGATTCCCGTCTATCAAAAAGACGTTGAAGTCTACGAGGTATTCGACGCAGACGATAGTTTTTTAGGGATACTTTACTTGGACTTCTTTCCACGAGAAGGCAAACAGTCCGGAGCCTGGACCTCTTCTTTCACCGAGCAATGGATAGACCGCAAGACCGGCGAAGACCACAGGCCACAAATATTAATCTCAACCAATTTTAATAAACCGACAGCAACAAAACCGGCCTTACTTACATTCGAAGAGATGAGAACCTTTCTCCACGAGTTCGGGCATAGTTTGCATGGAATATTGTCGAAAGTAACTTATCAAAGTCAAAGTGGCACCAATGTGTATTGGGATTTTGTTGAGCTTCCTTCTCAATTTATGGAAAATTATGCCATCGAGAAAGATTTTCTACATACCTTTGCGAGACATTATGAAACAGGAGAGGCTATTCCCGACGAATACGTTGAGCATATTATCGAGGCCGATAATTTCAATGTTGCGTATGCCTGCCTCAGACAGGTCGGTTTTGGACTTATAGATATGGCATGGTATACTCGCAAGACCATGTTCGAAGAGGATGTTATTGGTTTTGAAAAAAGAGCTGAAAAAGAAGTATTGCTGATCCCTGATGCTGAAAACACATGTATGAGTACACAGTTCTCTCATATATTTTGTGGTGGATATGCAGCAGGATACTATAGCTACAAATGGGCTGAAGTAATAGAGACAGATGCATTTTCGTTGTTCAAGCAGAAAGGGATATTCGACCCGGCCATTGCACATTCTTTCCGAGAAAACATTCTATCGAAAGGCGGTACGGAAGAGCCGATGTTGCTTTATAAACGATTTCGCGGTCAAGAGCCCAGTATCGATGCGCTGTTAATAAAAGACGGTATTATAAATAAATGAACAAAGGATGAAAAAAAACATTATATTTGCACTGCTTTGTATGCTACCACTACTAATAGGATGTAGTAGCAGCGACGATGTATCAGACATCTTTGTCGGAAAGACATGGCGTTTCAACTACATCGCTAAAGGAGGTAAAAATACGACTTGGTACAATTTCGCTGATGTAACACAAGATAACATACAGCAATACACCAATCGCACAAAAACATTTACCGTCTCTTTCTCTGGGCTCCAGTCAGGCGACCTTATCAGCGGCACATTCAGTGGGTCGGGTTCTCTATCCGCCGGAGGAAAATGGTCGGCTAATGGACATAGCGGAACTTTTACTACATCCGAAGTTTGGGGAGATCCGAACGACACAAATGATATGGTGGCACAAAAGATAGTATATGGACTGACAAATGCCAAATCATATGCAGGAGATACCAATGGTAACTTGTTTATTTACTTCGATTATGAAGGGACGACACTACTAATGGCATTTAGTCAATATACTAGTAACAATTAAGAGACATGGACGAAGAGAGTATCAAACAAAAGAATCTTGACAAACGCTACATTCGTATGGCGCGCATATGGGCAGAGAATTCATACTGCAGGCGTAGACAAGTGGGAGCGTTGATTGTTAAAGATAAAATGATTATTTCAGATGGATACAACGGAACCCCATCGGGTTTTGAAAACGTGTGCGAAGACGAAAACAATGTAACGAAGCCTTATGTGCTCCACGCCGAAGCCAATGCCATCACCAAAATAGCTCGTTCGAGCAATAGTAGCGACGGTGCAACGCTTTATGTGACAGCCGCTCCGTGCATCGAATGCGCAAAGCTCATCATCCAAGCGGGCATTAAAAGAGTTGTCTATTCTTCTCACTATCGTCTTGAAGAAGGCATCGAATTACTCAAACGCGCCGAAATAGAGGTGTTGTTCATCCCGATTGAAGAAAACAACAACGCAGAATAATATATATCATTACAAATATAAGGAAGGAATAAATTATTATGGAACCGAAAAACAACAATACCCGCTTTACACCACTCATTATTGCCGTAAGTATTATATTGGGTATCCTTATCGGTACGTTCTACGCCAACCATTTTTCCAATAACAGACTAGGCATTATCAATAGTTCATCCAACAAATTGAACAGTCTACTCCGTATTATTGACGATCAATATGTAGATACTGTGAATATGAATGATCTGATAGAGCAGGCTTTACCACAGATTCTGGCAGAACTCGATCCGCACTCTATCTATATTCCCGCCAAAGATGCAGCTGACATGAGTTCGGACTTGGAAGGAAGCTTCAGCGGAATTGGCGTACAGTTCACAATAGAAAATGATACGATTCACGTAAACAATATTATCCCCGGCGGACCGGCAGAAAAAGCAGGAGTCATAGCAGGAGACCGCATCGTAATGGCTAACGATACACTTATTGTTGGCCCGAAACTAACAAACGAAATGGCCCAACATACGCTTAAAGGTCCGAAAGGTTCAAAGGTTAAGATTAAAGTGAAACGTAATGGAGAAAAGAAACTTCTACCTTTCACCATTACGAGAGGAGATATTCCTCAAAACACAGTCGATGCTGCCTATATGCTGGATAATAATTATGGATATGTTGAAATAAGCAAATTTGCCCGCACCACTCATGCCGAGCTACTCAATGCTTTGGCCCAACTCGGTCACAAAGGCATGAAAGGTCTGGTTATTGATCTTAGAGGTAACTTGGGTGGATATATGGAGACAGCTATTCAAATGGCCAATGAATTTCTTCCAAACGGTAAATTAATTGTCTTTGCCAAAGGACGTAAATACCCCCGTACAGAAGAATTTGCCAATGGAAGCGGTAGTTGTCAAAAGCTTCCTCTTATAGTACTCATAGACGAAGGTTCGGCTTCTTCAAGCGAAATCTTCTCAGGAGCTATTCAAGATAACGACCGTGGTATGATAGTCGGACGACGCTCTTTTGGTAAAGGATTGGTACAGCAGCCTATCAGTTTCAGCGACGGCTCGATGATTCGGCTCACAATAGCACGCTATTATACCCCTTCGGGACGCTGCATACAACGTCCTTATACTAGAGGCAACGACGAAAAATATGAAATGGATTTACTTACCCGTTATCAACACGGTGAGTTCTTCTCGCGCGACAGTATCAAATTAAACAAGTCACAGCGCTACCATACAGGGTTAGGACGTATTGTATATGGTGGTGGAGGTATCATGCCCGACGTCTTTGTTCCAGAAGATACGACTGGTGCCACATCTTATTTGACGGAAGCGATCAACCGCGGTTTGATTTTGCAATATACATTCCAGTATACAGATAACAACCGCGTCAAACTAGCCAAATACAAGACATCTGAAGCTTTAGCAAACTACTTGCATGGCGAAAGATTGGTAGAACAGTTCGTGCGCTTTGCTGACAAGAAAGGAATCAAACGCCGCAATATATTGATAATGAAATCGCACAAGCTACTGGAGAAGAATATCAATGCCAGTATTATATATAATATGTTGGGCAAGGAAGCCTACCTCAGGTATATCAACAAGACTGATGTCACAGTACAAAAGGCATTACAGCTGCTGCGCCGAGGAGAAGCTTTCCCTAAAGCTCCCTCTAAAAAGCTTACCAATAACTATGGAAGAAGAAAAGCAACAACTGCGCAAGCATATTGCGTTCCAAAAAAGAGAATACAATCCATCAACGCTTGAAGAACTGTCGAAAGCTATCTTAAAGAAACTAGAAGCAGAACCATTATTTGAGAAGGCTCATACCGTATTAATGTACTATTCGTTAAAAGACGAAGTACAAACACACGACTTTATAGAGAAATGGAGCAGCCAAAAGACCATACTACTACCTGTTGTAGTCAAAGACGATCTTGAGCTCAGGCTCTATATAGACAAAGAGCATCTTGCCGAAGGCGCTTTTCACATAAATGAACCCATAGGCGAAACTTATACGGGCTACGACACTATCGATTTGGCGATAGTGCCGGGAGTTGCTTTCGACAAAAATGGCAATCGTTTGGGACGAGGCAAAGGGTATTATGACCGCTTGTTGCCACATATAAGGGCAACAAAAATAGGTATCTGCTTTCCTTTTCAATTACTGAAAAAGATTCCCACAGAACCTTTCGATAAAAAAATGGACAAAATAATAACTTTATGAAAACGAATTATCATACACACACTACTCGCTGCCACCATGCACTAGGCAGTGACGAAGATTATGTTTTGAGTGCAATCAAAGGCGGGTACGAAGAACTGGGATTTTCTGACCATACACCGTGGAAATATAGAAGCAGTTTCGTATCTCCAATCCGAATGACAACTAACGAACTTCCCGAATATGTAGAAAGTGTTCATTCGCTAGCAGATAAATATAAAGATCAAATCAAGATACGACTTGGATTGGAATGTGAGTATTTTCCTGATTATATCTATTGGCTAAAAAATATGCTGAAAGAATATAACATAGAATATGCCATATTCGGCAACCATTATTACAATTCAGATGAGAAATTCCGCTATTTTGCTACTCATTGCGATTCTCGCGACATGCTCGACCTATATGAAGAAAGTTCTGTAGAAGGGATCGAAAGCGGATTGTTCGCCTATATGGCTCATCCCGATTTGTTTATGAATTCTTACCCCGAGTTCGATCATCACTGCACTACGATAAGCCGGCATATCTGCCGCGCAGCTGTACGCCAACATTTACCATTGGAATATAATCTTAGCATTCGTGCTCGAAACGATGCTTCGGGGCAACCTTCGTATGTTCCATCTCCTGAATTTTGGAAAATTGCTACTAGTGAAGGCTGTACTGCTGTAATAGGCATTGATGCCCATAGCAATGACGACTTAGAAAAATCCCAATACTATGATCAGGCAAAAAAAGAGCTAAAAGAATTAGGTATTAAAACAATTGATAAATTGGATTTTTAAGCGACAAGCAACATCTACCGAAAAACGATATCACTAATAACGCTTGCCCCGACCTTTTCATTAAGGCGCTGGACAAGCTTTTTTCTTTCCATCATCAACTCTTGACGAACGACAGCAGAAGTAAAGTGTACGTACAATACCTGATTCTTTATATACAAACTTTCGGTATAACGCCCGATAACCGGCCCCAACAACTCATACCATTCATTAACGAGCCGCTGTTCATTGAGCGGTGATTCCAAGCTCTGTTGACGCAAATATCGCCGTATCAAGTTTCCTACCGGTTCGACATCTTTCTTCCTCATTTTCTATCCTCCAATTCACTAATTTGTCCCCTGTCAACCATAAACATTTTATAATCGCTCCCCATCTGTGGAAGAATATGGGCAAGTCTGTCACGGTCGGTATCAGTGATAAATATCTGACCGAAATTATCGTCCGACACCAATTTCACAATTTGCTGCACGCGAGAAATATCCAACTTGTCAAAAATATCATCGAGTAACAACAAAGGTATCGTATGTCCATGTGTCTTCAGAAAGTCGAATTGAGCCAATTTAAGTGATACCAAATATGATTTACTCTGCCCCTGCGAACCTTCTCGCTTGATGGGAAAGCCACCCAAACGCATATCCAAATCGTCTTTATGAATTCCACAAAGAGAAAAGCCCACGATGCGATCGCGCTCCCTGCTTTGACGAATACGATCAAGCAACCCACCATCCTGTCCATGAGAACGATAAAAAAGTTCAACCTCTTCCCTATCCGAAGATATTGCCGAATAGAACTGACTGAAAATAGGATTAAACACATCAATATAAGCCGTCCTCTTCTGATATACGACAGCACCATAATCAGCCATCTGTTGTTCGAATACATCAAACAAACCGTCATCAACCGGCGCATCAGCCCGTAAGAGAGAATTGCGTTGAGACAACGCCTGATTGTAGCGAATCAATGCATTAAGATATTCTTTGTCAAATTGAGAAATCGTTACATCCATAAAGCGACGACGCTCTGCACTACCACCCAAAATCAATTCTGTATCGGCAGGCGATACCATAACCAATGGTATAAAGCCTATATGATCCGCCAGTCTATGATACTCCTTTTTATTACGTTTGAAAGATTTTTTAGAATGAATTTTCAGTCCACTGTATATTTCTTCCGATGTCCCGTCCTCTTGTTCATAAAATCCCTGTAATACAAAGAATTCTGCCCCATGAAGAATATTTTGCGAATCAACCGGATTGCCCAAACTCTTACAGAAAGAAAGATAATACAATGCATCAAGCAAGTTCGTTTTGCCCATCCCGTTCAAGCCGAAAAAACAATTCAATTTGGATGAGAACAAGAGCTCTACCTGTTCCAAATTTTTATAATTTAATATAGATATTCGTTTCAGTATCATGCACATTCAGTGAGTTGAGTACAAAAGTATGAATATTTTGCCGTTTTTTCGCCTTGATAACAAAAAAAGATGCCGTCAAATTTCATTAATAAATAGAAATATCCTACTTTTGCTGTCCGTAAGCATAAATATCGAAAAACAAAAAACAAAACATACAAATGGCAGAAAATAAAAAGGAACAACTGAATGTTGGAGATGCCCTGACCCAGTCGGAAGCATTTATTATCAAGTATCAAAAACAAATTATCGGTATTGTAATGGCAGCAGCAATTCTTGTTGCAGGATATTTCCTTTACAAACACTTTTATGCAGATCCGCACGAGGCAAAAGCACAAGCTGCGCTCTTCCCTGGACAAAAATACTTTGAAGTAGACGACTATGCATCGGCACTCAACGGTGATAAAAACGGATATGTAGGGTTCCTTAAAATTGAAGATGAATACAGTGGCACTAACGCTGCAAATCTTGCCAAAGCTTATGCCGGTATCTGCTACGCCAATTTAGGTAAATATGACTTGGCTGCTAAACAACTTGATGAATTTGACGGAAACGATGAAATGATCAGCCCCGCAATTAAAGGTGCCCTAGGCAACTGTTATGCTCATCTAGGCAAAATGGACAAAGCCACCGAGTGTTTGATGTCGGCTGCCAAAGAAGCAGAAAGCCCCTCATTAAGTCCTATTTTCTTGGTACAAGCAGGTCAGATTTACGAAAGCATCGGTAAATATGACAAAGCTATCGAAGCATACCAGACAGTAAAAGACAAATACTTCCAATCATACCAAGCAATGGACATTGACAAATACATTGAAAGAGCAACACTAGAAAAGAAATAATTTTCAATAAACCATAAATCGTATGGCAACAACTTATCATAATTTGTCCCAATACGATGCAACACAAGTACCGGATGCCCATAATATGACATTCGGTATTGTTGTATCAGAGTGGAACCCTAAAGTAACCGACTCATTGCTCAACGGATGTGTCGAGACACTAACCAAACAAGGAGCACAAGCAAACAATATTTTAATAGAGCATGTTCCGGGAAGTTTTGAACTCACTTTCGGAGCGCAACAGTTTATCAGACAAAGTAATGTAGATGCCGTTATTATTCTGGGTTGTGTCGTTAAAGGTGAAACGCCCCATTTCGATTACGTCTGCATGGGTGTGACCCAAGGAGTCACCTATTTGAATGCCACGACCAACACTCCCGTCATTTATGGACTTGTCACTGCCAATACAATGGAACAGGCAATAGCCCGCTCAGGCGGTTCATTAGGCAATAAAGGAGTAGAATGTGCAATTGCTGCAATTAAAATGATCGATTTAGTTGCGCATTTAAAAAAGAATTAATACCTTTGCATCGCTTTTCAGAAGAAAAGCTAAAAAGGAAGGGCAAATACCAGAGTGGCCAAATGGGGCAGACTGTAAATCTGCTGGCTTCGCCTTCGGTGGTTCGAATCCATCTTTGCCCACAAAATAGTACAATGCGGAAGTAGCTCAGTTGATAGAGCATTAGCCTTCCAAGCTGAGGGTCGCGGGTTTGAGTCCCGTCTTCCGCTCTCTTTTAAAAGACGCCAACGGCGTCTTTTCTTATTAACAAAAACAATTTAAAAACAAGGGGCCCCAAAAAGCTCATCAGTGAACCTAGAGTATTAAATGACATTTAGGAATGTCGAACGTAGCAATAATGACATTCGAAAGAATACGAAAGGAACTTGGAAAAATGCAGATGACACCTGAGATAGATGTAAAAGAAGTTGTCGGTGATGAAGTATTTTTAAAAAAAGCGGATGCTACACATTCGTTATGCACAAATCGGGTGTTCAGCTACCTGTAACTGTGTGTTTAGACCGTGTCTAAATAGACCCCTACCGGAAATAACGTACCTACAATATGCTCTTGCCTCGATTTTGGGACTTCTTTTCGCTGGCGTTGTATGTGGTGCATCATTAACATGCTGTGTGATAGTGCATAATGGTGTCATACTGAAGTGACAAAGGTTGGAAATAGAGTTGTATTGCAGAAAAAAAGAATCGATGAATAGCCGCATATATGTTGTCTTATTTCCATGTAAATAATTAGAATGCTACCCCATTTCAGCAAAAGAAAGCAACGATAAAATGCTTTGAATACAATCCTTTTTCATAACAGATCCCAAAGTGAACATTCTCC
>JAYRGW010000052.1:0-20412 GCA_041907665.1 Bacteroidaceae bacterium
CTCTCATCAACAAGATTGCCCTTGCACAAATAAAAAATAGCATAAGAAAAGGTAGCTTCAAGATGAAAAGAAAACTGGCTGGATGGGATGAAAATTACATGATAGAACTTTTGGATTCTAAATGGAAGGAAAACTAAATTCTTAATGCGTCAGCCCTGGTTTATTATACAAATTCACTGTCTCACAGCTGTGAGACAAGTGTATCACGAGTGTGCGACACCTGTATCACAAGTGTGAGACAAGTGTATCACAGCTGTGAGACGCTAATAACCAAGTAGGATTTCTGTGTTTTTCTTCTGAAATTTATGAAATACTTAGTATATCTTTCAACGAAAGGTACTTAAGTTTGTAATGTGTGTCTGTTATCTGGTGGGCGTTTGTAGAAAGAAAAGTGGCTTTATTGTATCTTTCAATACAATAAAGCCGCTAGTATGATTTTAGCGATGGACTATAATCGTTGTTTTATTTGTTGGCTAGCTGATAGACAACGTCCATTACTTTTTTCCCTATTTCGTCTGCTGCTTCCATTGTAGCTGCTTCGCTGTAGACGCGGATGATAGGTTCTGTATTACTTTTGCGTAGGTGAACCCATTTGTCGGGGAAGTCGATTTTTACTCCGTCAATATCGTTAATTTCTTGATCTTTGTACATCTCTTTCACTTTGACAAGCACGGCATCTACATCTATTTCGGGAGTAAGGTCGATGCGATTCTTTGCTATATAGTAATTGGGATAAGAAGCACGCAGTTCACTTGCCTTTTTGCCCTCGTGTGCCAAGTGACTAAGAATAAGTGCAATGCCTACGAGCGCATCTCGTCCGTAATGGATCGCAGGATAGATCACTCCGCCATTGCCTTCACCTCCTATAACGGCATTTACTTCTTTCATTTTGGCTACAACGTTTACTTCGCCTACTGCTGATGCATAGTATTGGTGACCATATTTTCGAGTTACATCTCGAAGTGCGCGAGTAGAACTGAGGTTGGACACCGTATTGCCTGGTGTATGTTTGAGTATATAGTCGGCAACTGTGACGAGTGTATATTCTTCTCCATACATCGTGCCGTCTTCGCAGATCATGGCAAGGCGGTCTACGTCCGGATCGACTACGAAAGCAATATCGGCTTTGCCTTGTTTCATCAGTTCCATAATGCCACTTAGATTTTTTTCGAGTGGTTCGGGATTATGTGCAAAGTCGCCCGTATTGTCATCATTCATCGTAATGATATTCTTCACTCCAAGGCGTTTCAACAATTCGGGGAGTATGAGTCCGCCAACCGAATTGATACAATCGATGGCAACAGTGAAATTCGCTTTTCGAATGGCTTCTACATCGGTGAGCTTCATATTGAGCACTGCTTCTATATGTTTTTCGTTATATGAAGTATCTAGTATATAATGCCCCAATTGCTCTACGAGTGCGAATTCAAAGTCTTCTGCTTCGGCAATACGCAGCACTTCATTGCCTTCTTCTTTATTCAGAAACTCACCGTCTTCGTTGAGTAACTTCAGTGCATTCCATTGTTTGGGATTGTGAGATGCTGTAAGTATGATTCCACCCGAAGCACCTTCCATTGTTACCGCCAATTCAGTAGTCGGAGTAGAAGCAAAGTCTATATCGACTACGTCCCATCCCATTCCCATGAGTGTGCCTACAACTGTGTTCTTCACCATTAATCCCGATAGACGGGCATCACGTCCAACCACAATTTTATTGTTTTTTACTTTACAAGTGTGGCGAATAAGTGTAGCATAAGCAGAAGTAAACTTCACAATGTCCAATGGATTCAATCCTTCACCTACGTGTCCTCCGATAGTTCCTCGGATTCCTGAAATAGATTTAATGAGTGTCATAATATAATAGTGATTTGATCTTTAATTCTCTTTATTTTCTTCTTTTGAAGTCTCCAATTTTACTTCTTCGCTGTCGGTAAGTTTCGAACGAAAAGCCTCTAGCGCTTCTTCCCAACGCGCGATAGCCTGTTCCATTGTTCCTTTAATTTCTCCTCCAGATGCATTGAGATGTCCTCCGCCATCGAAGAATCGTTCTGCCATCTCTGTGCACGAAAATTTGCCTACCGATCGAAGCGATACTTTGACGATAGCTCTTTCGGTATCTTCGCGTAGAAAGCAAGATAGTTTACTACCTTTTATTTGGAGCGGTATGTTGACGAAACCTTCACTGTCTCCTTTCGAATAGTCATAGCGCCCTTGCTCGTCACGCGTCAGGGTCATGAGTGAGGCATGGCAATCGTAAACTTTCATATTCTCCAATACGTATCCCATCAATCTGAGACGGCTTTCGGAGTATGTATGGAATACTTTTCGATAGATGTCGTCCTTGTCTATACCCTTGCTGATAAGCATACTGATGAAACCATACAGTTCTGCATCATTTGAGTTGTAGGTAAACCCTCCCGTGTCGGTCATCATACCGGTATATATACATTGTGCCGCTTCGAGCGAAACTCGTCTGAATTGGTGCATGGCCAGAATAAGGCGGAGCACTATTTCGGATGTCGAACTCGCAGCCGGTATAGATATGTTGATATCGCAGAAATTGTCGGGATTGGGGTGATGGTCTATCATAATCTTGGGAGCTTTTGATGCTTCGATAGGAATGGCGAGTGCATCAATACGTTTCAGGCCATTGAAATCCAGGCAGCATACTAATTGTGCCTCTTCAATGAGTTTATCGGCAAAAGGTTTATATCGTTCGTATATCATAATGTCTTTGCTACCGGGCATCCATTTCAGGAAAGCAGGGAAAGCATTGGGCACAATGACAAAAGCTTTCTTGCCCATTGCACGCAAAAAGTGAGCCATACCCAATGATGAACCTATTGCGTCGCCATCGGGAGAAACATGGGCTACGATAACCACTTTGTGCACTTGCATTAGCATTAAGCTAAACTTGGTAACGATATCAGGGTCGATCATTTCTCTGAACATATTCCTCTTCTTTATTAATAGTTGAATTCGCCGAATTCGCTTCGGATAATCAGTTCTTTTTTCTCTGCTTGTTCTATACGTCCTACTATCTGTGCATCAATATCGAAACTCTTGCTTATAGCTATCACCTTATCGGCATCTTTAGCCGGTAGGACAACTTCCAAGCGATGTCCCATGTTGAATACTTTGTACATTTCCGCATAGTCCGTACCGCTTTGTTTCTGAATTGTTTTAAAGAGGGGAGGAACCGGAAACATATTGTCTTTGATAACTTTGATGTTGTCACCGACAAAATTCATGATTTTAGTTTGTGCACCACCCGAACAGTGAATCATTCCGTGTATGTTGCTGCGCATCTCATCAAGCAGCTTCTTTACTACCGGAGCGTAAGTACGAGTAGGGGAGAGCACTAGTTTGCCGGCATCTATAGGTGAGTCTTCTACGGTGTCAGTCAATTTCAGTCCTCCGCTATAAACCAATTCGTCGGGGACAGCAGCATCGAAACTTTCGGGATATTTCTTTGCCAGATACTTACTGAAGACATCATGTCGGGCCGAAGTAAGCCCATTGCTGCCCATGCCGCCATTGTATTCTTTCTCGTAAGTTGCTTGTCCATAAGAAGCCAATCCGACAATAACGTCTCCCGGGCGGATGTTGCCGTTGTCTATAACGTCAGAGCGTTTCATTCGGCAAGTCACCGTGCTATCTACAATAATGGTGCGCACTAAGTCGCCTACGTCAGCAGTTTCTCCACCTGTAGCATAAACGCCTACACCCATTTCGCGAAGTTCGGCCAGCAATTCGTCCGTGCCATTGATAATAGCAGAAATTACTTCGCCCGGTATCAACAGCTTGTTACGGCCAATAGTCGATGATACAAGGATGTTGTCGACAGCACCTACACAAAGCAGATCGTCAATATTCATGATCAATGCGTCTTGTGCAATACCTTTCCAAACAGAAAGATCGCCTGTCTCTTTCCAATAAAGATAAGCAAGAGAAGACTTTGTTCCGGCTCCGTCGGCGTGCATTATATTGCAGTAAGCCGGATCACCGCCTAATATGTCGGGAATTATTTTGCAGAAAGCATATGGAAAGATTCCTTTATCGATATTTTTGATAGCGTTATGAACATCTTCTTTTGAAGCACTTACACCACGCATCATATATCGTTGATTGTTATTCATTTTTCTCTGAGAATTTTACTAGTTGATGTTATTGGTCTTAGAACTGTACTTTTGGGGCTGTTTCGCTACCGGGGGCTGCTTCGAAGTAAGATTTCTTTTGAAATCCAAACATATTTGCAAAGATGTTGCGTGGGAAACGCCGTATAGAAACATTGTATTCTTTGGCAGCGTCGTTGAAATCTTTACGAGCTACATTGATGCGGTTTTCCGTGCCTTCGAGTTGAGATTGAAGTTCCAAGAAGTTTTGATTGGCTTTCAGATCCGGATAATTCTCTGTTACAGCAAGTAGTTTGCCTAGAGCCGTCGTAACGTCACCTTGCGCTTTTTGATATTGAGCCAATTTATCGGGAGTCAAATTATTGGCATCTACTTTAATTTGAGTAGCTTGGCTACGTGCAGTGATTACTGCTTCGAGCGTAGTTTTCTCGTGTGCTGCATATCCTTTTACTGTATTTACCAAATTGGGAATCAAGTCGGCACGACGCTGATATTGAGTTTCTACGTTGGCCCACTGATTATTTACGTTTTCTTCTGTCGAGACTAAACCATTGTATACAACGGTTACCCAAATAGCCAATATGGCTATTACACCGATAATAATAATTAATGTTCTGTTCTTTTTCATATTGTTCTTTCTTATTGTTTTTTACTTTTTAATTAGAATCCTGAACTGGATCCGCCTCCTCCGAAGCTTCCCCCACCAAAGCTTCCTCCGCTGAATCCTCCGCCGTCGCCGCCACCAAATCCTCCACCGCCAATAAACGGACCTCCAAATCCTCCTCCACGGTAGTTCTCATCATAGCTTTTCTTCTCACGTTTCACTTCATGTCCGCAGTTGTCGCAACGATAGGTCCATATCTCTGTCTTTACTCCGTTGATTCGACTCACTACTTGCGAATTGATGCGTTGCAATTTATGTTTTCCACATTGTGGGCAACGGTTGAGCATTCTATTTTTTATATATACAAAAATAGTGCCTCCGACGAAAATAAACATAAATAAAAATATAACGGCTACAGTTTCTTCTCCCTTACCATTGTCTCCAAAGTCTGCGCTATCGTTCATCGATCCGTCTAACTTACCACAAATGGCTTTTACCCCTTCGCGCATTCCTGTATCCCAATCGTTTTTTTTGAAAGCGGGAACCATTGCTTTCATTTGAATGCGTTTGCAAATAGCATCTGTCAGATCTCCTTCCAGGCCATAGCCAGTGGCAAATTGTATTTTGCGCTGGTCGAGTACGAGCAATAATACCAATCCAGTATCTTTGCTCTTTTTACCTACTCCCCAACGTCTGCCAAGTGAATAGGCAAAATCAAAAGGATCTTCATCACCAATCGAGGGCAGCACAACAACGGCTGTTTGTACCCCTGTCTTTATCTCTAGTTGATAAAGCATGGAGTTAATACTGTTTACTGTCTCCTGAGAAAGAATATGTTCAGGATCTGATACGTAATAACTCTTGTTTGTGTGACGTACGTTGGGTACGTCATTAATTGTATATGCTTTTCCTTCGGCTTGTAGTGCCATCGGGATCAGAATACAAAAGAGTATGTAGCAAATAAAGCGTTTCATTAGCGTATATATTTGTTGACAAACTGAGCAACCCTTTCGGTATAGGCTTTCTGATTGTCATGGTAAGACATCGCATGGATAGCACCTGGTACGATCCATAATTCTTTTGGCTCTGGTTTTGCTTTGTAAAGGGGATAAACCATTCGTGTAGGTACATAAGTATCGGCACTGCCATGTATAAACAACATCGGCAACTTGCATTTGGCAACTTGCTTCAATGCTGAAGCTTCTCCGAAGCTCCAGCCATAACATATCTTGCAGAGTGCGCTCGCACCATATAATAAGGGGAATTTAGGCAGTCCAAACATACCTTTCAGCTCATAATCGAATTCATCCCAAGCACTAGTATAGCCGCAATCTTCTATCAGGCATTTTATATACGAAGGAAGTCTCTCCCCCGATACCATCATCGTTGTAGCTCCTCCCATCGATATTCCCTGAATCACCATTTCGGTGTTATTGCCGAATATACTGTTAGCTACTTTTGTCCACTCCAATACATCTATACGGTCTTTCCATCCCATGTTTACAGCCTTTCCATCACTCTTTCCATGATATTGCAAATCGGGCAATAAAACATTATAGTGTAGTTGTCTGTTAAATAAATAAGCTATAGGGAACATGCTGATAGCACAATCTGTATAGCCGTGAACCAGTACTGCCGCCTTATGTGTTGGAAAGGCAGCTTTAAGGTAGTATCCATGTAGTTTCAATCCTTCGGCATTGACAATAACAGTATCATGAATTGCTTTGCAATTGTTAAGACTGTCAATCCAAAATTTCATATAAGGATAATCTTTAAGCGTTCTTTCAAGAGCTGTCTTCTGGCTTCTGACTGCTTTTTCTTTAGGAAGCAGAGCGAAATGAATTAAGTAAAAGCTTCCGCCTACGGTAAATATACCGAAGACTAAGAGGAGTGATATGATGCTCCAACGTATTATTTTTCTTCTTTTGCTTTTCTTCATTATCATCTATATGATTATATCGTTTATTTCTTATTCCATATTTCCCACGAAATGAAAGCTTGAAGCAGTAGCATCTCAAGTCCATTCTTTGTAACAGCTCCATGTTCAGCTCCTTTTTTCATAAAGAGTGTTTCGTTGGGGTTGTAAAGTAGATCATATAATAGATGTTCGTGGGTTAGTTCATTATACGGTATCTGTGGGCAGAAATCTACCTTAGGGTACATACCTACAGGGGTACAATTGACGATAACTTTGTATTCCTTCATCACCGCGGGAGTAAGTTCTTCGTAGGTGATAGCGTCTGGCTTGCTGGTTCGGGATACCAATTGGGTGGTGATGCCGAAATCGTGCAATCCATGACAAATAGCCTTTGCTGCTCCTCCTGTTCCTAGTATCAATGCTTTTTGATGATAGGGCATAAGCAAAGGCTTTATTGATTGTGCGAATCCCACAATATCAGAATTATGTCCTTCTAATATAATCTTTTTCTTTTCACGAATAATTTTGATAACATTGATAGCACCGATACGTTCAGCATTGGGGCTTAGTCGGTCTAAGTAGGGAATCACTTGCTCCTTGTAGGGTATTGTTACATTCAAACCGCACAAGTCCGGATTCTCTTCTACAATTTCGGGGAAATCTTTTATCTCGGGAATCTCGAAGTTCACGTATTGGGCATCGATATTTTCCGAAGAAAATTTCTCGTTGAAGTATTCAATAGAAAAAGAATGCTTGAGTGGATATCCTATTAAACCGTATTTCTGCATTGTAGTTCTTTTTATTTATTTGCTGTATAAAGTGTACAAATACCAAATGTTAACCGTTTGAATTTTACATCACTGAAACCTGCCTTTTCTAATATACCTTTCATTACTTCGCCTTGTGGAAACGCTTGAATTGTTTGCGGTAGATAGCGATAGGCTTTGTTGTCTTTGGATAATAATTTTCCTAATGAGGGAATAATAACACTCGAATATATTGTAAATAACTGTTTCATTGGGAAATGATCTGGAGCTGTTAGTTCCAATATTACTAATCGTCCATTGGGGCGAAGCACTCTGTGCATTTCGCACAATCCCTGATCTAGGTCGGCAAAATTGCGCACTCCAAAAGCTACAGTGATTGCATCGAATGTGTTGTCTTCGAATGATAAATGGCAGCAGTCTTCGCATGCGAAGTTTATAATTTGCTCCATGCCTGCCATTTGTATCTTCTCTCTACCAATAGCTATCATCCCTTCCGAAATGTCTGTGGCTATAAGTTGATGAGGCTTTAGTTCTTTGGCAGCCAATAATGCAAAGTCGCCGGTTCCGGTTGCTACATCCATCATCGTTTTAGGCTGATAAGGACGAAGTGTAGCAATCGCTTTCTTACGCCAACCTTTATCAATACCCAATGATAAAAGATGATTTAGGCGGTCGTAAGCAGGAGCAATGTGATCAAACATTTGTTTAACTTGCTCCTTCTTACTGCCGTCCTTACTATAAGGCTTTATTTTCTCTTGCCGATACATTTATATTATCGGTTTTTTAAGAATTCAAGAACATTTTTCTCAATACGTGTTGCCAAGTTGTCACCTTCGGCTTTTACAAATGCTTTACCAACAATATGTTCATAAAGTTCAATGTAACGATCTGAAACACTATTGACGTATTCTTCGGTCATCTCGGGGACTTGTTGTCCTTCTTGCCCCATGAAATTATTAGCAATAAGCCATTGGCGAACAAATTCTTTAGAAAGTTGCTTTTGTTCTGCACCGGCTTTAAATTTCTCTTCATAACCGTCGGCATAGAAATAGCGAGAAGAGTCGGGTGTGTGAATCTCATCTATAAGATAAACTTTCCCATCTTTTTTGCCAAATTCATATTTTGTGTCTACCAATATGAGACCTTTTTCTGTAGCCATTTGAGTACCACGCTCGAAGAGTTTACGAGTATAATCTTCCATCAACTCATAATCTTTCTTGTCAACGATACCTTTGGCGATAATCTCTTCTCTTGAGATATTCTCGTCATGTCCTGCATCTGCTTTGGTTGTCGGTGTAATGATAGGTTCAGGGAATTTTTGATTCTCTTTCATACCTTCTGGGAGCTTTACTCCACAGATCTCGCGAACACCAGATTTGTAATCTCTCCAAGCGCTACCTGTCAGATAGCCGCGAATGATCATTTCGACACGAAATCCTTCGCACATCAGTCCTACTGTTACCATCGGATCTGGGGTAGCTATTTTCCAATTGGGAACAATGTCTGAAGTTGCATCGAGGAAAGTTGCTGCAATTTGGTTGAGCACTTGTCCTTTGAAAGGAATGCCTTTTGGTAAGATGACGTCAAAAGCCGAAATACGGTCTGTGGCAACCATTACCAATAAGTCATCGTTGATGTTGTAGACGTCGCGGACTTTACCATGATAAACACTCTTTTGTCCAGGGAAAAGATAATCAGTCTTAGTTAATGCTTTCATACTTTTTATTTTTATTATAAGCTGTTCTTTTTATTCTTTACTTTTCTTCCTCTTCTTTCTTTTTCTTGTCGTAACGCTCGTATGCTTCTACAATGCGTGTTACTAATTTGTGGCGCACAATATCACCCTTGTTCAGTTCTATCACACTGATGCCCTTTATACCTTTTAGTATCTGTAGCACTTGAGCTAGTCCGGAACGTTGCGATGATGGTAAATCTATTTGAGTCATATCACCGGTAACAATCATCTTAGTGTTCATGCCCATTCTTGTCAGAAACATTTTAATTTGTTGTGTGGTGGTGTTTTGAGCCTCGTCCAATATTACTACTGCGTCGTTGAGTGTCCGTCCTCTCATGAAGGCCAACGGTGCTATCTGAATGATATTGGTGTCCATATATTCTTCCAATTTTGCTGCCGGAATCATATCTTCCAGAGCATCATACAATGGCTGTAGATATGGATCGATCTTATCGCGCATATCTCCTGGTAAAAATCCTAGCTTTTCGCCCGCTTCCACAGCAGGTCTGCACAGAATGATCTTCTTTTTCTCTTTGTTTTTCAGAGCTCTTACGGCCAGAGCAATTGCCGTATATGTTTTTCCCGATCCTGCTGGCCCTATGGCTATTACCAAATCGTTTTTTTCAAATTCTTCGACCAGTTTTAATTGATTGGAACTTCGAGGAATGATGGGTTTACCAGTTACACTAAATACAATTACATTATCTGTTCGTTTCGAAAGTGGCGCATTACCGTTGAAAATGTCGATAATCACTTCTTCTTTCAATGAATTGTATTCGCGACAGTACTCTTCAAGTTTCAAAATGCTTTGCTCGAAAGATTCCATGTCTTCCTCATTTCCCAATATTTTCATTACATTCCCTCGAGCCATAATACGCAACTTCGGGTACAATGCTTTTATTAATTGGAAATTTGCGTTATTTACGCCATAAAATACCACAGGGTCTATATCTTCAAGTACGATTACTTTTTCAATCATTGCATTTTTCTTGAAACAAGTGCAAATTTAATGAATAGTTTGCATATTCTGCTTGATTTTTTGAGAAAACTGAATGCTTCTTTTTCATGCGTCTAGCTTTTCTCCTAGTTGTATAGTAAATGGCGCTTTTCTATTTCAGCGTCAAATAGAGAGTTGAATTTATTGAATTGCCACCCAGTTATTGTATTTATTATAGAATTGGTTTTGCTCTTCTCTTATCATATTGGAAAATCAAACGTATGTCGCAGCCGTAGCTAACGGATGTTGTAGACAAAACTAACGTTAGTTATCACAATAACTTCCGTTAGTTACCGCAGTAACTTCCGTTAGTTATGGCTGCGACATACGTTAGTTATTTTGTTGCCGATAGTATTATAACTGCATTTGATTATTATAAGCTTTATAATTAATTATTTAAGTGGTCTTTCAAGGCTTTTGTCGTTCCGAATGGGCGTATGGTATATTTTAGAAATTAAGAACGTTTTGCCTTTAGGTAATCAGAATTACCTTTTTCTTTTCCGGTCGATGTTTATTTGAGGCTGGAGCTTACTTGTCGTTTTCGAATTTTTCCCTGAGAACTGCTGCATCGGGAATAGAAATCGACATGCGCCCCATTCTAATAAGCCCATCTTTTTCCATCTGGTTTAAGGCAATTGATGTGTTGACGTGAGAAGCATTGATTAAATTGGCAAAATCATATAATTTTACTCGCAAAATCTTTTTCCCTTCTGGAGTTTCGACATGCAGCAAGATGAAACGAATAATTTTAGACTGAAAATCATTTTTAATATCATCCACCCACAATTTATTATATAACATCTGATTGCGACGGCATAACATGTTGATTATATTTAAGCGGCAAATTAAGAAATCATTGACGATGGTAAGGAATGCCAGCTTGTTGAAACTACCTATCGTAACTTCTGAGACAGCTGTATATGTAGACTGAAATGAATAATCTATCCCGTATAGAGAATATGGCTCTGCAATGAAAGGTCGGTCGGTAAACTCAGTAATACTGTAAAGCTTATTGGACGATTCTGTAGTGAACGAGGTGTTTCCGGACAAAACGCAGATTACCTTGTCGCATTTTTCTCCTGCTTTTATGAAAGTGTCTCCCGGTTGGTATTTTTCAAAATGCCACTTTAGCTTTCCTATGAGATCATTAAAATCGTACAATGTGATGCCTTGAAAAATAGGTAGCTGTAATAATGTCTCGTATAACTTCTCCATGCAGTTAATAAATTAATTGTGACAAATATACGAATAACGGTTGTTCGTGATTTTGTATATTGCTATTTTTTTGAGGTATTTATTGTTCTTTAAAAGACTATATCATAAAAAATAAATTATTTGACCTTTTGTAGATGTATAGAAAGTGTTTATCTTTGTACAAAATTTAATTTAATACTATATATATGCCAACTTCTGTTTTATCTACATTCGATTTTCAGCAGACAATTAGTGCTTTCATTATATTGTTTGCCGTAATTGATATTATCGGATCAATTCCTATATTAATTAATTTGCGGGAGAATGGGCGAAAAGTGAATGCCATGCAAGCTACGCTTATATCATTCGTGATAATGTTGGGCTTTTTTTATGTAGGCACTTATATGTTGGCTTTGTTTCATGTGGATATTGCATCTTTTGCTGTAGCGGGTGCTTTTGTTATCTTTTTGATGTCTCTTGAAATGATTTTAGATGTCGAAATATTCAAGAATCAAGGTCCTATCAAAGAAGCTACATTAGTCCCCTTGGTTTTCCCTCTTCTGGCAGGTGCCGGAGCTTTTACAACGTTACTTTCATTGCGTGCCGAGTATCATCCACTCAATATTATTATTGCTTTGATACTTAATATGGTTTTGGTTTATTTTGTTATAAGCCAGACTGGACGAATACAGCGGTTCCTTGGAGCCGGTGGCATTTATATCACACGAAAGTTCTTTGGCATTATTCTGCTTGCTGTTTCTGTAAGGATGTTTATGCTGAATATTAAAATACTGATAGCATCCTTGCATGGATGATGATTTTCTATCTTTTTTGCAAAAAAAAGTAGTTTATAATTTTTGTTTCTCTTTTTATTTTGTACTTTTAAGCATTCATTTTAACCGCAGAATTGTTTTATACACTGCCTTTATGTGGATTGGTTATCTAATACGAAATTAAAATAAAAGTTATGAGCTATTTACGATTTGACAAGACCTTGACCAGCAATCTTGAAGAATCTCTTACTAGAGAGATACTGAGGACTAATAAGTCGGGGGCCTATCATTGTACAACTGTTGTAGATTGTAACACTCGTAAATATCACGGTTTATTAGTTATTCCTGTTCCTAACTTGGATGACGAGAATCATGTACTTTTGTCATCCTTGGATGAAACAGTTATTCAGCATGGTGCCGAATTTAACTTGGGACTTCATAAATATAGAGGGAATAATTTCAGTCCGAATGGACACAAATATATCCGCGAATTTGAGTGCGACCACATTCCTGCGACAACCTATAGGGTGGGTGGTGTGCTTCTACGCAAAGAGAAAATCTTTGTTCATCACGAGAATCGAATCCTTATTCGCTATACACTTCTTGAAAGTCATTCTCCTACCACACTTCGCTTTCGTCCATTTCTAGCCTTTCGTAGCGTTAGAGAATATACTCACGAGAACTCTGTAGCAAGACGCGACTATCAAGAGGTCGAAAACGGTATCAAAACATGTATGTATCCCGGGTATCCCGAACTGTATATGCAGCTTAGTAAAAAAGCTGAGTTCCGTTTTATGCCTTATTGGTATCGGGGCATTGAGTATCCTAAAGAGCAGGAGAGGGGATACGATTTTAATGAAGATTTGTATGTTCCCGGATATTTCGAAGTTGACATAAAAAAAGGCGAATGCATTGTGTTTTCGGCGGGGACTTCGGAGGTCAAGACTCGTGCCTTGAAACAAATATTCGAGGATGAGGTGAAAGACCGCACACCTCGCGATAGCTTTTTCCATTGTTTGAAGAATTCGGCACATCAGTTTCATAATGTACAAGGAGGAGAGCATTATATTCTTGCAGGGTATCCCTGGTTCAAGTGCCGTGCCCGCGATTTGTTTATTTCATTACCTGGCTTAACTCTTGCCGTAAATGAAGTGGATGAATTTGAAGATGCTTTTAAAACGGCAGAGAAGGCTATTTACGATTTTATGAACGGAATAGAATCGGAATGTAAGGTTTACGAGATGCAACATCCCGATGTCTTGCTTTGGGCTATTTGGGCACTTAATCAGTATGCCAAGGATGTCTCGAGTGAAGCATGCCGTCAGAAGTATGGTACGCTAATGATAGATATCATAAATTATATTATGGGTGGCAAACATTCCAATCTTTTTTTGCATGACAATGGATTGCTTTTTGCTAATGGTGAAGATCAGGCTGTTACTTGGATGAATTCTACTGTTGATGGGCATCCGGTTGTACCACGCACAGGATATATTGTCGAAATCAATGCGCTGTGGTACAATGCTCTTCGGTTTGTTGCCACTATGTCAAGAGAAGGAGGGCAAATCGAATATGCCGATCATCTCGATGCTCAGGCAGAGATTACAGGAAAGTCTTTTGTCGAAGTCTTTCGTAATGATTTTGGTTACTTGTTCGACTATGTTAACGGTAATCTAATGGATTGGAGTGTTCGTCCCAATATGATATTTACAGTTGCATTCGATTATTCTCCATTGACGCGTGATCAGAAAAAGCAAGTACTTGACATCGTAACCAAAGAATTGCTGACTCCGAAAGGGCTTCGTTCGCTAAGTCCTAAAAGTGGTGGATATAATCCAAACTATGTGGGCTCGCAGCGACAACGGGATTTAGCCTATCATCAAGGTACGGTTTGGCCTTGGCTTATGGGCTTTTATGTTGAAGCTTATCTCAAAATATATAAGATGAGTGGTTTGTCGTTCATCGAACGCCAACTGATAGGATACGAAGAAGAAATGACAAGCCATTGTGTTGGTTCGTTGCCCGAATTGTTTGATGGCGATCCTCCATTCAAGGGACGGGGGGCTGTCTCGTTTGCTATGAATGTTGCCGAAATACTGCGTATCCTTAAAATGTTGTCTAAGTTTAATATATAGTAGGAGGAAGAGATGAAAGTATTAATGTTTGGTTGGGAGTTTCCTCCTCATATTTTGGGTGGCCTTGGTACTGCAAGCTATGGATTGACAAAGGGGTTAGCTAAACAAGACAATATGGAAATAACCTTTTGTATTCCTAAGCCTTGGGGTGACGAGGATAATAGCTTTCTGAATATTATCGGTATGAATAGTGTCCCTATTGTATATAGAGATGCCAATTGGGATTATGTAAATTCTAAGATAGGAAATTGCATGAATCCACAACTTTATTATGATTTTAGAAATCATATATATGCCGATTTCAACTATATGCATACCAACGAGTTGGGCTGTGTTGAGTTCTCCGGAAGTTATCCGGATAATTTATATGAAGAAATAAACAATTATTCTATTGTGGCTGGTGTGGTAGCGCGTCAGCAGCAATTTGATATTATTCATTCTCATGATTGGCTCACTTATCCTGCTGGCATTCATGCCAAGCAGGTGTCAGGCAAGCCGTTGGTTATCCACGTTCATGCTACCGACTTTGACCGTAGTCGCGGCAATGTCAATCCTACTGTCTATGCGATAGAAAAGAATGGAATGGATTATGCCGATCATATAATGTGTGTCAGTGAACTTACTCGTCAGACGGTGATTCATAAATATTCCCAAGATCCTCGTAAGGTATCTACCATGCATAATGCCGTTTCGCCATTGGCTCCGGAGATCGAGCAAATAGTTCCGCGCCATATAGAAGGCGAGAAGGTTGTGACTTTTTTGGGGCGCATAACCATGCAGAAGGGACCTGAGTATTTTGTAGAGGCTGCTGCTTTGGTATTGCGCCATACTCACAATGTTCGTTTTGTGATGGCTGGCAATGGCGATATGATGGCTCAAATGATTCGTTTGGTAGCCGAAAGAGGTATTGGCGATCGTTTTCATTTTCCAGGCTTTATGCGGGGAAAACAGGTATACGAAATGCTCAAAATGAGTGATGTCTATATTATGCCATCCGTATCCGAACCGTTTGGTATTTCTCCGCTTGAGGCTATGCAATGCGGAGTGCCGTCCATTATATCCAAACAGTCCGGTTGTGCCGAGATACTGAATAAGTGTGTTAAAACAGACTATTGGGATATACAGGCGATGGCAGATGCTATTTATGGAATATGTTCTTATCCTGCACTTTATGAATATCTTCATACCGAAGGTAAAAAAGAGGTGGACGGCATTACTTGGGAGAATGTAGGTATGAGAATTAAAAAAGTATACGAGCGAATTATCAGTAATTATCACTAACCTTTGATTATAAAGAATAATAGATATGCGAACCATTTGTCTCTATTTTGAAATACATCAGATTATACATCTGAAACGTTATCGTTTCTTTGATATTGGCAACGATCATTATTACTATGATGATTATGCCAATGAGGCCGGCATTAATGATGTGGCCGAACGTTCTTATATACCTACTCTTTCTGCCCTGATCGAGATGGTTACAAATTCGAAGGGTACTTTCAAGGTTGCACTTTCTATTTCGGGAGTTGCTCTTGAACAACTAGAAATTCATGCTCCCGCTGTGCTCGACCTGCTTCATACGCTCAACGACACCGGATGTTGTGAATTCTTGGCAGAACCATATTCGCATGGTTTGTCTTCGCTTGCCAATGAAGCATGTTTTAAAGAAGAGGTCTTGCGTCAACGTAATAAAATTAAAGAACTTTTTGGCAAATCGCCTAAAGTGTTTCGTAATTCCAGCCTCATTTATTCGGACGAGATAGGTGCGATGGTTGCAGAAATGGGCTTTAAAGGTGTACTTACAGAAGGGGCCCGCCATATATTGGGTTGGAAGAGCCCACATTATGTATATCAATGTGCTACCGATTCCAATTTGAAACTGTTGCTTCGCGACTATAAGCTGTCCGACGATATAAGTTTGCGTTTCTCCAATTCGGAATGGAATGAGTATCCACTCTTTGCCGATAAATATATTGGCTGGATTGATGCTTTTCCGGTTGAAGAACAAGTTTTCAATATTTTCATGGAAATGGGTTCTATTGGTATGATGCAGCCACTTTCATCTAATATCTTGGAATTCTTGAAAGCACTGCCTGCATGTGCCGCCGAAAAGGGTATCACATTTTCTACCCCTTCCGAGATTATCGGAAAATTAAAGGCTATTTCTCCTTTGGAAGTAACCTATCCATTGTCGTGGACAGATGAAGAACGAGATACCAGCTGTTGGTTGGGAAATGTAATGCAGCGTGAAGCATTCAACAAACTATATAGTGTTGCCGAACGTGTCCAACTGTGCCAAGATCGGCGTATCAAACAAGATTGGGATTATCTGCAAGCTAGTAATAATTTTCGTTTTATGACAACGAAGGATACCGTTATACAGGTTAATCGTGGAATTTACGATTCACCATTCGATGCCTTCACAAATTATATGAATATTCTTGGTGATTTCATTAAGCGAGTCAATGCTCTTTATCCGATGGATATTGATAATGAAGAACTGAATTCTTTGCTTATCACTATACGTAATCAGGAAGAGGAGATTGCAGAGCTTCATGATGAGAATGAAAAACTCGAAAGGAAACTTAAAAAGGCGAAGACTGAACATAAATTGGATTCTGCCAAGAAAGTGAAAGCCGATAAGAATACTAAAAAGAATGTCCTGTAAAGGATAACATATACTATTAAAGAAAGAGGGTAGCAAACAAATAAGTCTGTTACCCTCTTTCTTTGTGTATCGTCAATGGAGTCGTTATTCGGCTTCCGTCTGATCTGTTTCTAAAAGTTTCTTGTAAAATTCGTCCGTAGCCTCCGCCATTTTATCCGCTGGCTGATAGGGTAGGATTGGTTTATTGCGCTCTCTTGCATATTCCAAGACCTCTTCGTTTACATGCTCGCTGCATACCATTATACCGTCAGAGAATTCAACGGCTAGCTTGCATAAAGTTAGATAATCCATGTTTTTGGCGAAAGGTGCAAGTACTTTTTTAGTGACACCCTTTATTTGAAGTTTAGTAGGATAATCCTTCGGAAAATCGTTCTTCAGTTCTTCTCCAAATAGAGAGAAAACTACCTTTGTATCGCGAAAAGATGGTTCGTCTTTGTATCCTTTCTTTATATACAGCGGAATTAATGCGGAGATCCAACCTTCGCAATGTACGATGTCCGGAACCCAATGTAATTTTTTTACCGTTTCGAGTACACCACGAGCATAAAAGATTGTTCTACAATCATTATCCTCGTATTCCACGCCATTTTCGTCAACGGTTTGTAGTTTGTTTTGGAAATAATCATCGTTATCGATAAAGTAAATCTGCATTCGCGCAGATTGTATAGATGCGACCTTTATGATTAGCGGATGGTCTGTGTCATCAATAATAATGTTAATGCCAGAAAGTCGGATAACTTCGTGAAGTTGATTCCTTCTTTCATTAATGGTCCCCCATTTTGGCATAAAAGTTCGGATTTCGTACCCTTGTTCTTGAATAGCTTGAGCTAAATTACGGCCCACTTCTGCCATATCAGATGTTGCTACATACGGAACAATTTCTTGGGTAATGAATAATACCTTATTACCATTTGTCATTTTCGCAGTCTAAATGAATTCTTTTGCAAAGATATAAAAAAAAAATCAGATATTTGCAACTTTTTGAATTCATAATTACTTATTGGTTGTATAGTCAAGTATTTAAGCGGGTGTAGATGTCAAGGTTTTATGAAATATTTAGTTGAAAATAATACGATATTTCTTCGTTATGTGCTAAATAATGGTTTATTTTGCACAGTTTTTCGAATATAAGCGAATTAATATCATTGGAATGAAAGTAATAAATACTATTAAGGACCTTAAGGCTGCTCTTTCTGCATATAGAGCTGCTGGCAAAAAGGTTGGTTTAGTGCCTACGATGGGTGCATTGCATGCCGGTCACGCATCGTTGGTTAAACGTAGCGTACAAGATAACGACGTTACTGTCGTAAGCGATTTTGTCAATCCGACTCAATTTAACGATAAAAACGATTTGATAAACTATCCTCATCAGTTGGATGCAGATATAAAATTGCTCGAATCGTGTGGAGCTACCATTTTGTTTGCTCCTTCTGTAGACGAAATGTATCCCGAACCAGATACTCGCCACTTTAGTTACCCTCCTATCGATACGGTGATGGAAGGGGCCCGCAGGCCAGGTCATTTTAATGGCGTTTGTCAGATAGTAAGCAAACTTTTTATGGCTGTAGAACCGGATAGGGCTTATTTTGGTGAAAAGGATTTTCAGCAGGTGGCTGTAATTCGTGCTATGGTAAAAGATCTTAAACTGGGATTGGAAATTGTTTCGTGTCCTATTATACGGGAAGATGGAGGTCTGGCATTAAGTAGTCGCAATCAATTGCTCTCGTCCGAAGAGCGCAATAATGCGTTGAACATATCGAAGATTCTTCTCTTAAGCCGCGATTATGCGTCTTCTCATACAGTGGCTGAAACACAAAAGTTTGTTGAAGAGCAAATTAGTTCGGTTGAGGGGCTTCGCTTGGAATACTTTGAAATAGTTGATGGCTATTCGTTGCAGAAAATAGCCGATTGGAAAGATACATTGTATGCTGTGGGTTGCATTACAGTATTCAGTGGTAAAATTCGATTGATAGACAATATCAAATATAAAGAATAAAATAGCCTTAACATTATTATTTTACATCGTTATGATGGTTCAAATTTTAAAATCAAAAATTCATTGCGCCCGAGTTACTGAGGCAAATCTCAGTTACATGGGGAGCATTACAATCGACGAAGATTTAATGGACGCTGCCAATATGATTGCAGGCGAAAAGGTCGCTATTACTAATAATAATAATGGTGAACGTTTCGAAACTTATATCATAAAAGGTGAGCGTGGGTCAGGTTGCGTTTGTCTTAATGGTGCTGCTGCCCGTAAGGTACAAGTCAACGACATTATTATTATCATGTCGTATGCTTTGATGGACTTTGAAGAAGCTAAAAAATTTAAGCCTACTATTGTTTTCCCCGATCAAAGGAATAACATGGTGATTGAATAGCTATAAAGAGCATATATATTGCTTTTTAACGATAAAAAGGCGTAACTTAATAAGGTTACGTCTTTTCTGTTTTTCTTATACTCATATCTTGACAACTGATAAAGGTCTATTGGTGAAATGGAGAATATTTATAAAATTTATCTGGACCTTTGTCACTTCCGTATGACACCATTACGCACTATCATACAGCATGTTAACGATGTATCGTATGCAACGCCAGCGAAAAGAGACCCGAAAATCGGCTTTGTGATGCATTGTGGACACGTTATTTCCAGTAGGCCATTATTTAGAATCATTCTAAATGGTGCTCTACAAGTATCTGAACCCCATTTTGTGTATACATGGCTGTACTCCAATCTTGTTGATAAGCGCCTCGTTTCTGACGATAGGTGTTGGTGGCAAGCAAATAAATTCCTGCGTACTTTTTAAAGTGCTATCGTTGTCACTCTCGACTCCCGTTAGTCTATATTTTATTGGTGAACTACTATTTGTGATACCAGTTTCTGATACTTTCTGTGGAATACTATTGTTTGCGATCAATAGAAAGCATAATAATTTGTATAACGTTAAAAACTGCTATAAGAGACAATTTGCTTATCGTATGTATATCAAGGGAACTACTTCCTATGAAAGAAGCTAACATTCCAAGTGAACCACATGATATACATGATATAATTAGCTTTTTTTGTTTATTCATTGTTCCTATTATTATTTATTTACATGTGATATCTGTATAAATGTAATCAGAAAAAAACTTCTAAACAAGAAATATTAAATTATTTGTAATTGCAATATTATTAAAGTCTCTACCAAATAAAAAATAGTATTTTAGATCATGCGTAAGTCATATTATCCATTTTTTCTTCAGGTTCAATATTTTAAAAAACGAATTTACCTAATTTTAAATAGGGTCTGCTGAATAATTTGATTTAATATTATTTAAGTTGAATATCAGCATATTAGATTCACTTATCTTTGTGATATTAAATAAAAAAGGCTATCTTTAGGTGTTAAAACGAAGTAATATGAAATACAGTTCTCAGCATAAACAGCTTATTTTTGATGTTTTCCATTCATCCTTATCCGAGCTGTCAAAAGAAA
>JAYRGW010000053.1:0-19683 GCA_041907665.1 Bacteroidaceae bacterium
AACACTTAGTTTTCGAAAAATGATAATGACGAACATAAAAATTCATAAGGACGAAACTAAAAGTTTGTAACTAGAAACATTTATTTTCGTCCTTATGAATTTCTCGCTGTTTATCAACGAATTACATGTGACGCGCCTATGCCGTGGCTCTAGTTCGAGTTATATTCGAGCGATGGAACTATAGCAAAAATAGTGCTCTACAATAGTCTGTAGCCTATGTTTGGATAAGAAAGTATCAGAATATAGGAGAATGTTCACTTTGAAATCTGTTATGAAAAATGATTGTATTCAAAGCATTGTATCGTTGTATCTTTCTGCTGAAATGGGATGAATACTCCAACTGTTTGTATAGAAATAAGACAACATATATGCGACTATTCATCGATTCTTTTTTTAGTAATACAACTCTATTTTCAACCTTTGTCACTTCAGTATGACACCATTACGCACTATCACACAGCATGTTAATGATTCACCACATACAACGCCAGCGAAAAGAGGTCTCAAAATCGAGGCAAGAGCATATTGTAGGAACGTTATTTCCGGTAGGGGTCTATTTAGACTCGATCTAAATACACCGTTACAGATAGCTGAGTAGCCGATTTGTGTATAACGAGTGTACAGCATCCGTTTTGGGAAGTACTTCATTTCTAACAACCGTTTTTGTATCTATCTACTAGGTTATACCGGTCAGCTAATGTCAATTTCTTTTGGACACGACATACATGATTGATTTGAGTATCCGATTTCATTCTATTTTGGGAGTGTATTATCTCATATTATTTTAATATTTTTCATATTTTTATCCTTCGAATGAGGGTATGGTAAAGATGTTTTATGTTTTTATGGTTAATATGATATAAAACAGAGAAATTAATTCAATTAGTTTTTTGATACAATCCGAATAACAATTATTTTTGAAACCGTTTTAGAAATAATATTTATTTAAACGAGCTATAAAATTTAATTTAATTAAAATGACAATGAAGAGAATTGTATTATTATTTGCCGCTGCGGCTTTGGTGCTTAGTGCCGGTGCTCAGACAGCTAAAAAGAAAGCTGTTGGCAAAAAAGCTGCTGTTGCTGCAGCTCCTGTCAGAGTAAAGTATACCGTTTCTGGAACGGCAGAAAACCTGGCTGACGGAACAAAAGTGTATTTGGGCGTTCCTACCCGTTCGGGTTTTGATGCTATCGATTCTGCTGCTGTTAAAGAAGGAAAGTACACACTGAAGTTCAATGCTCAGAAAACAGTAAAAGACTGTTCTGTTGCCAGCAAAGAAGGTAAGCGATATAAAAATGTAGCTGATGTGATTCTCGAAAATACAAATATCACAATTACCTCAGACAAAGAAGGTAAATCGACAGTTGTTGGTGGACCTGAAAACAAATTGATGCAAGAGTATAAGGCTATCGGCGAACAATATAACGCTAAGATGATGCCTCTTTATCAAACAGCTATCGATACGACAAAAACTCGTGCAGACCGTATCAAGGCTCGCGATGACTTTGAAAAATTGCAGAACGAACAATTTGGTGAAGTAGCTAAGTTTGTTAAAGCTAATGTTCCTTCTGGTGTTAGTAGCATTTTGTTGGGTTACTACGGATCGGCATTTGATGGCGAAACAATTGATGGTATCTTGGCTGAAATGAAGACTAAATGTCCTACAGATCCTGTATATCTTCAGTATAAGAAACAACGCGAAATGGATGCCAAAGTTGCAGTTGGCAAACAATATGTAGATATTGCTTTGAAATCTCCGGAAGGCAAACTGATCAAAGTATCTAATTTTGTTGGTAAAAACAAAATTACGATGATCGATTTTTGGGCATCTTGGTGTGGACCTTGCCGTGCAGAAATGCCTAACGTAATCAAGGCTTACAACGAATACAAAGATAAAGGCTTCGGTGTGGTAGGCGTATCGCTTGATAACGATGCAGCTGCATGGAAATCTGCAATCAAAAGTCTTGGAATTCCTTGGCCGCAAATGTCTGATTTGAAGGGTTGGAAATCTCAAGGAGCTGCTCTTTACAACGTACGTGCTATCCCTGCTACAGTACTTATCGACCAGAACGGTAAGATTATAGCTAAAGACCTACGTGGTGATGATCTTGAAGCAAAATTGAAAGAATTGCTGAAATAAGCGATCGGATAGATAACTGAAAAATAATCTTTCTTTCTGAGAAAGATTAAAAATAAGTATGACCTCACTAAGCATTGCTGAAAAGCTTTTGTTTAGTGAGGTTCTTGTTTTAAACAGGTATCTTGCAGGGTTTATGCTATAATAGTAGGCTACTCAATATGGCATGGCTTCGCTGTGTGGCAAAGTAAAATAATGCTAATGAGTGTGCTCGGAAAAGGCTTTTATTCGTACTTTTGTCGAGATATTGTATACGATACGAACAACATAAGAAGATTCTCATGCAAATAGGTTTATTTGTTCCGTGTTATGTCGACGCGGTATTTCCCGAAGTAGGGGTCGCTACCTATAAATTACTGAAGTATTTGGGTGTCAATGTAGATTATCCGATGAAACAAACTTGCTGCGGACAACCCATGGCGAATGCCGGTTTCGAGCAGAAGGCGGTACCTCTGGCAGCTCATTTTGAAGATATTTTTCAAGGTTATGATTATGTAGTGGCTCCTTCGGCTAGCTGTGCGGCTTTTGTCAAGTTGAATTATCCACGGCTTCTTGAGGGAAAACATGCTTGTCAGACTAGCGATAAGATGATGGATGTGTGCGAATTTCTGCATGATGTTCTTAAAGTTGAAAAACTTCCCGGAGTATTTCCTCATAAGGTCAGTATTCATAATAGTTGCCACGGAGTGCGCGAACTGCATTTATCGTCGCCTAGCGAACTGAATATTCCTCGTTTTTCGAAACTTAGAGATTTGTTGTCGCTGGTAGAAGGAGTTTCGGTAGTGGAGCCCGAACGTGTAGACGAATGCTGTGGGTTTGGTGGAATGTTTTCTATCGAAGAACCGGAAGTGTCTGTACAGATGGGTACTGAAAAGCTGGATAGTCATATCGCTACCGGTGCCGAATACATTACCGGGCCGGACAGTTCATGCCTGATGCATTTGCAAGGCATTGCACGCCGTCAAAACAAGCCGATCAAATTTATTCATGTCGTTCAAATATTAGCAGCAGGATTATGAGTACGAAACATACCAAAGCAGCAAGTACTTTCTTGTCAAACAAGAGTAGGGCACAGTTTCTCAACCAATCGATCTGGTATGTCAGAGAGAAACGTGACAAAGTAGCTATGCAGCTTGCCGAGTGGGAAGAGCTGCGCGAACTTTCGAGTTCTATAAAACGGCATACTGTTACGCATCTCGATACTTATCTGGAACAATTTGCCTCTAGGGCAGAAGCCAATGGAGTGGTTGTGCATTGGGCGAAAGATGCCAACGAACACAATGAAATAGTTTATGACATATTGCAGCAGCATGGCGCGAAAAAGCTGGTGAAGAGCAAGTCTATGCTGACGGAAGAATGTCGCCTCAATAATTATCTTATCCGAAAGGGGATTGATGTTGTAGAGACAGATTTGGGAGAACGAATACTGCAGTTGATGCAGACCCCTCCTTCTCATATCGTGATGCCGGCTATTCATTTGAAACGTCAGCAGGTGGGCAAACTATTTGAAGATAAACTAGGCAGTGAATCCGGTAATAGTGATCCTACTTATCTGACCCGTGTAGCAAGGCTTCATCTTCGCAGTGAGTTTATGACTGCCGATGCAGGACTGACGGGAGCCAATTTCGGTGTGGCAGCTACGGGCGACGTCGTTGTTTGTACCAACGAGGGCAATGCCGATATGAGCACTTCTTTGCCACCATTGCATATCGTTTCGATGGGTATCGAAAAAGTCATTCCTGATTATCGGTCATTGGCCGTTTTTACCCGATTGTTGGCCCGCTCTGCAACGGGGCAACCTTCGACTACGTATACCTCGCATTTTCGTAAGGCTCGTCCGGGATGCGAAATGCACATCGTATTGGTAGACAACGGACGTAGCGATATACTTGGAAACCCGCAACATTGGGAAACGTTGAAATGTTTGCGCTGTGGCGCATGTATGAATACGTGCCCCGTATATAGGCGAAGTGGGGGATATTCGTATACTTATTTTATACCGGGTCCTATCGGTATTAATCTGGGCATGTTGCGTTCTCCACGTGTGTATAGCGACAATGTTTCTGCTTGTTCGTTATGCTGTTCATGCGACAATGTTTGTCCTGCAAAGATAAACCTTTCCGAACAAATTTATTCTTGGCGTCAGGGATTGGATGCGATTCATAAGGCAGACCCTATGAAGAAGATTATTTCGAGTGGATTGAAGTATCTTTACGGGCATCCCGCTCTCTATTATATGGGTTTGAAATATGCTCCACTTATCAATCGTTTGCCACGCAATATATTGTATAATAGATTAAACGCTTGGGGAAAAGGGCGCGAACTGCCTACTTTTGCTCGAAAGTCCTTTTCTGAGATGTGGAAGAAAGGAATTGTCAGATAACGCAAAAAAGAATATACGATGAATAGTAAAGAAAGCATACTGTCGAACATTAGGAAAAATAGTTGCGGCGATTATGAAATGCCGGATATTGCTGTAAAGGGTGTACGATACGATGATTTGCTGCAACAGTTTGTCGATATGACGAAAACCGTAGGTGGTAATGCTCATATCGTACAGGCCGATGAAGATATAAACGATTTGATTCGTTCTTATTACCCTGAAGCCATAAATATCGTTTCTAATCTGCCCGAAGTGACAATCGCAACAGGCAATCCAGATGTAGTGGCGAAGCCCCAAGAGTTGGATGGAACAGATGTTGCCGTCGTACGTGGTGAAATAGGGGTGGCCGAGAACGGATGCGTATGGATTCCACAGACGGTGAAAGAGAAAGCGGTTTATTTTATAGCAGAATATTTGGTAATTCTTCTTTCTGCCGACAAGATAGTGAACAATATGCACGAGGCGTATGATATGATCGAATTCAGCGATTACGGTTTTGGTACTTTTATATCGGGCCCTTCGAAGACTGCCGATATAGAACAGGCACTCGTTGTGGGGGCTCAAAGTGCCTGTGGTGTTACGGTATTTATCTTGAATGCGTAACAGTAGATAAACCGTTCAATTTAGTCTTTTAGGACATATCTACCTATAAAAGAGTGTACTGAGCAAGTCTTTTCATATTGCTCAGTACACTTCTCTGATATAAAAACATGATCAAATAGATGATGGTGTATTAATCGTTCTGTAACTCTTTTTCTATTCGGATGCCCGCTGGAAAAATGATATTGTTTTCGAGGTGGATATGTTCATTCAAATTTATTTCGAATAACTTTATTTTCGAAAGCAATAATTTGTATCCGTTACATGCATCTTCCGGAACACGATAATTGTTTGTAAGCTGATTGATTTTCTTGTAACGTTCTCCTTCGTTGGAATGATCGGCCATCATTGCTTCTATTGGATGAGAAACACTACCGCAATGGATAGGTTCTATATACAGCCCATTGTCGGCGGCTTCGAACAGGCGATAGAGATAGGGGAACAAGACGTTTTCTTCTTTTGAAAGATGCAAGTCCAAATCTTGCAACGAATGCTCGAAGAGCTCTCTGACTTCTGCCAGTTCGGGATGTGTGGCACCGTGTTTCTCTACTACGGTATCGAGTAGTCTCAATATATTCGGGCCTTCTCTTCGAATGCCCCGATGGTGAATTTTGAGCACATAATCGATAAGCAGATCATAAGGCCAATGGCTGAAATCTGCACCTGTAGAGGTGGTGCCATTTGCCGACTCCAATTCTTTAGATATGTTTTCGATGGAAACTTGGGCTTTAGCGCAAGCTTCCTCGAAATCTACATTTCCGTGGCAGCAAAAGTCTATACCGTATTTTCTGAAAATATCGGCCGTTGCAAAGTTCTCTGCAACGATAGCTCCAATTGTTTTATTTTTTAGTTCCATGATGATTAATGTATTTAATAATTTTTCTCTTTAATGGAATGCAGTTCTTTCTATTTCACCCACTGCATATCTTGGTCTACATCGCTTATTGTTCCGATATGGAATGTGTCGATCAAAACATTGAGCACTGCGGGTGATATGAAGGCTGGTAGGGTAGGCCCTAAATGTATTTCCTTCACTCCGAGGCTAAGGAGAGCGAGCAATACGATTACTGCTTTTTGTTCGTACCAGGCAATGTTGTAGACGATTGGCAGTTCGTTGATGTCATTGAGCCCAAATACTTCTTTCAGTTTTAAGGCAATGACGGCAAGAGAATAACTGTCGTTGCATTGTCCTGCATCGAGTACACGTGGAATACCGTTGATATCTCCCAATCCTAATTTATTGTAGCGGTATTTGGCACAACCCGCTGTAAGAATTACGGTGTCTTGAGGTAACGATTTTGCGAAATCTGTATAGTAATCACGGTTTTTCATTCTGCCATCACACCCTGCCATTACCACAAACTTACGAATAGCGCCGCTCTTTACTGCATCTACTATCTTGTCGGCCAATTGTAAAACTTGGTTATGAGCAAATCCTCCAATGATTTCTCCGTGTTCTATTTCTGTTGGTGACGAACATTCTTTGGCTAATTCAATTACTTTTGAAAAATCTTTATGTCCATCCGATTCTGTCGGAATATATTCGCAACCGGGGTAGGCTGTAGCATTGCAAGTAAACATCCGCTCCATATAGTTAGCATTCTTTAGCGGCGGAACGATACAGTTGGTCGTGAAAATAATGGGGCCGTTGAAGGAAGAGAATTCTTCACGCTGGCGCCACCATGCATTACCATAGTTGCCTACAAAATGACTGTATTTCTTAAATGCCGGATAATAGTGTGCTGGAAGCATTTCGCCATGTGTATAGACATCGACACCTGTTCCTTCCGTTTGTTTTAATAAATCCTCGATGTCGTGCAAATCGTGACCGCTAATTAATATCCCGGGATTATTGCGAACACCGATGTTTACTTTCGTTATTTCCGGATTACCGTAGCGAGTTGTATTTGCTTTGTCGAGCAGTGCCATCGTTTGTACGCCCACTTCACCGGTGCGAAGCACTAGGGCTGTCCATTCTTCTACACTCTGATCTTTTGTTGCGATTGTGGCTAGTGTCTGTTGAATGAAAAGATGGATAGACTCATCATCGAAACCTAATCGCATGGCGTGTTCCAGATAAGCAGCCATACCTTTTAATCCGTATATGATGAGCTCTTTCAGAGAACGTAGGTCTTCGTTCGGTTCACTTAGTACGCCTACTTTGGCCGATTGTTCTTCTATGGTCGACTCGTCGCCGTTCCACGTCATTTCTTCTACTTGCGGGTAGCCAATGTTCTTTTCATCAAGCTTAGAAATCAATTCGTCTCTGAATTTTAAACCCGAATAAACTCGGTTCAATATACTCTCACTATCGAAATTCGCATTGGTGATAGTCGAAAAGAGCGCATCTGCAACATAATGATTGACAGGTGTCTCTACCGCTATTCCATTGGCTCTGCATAAATCAGCTGCAATGCTTACACCTTTTGTTACAAATAACAGTAAATCCATATAACGAGCCGTTGTAGCATCTTTACCGCAAACACCTTTTAATATACAGCCAGTACCTTTCATCGTTTCCTGGCATTGAAAACAAAACATACTATTTTCCATACTCGAATAATTTTTTGATCATTATTATTATTATTTTTGCACAAAAGTAGAGAAGTCCGTTCTCTGAAACTGTCACATTTGTTACGCCGATTATTAAAAAAATAAAACAATGGATATATCCGTATTAAAGCGAACACCTTTATTTGATGGAATGGATGAGGAAGAGATATTGCCTTTCTTGTTTTCTCCCGATCATGCGGTCCGGAAATATAAAGCTGGCGAATTTATTGCTATGCAAGACGAAGTATGCCGTTCGTTGTTGTTGCTCTGTAGTGGCAATGCGCGTTCGCAGATGGTGAGCAGTGAGGGAAAACAGCTTACGGTGAGTATGCTTTCGGCTCCATTGTTGCTTGCTCCTGCTTTTGTCTTTTCTTCGGTCAAACGCTTTCCTGCTAACATTGAAGCCATCGACGAATGTGAAGTGTTGGCAATGAACAAGGAATCTTTTTTGCGTTTTATCAGAGAGTATCCGTTAGCGATGAACAATTTCTTGCAATTGGTATCCGACCGAGTATTGATGCTATCGAAAAAGTTGAAAGAATTTGCTTTGCAAAGCCTGAAGTCTCGCCTTATTAATTATTTGAGGCTTCATCATTCGCTTATATCTCAGACAGAAACGGCACAAATATTGGGAGTCGCCCGTCCTTCTCTTTCTCGAGCACTCTCGGAGTTAATAACAGAAGGATGTATTAAAATGGAAAATAAAGAAGTCTGGATAGACGAGCTTAAAGCGGCCAAGTACAGATTGTAAATGCTAATCATAGATGTCGTTAGTGGCACTCTTTTTATTATGTACATCGTTGTATTAAGATGTTGCGCAAATAATATCTTTTGGAAGATTACATGTTTACAATTGATGTTATTTTTGACAAATATCACATAATTAGTTATTTATTTTATAAATTTGCGCACAAAATAAGATTGAGGCATTGAGATGGATTCTAAACAAATTCAAACCGAAAAAGAATTGAAAGAGCTAATGAATAAGTACTATTCACAGTTGTGTGTAGTATCTGTTCAATATACGGATTCATTGGAGATTGCAGAAGACATTGTGCAAGATGTTTTTCTTCGCTTTTGGGAAGAAAATAAATTATTGTCTGTCGAAACGAATCCGAAAGCTTACTTGTTTCGTTCTGTACGCAATGCCTCTATCGACTATATTCGTAAAAATAATTATCGTGTTTTTACTGATATTGAAGAAGCCAATTTAATTTCCGAAGAGGAAATTAGCGAAGAAGAACTCTCTTTGCAATACGAACGTTTATATCGGATTATCGGTCAATTATCGCCTCAAGAACGGACTGTGTTGAATGCAATCGTTGTTGAGAATAAACGCTATAAAGAGGTTGCTGAAGAAATGAATATTTCTGTTAATACGGTAAAAACTTATTTTGCCAAAGCGTTAAGAACATTAAGAAAAGAACTGCCCCTTTCAATTTTATTAATTCTTTTGTCACCCAAATAAACTTTCATTTCGTCAACATGGTATAAAATGAAATAATACGACCATGTTGACTGCAGAAATTATAGAATTATTAAATAAATACAGGCATCATTCGATTTCGCTAACTGAACTCGAACAGCTCAGGTCGTGGATGGAAGAGTCTGATGAAAACAAGCGCTTATTCAATCTTTATATTAAGTATTATAAAGTCGTAGAGCGTTGGGATACCTATCGGCATACCGATGCAACAGTGGCGTTTAATAACATAAAAGAACGCCGTCGGTTGAAGGCGCGTCGTTTAATTATTCGTCGAGTTTCTGCTGTTGCTGCTTGTCTATTACTTTTGATAGTGGGCACTACTTGTTTATACTATTATGGAAATCGTTCATTATCCACAATTTCTTATTCGCGGCTTGAAAAGACTGTTTTGCTTACTAATGCTAATGGTAAGCAGCAAGTGCTCAAAAATGGTGGCGAGTTGATTTGCGATACAACGATCGATAAAGATGCTCCTATTCAGTACAATACCATTAAAACGGAGCTTGGAGGTAATTTCAAGTTAGTATTGCCCGACCATTCTGTTGTATGGCTCAATTCGAACACAACCTTCCGTTATCCTACGAAGTTTGTAAAAGAGCGTCGGGTGGAATTGATCGGAGAAGCATTCTTTGATGTAGCTCACAATGGCTTAACCTTTATGGTCAATGCTTCGGGTAATAATGTTCAAGTAATGGGTACACAGTTCAATATTTCGGCTTATCCGATGCGCAATATGACGGCAACGCTGGTAAGGGGTAAAGTGAAAGTCTCTAATCGTATATCCGATAAAATATTGACACCTGGAGAGCAAGCTGTAATATCATCGCCTTCGACAGCTATTTCGATTCGAGAAGTCGATACAGCTATTTATACATCGTGGATAACTGGAATCTTTGACTTTAACGATGCACCTCTTCAGAATATTATGGAACAATTGAGCGAATGGTATAATATGGATGTTGTCTACCAACCCGAATCGCTGCGCAATATTCATTTCACAGGGAGTCTTTATCGCGATAAGTCGTTGGATTATTCATTAGAGATCGTAGAATATGTATCTGACGTACGTTTCCGGAAAGAATCGGGGAAACTCATTGTCTACAAAAAATAGTAAAATAAAATGTATTAGGCCAATACAATATCAAGTTTAACCCAAACAGAAAAAAATGTTTATGAAAAGAGTGAATGGAAAATGGAGAGAAAAGGTAATGCAACCAAGTCGTTGGTTTGTCATAGCTTTGCTCTTTTTGATTGCTACGAATGCTTGGTCCGAAACTCATAACAAAACTGTGACTATCAAAAGAACTAATATTACAGTAGTTGCAGCTTTTGATATGATAAAGCAACAGACTGGAGCGTCTATCGTCTATCAAGAAGATGCGATCAATAAGGATATACGATTGAATCTCGATTTGATCAACGTCCCTTTGAAGACTGCTATCGAAGCTGTGTGCAACCCTGCGGGATTGGAATATACATTGCGCGATAATTATGTTTTAGTAAAAAAGAAAGTAGTAAAGAGTGTCGTAAAAAAAAGCCCGGTGGTTGCCCAATCCGAATCGTCCAATCGCCGAACAGTAACAGGTTTGGTAGTAGACGAAAAGGGTGAACCGCTAATTGGCGTTAATGTTACTCTTGTTGGGACTAAATATGGAGACGTGACCGATATAAACGGGCGCTTCTCTTTGGCTGCTTCTGCTCATGCCAAACTCTTGTTTTCGTATGTAGGGATGGTTACTCGTACCGTTAATATAGGAAACGACGCCCACCTTAAGATTACGATGAAAGAGGATAATGCCATGATGAATGAGGTTGTCGTTACAGGTTATCAGCAAATAGACCGTCGTAATTTGACGAGTTCTGTGACTTCTGTTAAAATGAAAGATTTGGAGTTGCCGGGTGTGTCGAGCATTGATCAGATGCTACAAGGACGTATTCCCGATATGGTTGTTACCAATTCAAGTTCGGAAGTAAATTCAGTACCTAAAATACGTATTCGCGGAACGTCTACATTGATTGGTAATCGCGAACCTTTATGGGTAGTAGATGGTGTGATCGTGAACGATCCTGTAAACTTATCAGCAGATGTTATTAACGATCCCGATTATGTGAATCGTATTGGTAATGCTATTTCGGGACTTAATCCGCAAGATATTGAACGTATTGATGTTTTAAAAGATGCTGCGGCGACGGCTCTTTATGGTACTCGTGCAGCCAATGGTATTATCGTTATCACTACAAAGAAAGGGCGTATAGGCAAACCTATTATCTCGTATAATATTGAGAGCACTTTCCGTCGTCGTCCTCGTTATACCGACCATAAAATCAATCTGATGAATTCACTCGAACGGACTCAGGTTTCGCGAGACTTGGTAAATATGCATTATGTTTATCCTGCCAGTATGTCGAGTGTGGGGTATGAAGATGCTATCAGCAAATATTATAGCGGAGTTTATTCTCAGAGTCAATTTCAAGCGGCAGTTGCCAAAGCGGAGACACAAAATACCGATTGGTTCAAACTTTTGTGCAATGATTCTTTCTCGACTAATCACTCAATCAATATATCCGGTGGTTCAGACAAGTTGCGTTACTATAGTTCATTGGGTTACACAGATGAGAATGATGTCATCAAAGATAATTATAATAAGCGCTATACCGTTTCTACCAATTTGGACTTTTCGGTAAGCGAAAACTTTCAGGCTTCGCTTTCTATCAATGCTTATCATAGTAGCAAACGGTATGATCAGGATAATGTTTCTCCCATCGATTATGCTTATCGCACCAGTCGTGTCATTCCGGCATACAACGATGACGGTTCGTACTATTATTACATGAAGAATCTTTTAGGTGGCGGTGCATACAATTATAATATTTTGAATGAGAAGGATAATAGTTCTATGAAGCAAATTCAGAATGGTATTACCGCAACGCTTAATTTGCGTTACCGTTTCACTGATTGGCTCAATATGAATGGTGTCTTTTCTTATGGCACAAACGACACTAATATAGAAGGCTGGTATGGCGAAAATAGTTGGTATGCCACTTCTCTTCGTGGACTCGAAACCGAACCTCAGAACAGTTTGATGCCTTTCGGTGGTCAATTATCCGAAGATAATACCAGTAGTCAAGATTACACGGCCCGTATACAAGCAAATATCAATAAGGACTTTGGTCACGATAAACAACACAATATCAATCTAGCCCTTGGCGTCGAAGCGAATTCCAATCTTTATAGCGGTAATTCGTATACAGCTCGTGGGTATTACAAGGATAGAGGGGAAAAGTTCGTCACAATAATACCTTCTACTTATACTTCCTATTTGAACTGGTTGGCTTTCAGTGTGCCTGTTATCACCGATAATCGTACCAATTTGCTTTCTGCTTATGGTACTTTATCTTATAGTTATAAACAGTTTTTTACATTGAATGCCAATACGCGTTATGATGGTTCTAATAAATTCGGAACTCGTAGTAACGAAAAGATATTGCCCGTATGGTCGGTATCCGGATTGACAAACATTAAGGAGGTGACCCATATGAAAGCCGATTGGGTTGATGCTTTAGTTTTGAAAGCTTCTTATGGTGAACAAGGTAATATGCTTGATGGACAGACTCCGGTGATGTTGCTCAATAAAGGAGCTTATGATGCACAATACAAAGAAATGACCTCTACTGTCAGTGCATTTGCTAACCCTGATCTGAAATGGGAGAAAACTCATTCGTTCAATACAGGCATCGAAGCTTCCTTCTTTAAAAGTCGTTTGATGTTGCAATTGGAATACTATAAGAAGAAGACTACGGATGCTTTTATGAATAAAACAATTTCCGATATCAATGGATATAATTCTTATATCGTCAATTCGGGAAATATCACAAATAAGGGTTATAATATCGCTATTACGGTAACTCCGCTTCAAACACGTGATTTCAATTGGTTGATATCCGGTTCGTTTTCCAAAACAATGAACAATATGGAGACGGCACCAGGTCAAAATGCTTATGAATTGAGCAGTTATTTGGATGGTTCGGCTATTGTTAAGGGGAAGTCGGTAAGCACATTTTATTCTTATCGCTTTATCGGATTGAATCCCGAAGATGGCGGTCCGCTTTTTGATGATTGGCAAGATCGCTCTAATGAATTGATCGGTTTATCCAAAGCCGAGACTTATACTAAGGTGTTGGTTGCTTCAGGCAAACGTGATCCTGATATCTCGGGAAGTATTAGTAATACCATCTCGTACAAAGGATGGCGTTTGGGTGTTCTTATGAACTATAGTATGGGTAATAAGGTGCGTCTGTTCAGACTTTTTGACCAGGGTGATAATGTTGGTACTAGTCCAGATCATATCTATCCGGAATACAATTTGAGTAGAGATATTCTTCGCCGTTGGAAAAAATCTGGTGACGAGCGTTATACTAATATTCCGTCAATTATGGCTCAGAATGCCCCCAATTATTATAAATATAATTCTCATTGGTCTTCAGGGTCTAACTATACAGGTGTGAAAATTGCCGACGATTCATGGACAATGTACGATTATTCGGATCTTCGCACTGTAAGCGGCGATTATTTACGTCTGGCCAATGTCAGTCTCACTTATGAGGTACCCAGCAGTCTATTGAGTAAATACCGTCTGCAACGTCTTGCCTTTACACTTTCCGGATCAAATCTTCATACGTGGTGCTCTAAAGCTTTAAAAGGACAAACTCCGACGCAATCGGGTTTCTCTACTGTGCAGCTGTCGGATACACCGTATTATACCTTTGGAGTAAATATTCAATTCTAAATCTAAAAAAGCAAGCATTATGAAATATCTAAAATATATCTTTTTTTCGGCTGTTTTGTTATTGTCGGGCTGCTCGAGTTTTCTGAAAGAATATTCGCAGGATACTGATTATGTGAATTCGTGGAAAGATCTTAACGAAACTCTCATTGGTGATTGTTACATGCCCGAGTATGTAGCGAATGATATAACTCAGAGTTTAGACAATCAGTATTTTATTCATTTCTTGGCTGACGAATTGGATGAGTCTCCCGATAGTTATAATAATTCTGGTATGGAGTATGATGGAAAAGAAAAAGTTTTTGGTCTTTACACATGGCAGGCGCGTTCGGGACAGAATGATACATATACCGGTTATAATGTTGAAAATGCCAACTGGACACAGTGTTATAAGCTCATCAATGTGGCCAACAATATTCTTTATTCATTGAAAAGTGTTCCTCAAAATACAAAAGACGAAAAACTCGGTAATATTAAAGTGGATGGTGAAGCCCGCTTCCTTCGTGCTTATTACTATTTTTGGTTGGTCAATCTGTATAGCAAGCCTTATGTTGCTTCTTCTGCATCGACCGATTTGGGTGTGCCTATTAAAATATCAGAAAAAGTAGAAGATAAAAAATTTCAGCGGAATACTGTTCAAGAGGTTTATGACTTGATACTTTCCGATTTGACTATCGCTGAGACAGACTTGGAACAATATGGCTCACAGCCTTCGGTGTTTCGTGCCGATGTTAGTGCGGTAAGGTTTTTGTTGAGCCGTGTCTATCTGTATATGCAAAATTGGTCGAAAGCTGCTGAGTATGCACAGAAAGTGATAGATGCCCATCCGGGATTGGTCTCTTTAAATACATTGGAGAAGGGTTCGGCTTTCTTGTCATCGTCATCGGTAGAAACAATCTTTTCGATGGGGGGCAATTCTATGCCGTGTTTTACAACTTATGAATATAAGGGTTTTAAGATTTCGGATGATGTCTATAATTTGTATAGTGATAATGATCTTCGTAAAACTCGTTTCATCTGGCATTACGGAAACTTCAATGGCTATACAAAAGTAGCTGTTGCTGGAAAGAATCTGCCGGTTTCTAAAGAAGATCCTTCCTATTATTTTAATGCCTATAGTTATCCATGGGAATTCAATCAGATAGATGTGTCTGATAAGTTTCTTTTTCGTTCGGCAGAGGCTTATCTTACAAAGGCTGAAGCAGAGGCCTATTTGGGAAATAATGAAGATGAAGCCCGTTCACTTATCAATAAGCTTCGATCTTTCCGTTATGCTCCAGGAACAGATTATCAGGTGACTGCAACAGGAGAAGACTTGGTGAAACTTATCCGTGATGAACGCGAACGCGAACTTTGCTTGGAAGGTCAACGTTGGTTTGATTTGCGACGTTATGGCGTTTGTGAAAAATATCCTGAATCCAAACGAATTGTTCATACTTACTATTATTATGTAGACCGTGGCTCAAAAGTCAAAACCAAATGCTGCAAATTTGTTCTTCAACCCAATGATTGGGGGTATACATTACCTATTCCGCAAGATGTGATCGATTTCAATACCGGAATGCCAAATAATGAAAGAGGTAATAGAACTTACACTGTAACAGAATGTCAATAAGAAAGGGAAATAAGATGAAAAAATATCGAACTATATTATATGCAGGTCTACTGTTGCTTTCGTTGGTTTCGTGTACTAGCGAAGAAGCATTGAAGCCTAGTGGAGCAGATAAAAACTATTTTGCTCCCGAAGAGAATGCTACAGACGAAGAATCGGTGTTGCGTCGTGATTTTTATAAAAAGAATAATTGTTATGTGCTTTTCAATGATACACTTCGCCATGAGGCAATCGGAGCTGATGCCAATGGAGTAATGCAGTACATGACAGAACTGGTTGATGTTCCTTATGTAATGACATCCATTACGGGAACTGTCAATAAATATCAATATCTTCAGACAATGGCAGATAAACGTAATGCTATTTCGTTTATCGAAAATTATTTATTGTCTCATTTATCGAATAAATTGAGACCTTTCTGTTGGTTGCTTGTCAATCAGATTGATCGATATGATATATTTAATGGTGATCTTCAGTATGCTGAAGAATTGCAATACGCAGTAGGTAATAGAGCGACTTCTGTAGCTTTAGGCAAAATTTCGACTATGACAGACGAAGATAAAACTGCTTTCTCTCAAACAATTTTATTGGGGATAATGGCTAATAAGATATCTCTTCAAACATCATCTACTTTAGCTCCGTTTACTAAGTATAGTTCTTCTCTTTATAATGGGCATACTACTGATCCTGTGTCGACCGAAGAGGAGAATATATTGGCAATGAATAAGGCCGGTTTCGTAACTCAACATTATTGGGCTGGTGAATATCTGATATTAATTGCTTATCCTGACCAAGCAGAAGATGTGTCATCGTTTGTAAAACTCGTCCTATCTAAGTCGGAGAGTGAAGTCAATGAACTTTATGCCGATTATCCCATAATATTGCAAAAATATGCTGCAATGAAGTCCATTATTAAACAAATGGGTTATATTTTTTAATCCTTAAGACGTAAAATAAATATGAATAAATTATATATATTATTATTGCTATTGCCATTGATGATGCTTCAGAGTTGTAGCAAAGACAATGATGTAGTTGTTCCTGTTGTTAAGCCCGAAGCAAGCGGTACCATGACAGATGCTCGCGATGGGTATACTTATCATTGGGTGCGTTATGGGGGTCTCGATTGGACTGTGGAGAATAGTCACTATAACACGGGTGATGAGAATTGCGGCATTTATTATACTAATCAGATAGTGGGTGAAGAACAGGGCGCTAACGATGCAAGAACTGTAGCCAACTATGGATACCTGTACAATTTTGCCGGTGCAAAAGAGGCTGTTCCTGCAGGATGGCGTCTGCCTACTGATAGTGATTGGCAGAAATTGGAACAAGCTTTGGGAATGAATGCTCAAGAGGCTGCTGCCGACGGATGGAGAGGTTCTTATCAAGGGACATTGCTTAGGCAAGGAGATACTGGTATTAGATTGCTTTATGGAGGTTTTAATGATTATATGAGCTCTTCTTTCGCGAGTCATTATATGTGGATAACGGCTTATGGGTATTATTGGACTGCAACGACCACTTCTGACGGCGTCTTGGCTTATATCAGAAAAATACAATATAATTCGAAGCAAGTCTGGCGTCATACGATCAATATCCATAATATGTTAAGTGTGCGATTTGTTCGCGATGCTCAGTAGTATCTATATCGATTGAAGTATTCATATGAAAAGTTTTAAATTAATTTTCTTTGCTTTATTGCTCGTACAAACGTCTGCTTTTGCTCAAGGATTTGTGATAAAAAGTAATATAACGGGCATGCCCGATGGATTGACGGTAGGCCTTATCACCGATGAAACTCAAGGCTTCACTCAACTCGATTCAACCATTGTGAAAGACGGAGAGTTTGTGTTGAAAGGGAAAGTTGCGCATCCGATGCTTTGTACCTTGACAACCAACAATCTTTCGTTGCTACCCGCCGATAATCAGGATATGAAGAAAGTGCGTTGGACTTATACAACGGTTTTTGTGAGCAATACCAATATGACTTTCGATGCTGTTCATTATGACAGTATAGATACTCAAAAGCCCATCGGAAAATATTTTAAGGTGTCGGGTGGAACTCCTCAGGACGATCTGAATGAATATAATCTTATTGTTCAAGAGGTGCAGGGTAAGGCCGAATATTTAGATCCTGTGACTGAACGCCAGTTGCAGATTAACTTTATAAAAGCTCATCCACATTCTGTTTTATCAGTCTATTTTGCCAATAAAATGTTGCTCCAAGCAAGTCCTCGTTTATCTAAAAAGGAGATAATAGAACTGAATAAGATGATTACGACAGTTCCCGATGATGAAGTTCGTTTAGTCGAATTTCGTAAGAATAGCATGGAGGCAGAACGTACCGCTGTAAACGAGAAATTGCAGAATCTTCCATTGGTCGACGATAAAGGGATTTCTTTTAATCTGACCGATGTTGTTCCTAAAGGTAAATATGTGCTGATCGATTTTTGGGCTTCATGGTGTGGTATATGTCGCGCTCAGATACCCGGTATCAAAAAATTGGTAGAGAAACATAGTGATAAGCTGACTGTTGTAAGTGTCTCTGACGATCGGGATAAGAAAGCTTGGTTGGGTGCAGTAGCAAAAGAAAGGATGCCTTGGAAACAATATCAGCTTACGCCACAAGGTTCGAAAGATCTTATAAAGAAATATCTCATACAGGGGGTACCATACTATTTGTTGATTAATCCTAAAGGATTGGTGATCGCCGCACCTACCAATGCCGAAGAGATAGAAAAAATATTAAAAACGTTATAAGTTTATGAGCTCTTTTGAGTTCAAAATCTATTGAAAATAAAATGAGAAAACTATTTTTATTATTTGCTGTTATATCTTTATCGTTTACTGTCAATGCTCAGACGACAAAGAAAAAAGCTGTTAGTAGAGCGACTAAGACTGTTGTTGCTCAGAATCCCGGTTATGTTGTATCAGGAACTGTAGAAGGGGTTCCCGATGGGACAAAAGTTTATATTGCTGAAATGCAAGGCTATTTCAGTTTCGTACCTTCCGATTCTACTCTGGTAAAAAATGGTAGATACGAAATGAAAGGTCAACAGAAACAGCCTGTCTTACGTTTTGTGATGGCTGTTGTTGATAAAAGTGATCCTCTGATGGCTCAATTCATTCTCGAAAACACTCATATCACCATAAACTTGACCAAAGATCCCAAAACGACCGTTGTGATTGGCGGACGAGATAATGAATTGTGGGCGGAGTTTAATAAGAAAGAAGAAGATTATAATTCCAAAGTAGAACCGACATGGAAGATTGCTAACGATTCTACAAAAACGCAAGTAGAACGTGATAGCGCTCAGAAGAAACTTGACGAATTTAATAAACTTCAGAATGCAAAACATACTCAGTTCTTGGTAGATAATATCCCTTCGGGAGTTAGTAGCATATTGTTGGGTTATTATTATACGCAACTGGATGAACCTACATTGACAAAAATCTTAGCGTTGATGAAAGAAAAATGTCCGAATGATGAGGTATATCGTGAAATCGTTAAAGAACGGGAAATAACCAAAAAGACAGGAGTAGGTGCTCAATATACGGATATTGCGCTGAATACTCCAGAAGGTAAACTTATCAAAGTGTCGGATTTTGTAGGTAAAAACAAGGTGACGATGATTGATTTTTGGGCTTCTTGGTGTGGTCCTTGTCGTCAAGAGATGCCCAACGTGATTAAAGCATACAATGAATACAAAGAAAAGGGTTTTGCTGTAGTCGGTGTTTCGCTCGACAATAATAAAAAAGCATGGAAAGAGGCTATACAGAAACTTGGAATTCCTTGGCCACAGATGTCTGATCTTAAAGGTTGGCAGAGTGCGGGTGCTGCTCTTTATAATGTAAGGAGTATTCCGGCAACTATACTTATTGATCAAAAAGGTAAGATTATAGCCAAAGATTTGCGTGGGGAGGAACTTGAGATAAAACTTAAAGAAATTCTTAAATAAAAGCATCTCTCTCTCTTATGGTGTCGTGAGGACATTGCAATATAGATGTTCAAAAGAAGGAGACCGTTCTATCAAAATAGGCGGTCTCCTTTTGTATATTCGTTACCCAGGTAAGGACTGTGAAGAGAAATCGTCCTTATGTTTTTTCCGACTCACGCGCGTGAG
>JAYRGW010000054.1:0-19152 GCA_041907665.1 Bacteroidaceae bacterium
AGGATCTGATACCTCATTTGAGAGCTTACAAGAAACGTTTCGGTTGCCTGCCCGAGAAGTTGGAGGCAGACAAAATATACATGAATCGGCGGAACCGGCGTATACTCCGATTCTTAAAAATAGAGGCGGGAGGTAAACCTCTGGGAAGACCTTCGAAAGAACAGCAGAGCGAAGAATATCGGAAAAAGATGGCAAAGAACGTTGGAGAGAGAAATGAAGTGGAGGCCACCTTTGGTACCGGTAAACGAATCTATCGGGCGAACAACATCAGAGCTAAACTCCCTGATACGGGTGAGGCGTGGGCAAGTGCATGCTATTTTTCAAAGAATGTGATGAAGTTCCTCAAAGAGCTTCTTCATGAGCTTACTGAAATGATGCGAATGTTAAGAAGTATCAGGCTCACACTTGATCTATTAAAAAATCAAAGGCTAGTGATGACATCTGAGCTAATTAAAGTAATTTGTGGATAAATATTATTCAGCAGACCCTAATTATTGCTGTCTGATAAAAGTTCTAAATTCTCTTTTTATGGAGTATTCAAGTACTCCCTATCTGGAAAATTTACTTTTTCTTTAGAATAGTAAACAAGAGCAAATTGCTTTATATTTTTGACATGGAAATCTTGGAAAAATACGAAAGACAATTGTTTTAGGATACTTTTAGAACAACTAAATTTTGACAAATATCTTACCAGACAGCAATAAATCAATATATATTGATTGTTTTACCTAATTTTATTGAAACTCAAAAATCAAGATCTTTATACTTAGCACAAAATCCCATCAATGGTGTTGATTGCTTACAATACTGATGAAGAAATTAGAAAGTATTAATTATATATAGTTGTATAGATGTTTTCTGTTTTAAAGAACAAAGTTACCTAATAAATCCACGTCTTTGGATTCGAAAGGATGAAGCCATTGATCTATTAATACAGCCATTTGCTTGCGAGTGACAAAAGCGTTCATAGTAGGTATGCCCAATCTAAAGTGAGCAAAGATATTATGGACCTCTTTATCTATATCATTTTGCAAATGTATATTCTCCAACATAGCTATTTCTTTAATTATATCTATTAGTTCTGTCAAGCGAACGAATGAATGATCAGCTACTTTTGGCCGCCATTTCGGATAAATACTAGTTAATCTAGACAATACATCATAGTGCAGCAAACTATCCGCATTAACCCAAGTCTGATTAGACCACCCCACATGTCTACCTTCGCCATGAAGAATACCTACTGCGCCAATACGCTGAAGAGATTGAAAAGCAGGATCCGATTTATCAACATCGAGATAAGGCAGTAAATAATTGCCGCTTTTTAATAAAGTACTTTGTACTTTGCGAACCGAAACATAACGAGGTAAACAATTTTCTGTAACGGCTAAAGCCGCCAAAGTTCCAGCAACCTGTCCTATTTGCATAGAAACAGGTTGTAAACGGGTTGTACCATTCACTAAATTTGTTACAGATACAGATTTTTCGGCAAGTAACAATCTGTTTTCCTTTGCGGGAATAATAACTCCCAAAGGTACACCATAAGAAGGAATTGAAGGGAGATTAATATAAGGTAAATCATTTCCCTTATAAGAATTATGATGATGATCGACAGGGTAATCACCAACAGCCACGTCAGTACGATAAAGAGGATTTTTTTGGGTATAAGGAGAAAGAATGTCATTTAAAGTGAAACATACACACCCCTTAAAACGACGGCCTTCTCTATAATAAGGTATAAAAGGCAGATGATCAGGAGTTGGGTATTCATTGGATAAACCAATATTCTTCATACCCAATTCATGTTGCAAGAAATACACATATCGAATAACCTTTGCTTTAGCAACTCGATGAAGTGAATCACGCTCAGCCGGAGTATATTCGATATCATTCAAATAAATATCGTTTCCAAACATTGGCCAATTGAGCATATACTTTTTATTCGGCAACCGACCATAAGAGAGCATCATTTCGGGTGACCACGGTTTTTGTTTGGCTGTTGAATCATTATATTTGCAGATACAACAATTACGAAATTCTAATGGATCGTAGCCGGCAGGTTTATCAAAAAACTGAGGGCTATCAAATTGCTGAACAGTTGCAACAAACGTCATGTCTTGCACGATATTGTTTGCTTTCTGAGGAGCTTGATTCTCTCCGGTTTCAGAAGCAGCATCCATTCCCACATGATAAGGAAGTCCCGCCATCTTGGCAATATCACCAAGTTCAGTACCATCTATCAAATAAGAAATTTTTATTGTATGAATCTTTTCATCACAATTGAATGTAAGTTTCCAACCATCAGATAGTCGCTTTATCTTCATTACAGAAGAATTAGCTTGATATGTAAGACTAGATTGCTCAGCGACCATTCGTTGAAAAATTTTATTTCCGACAGAAGGCTCAAAAAGGACATTACTTACCCATCCTGTTTTCAAAGAGTCAAGAGAACCATAATAATTCGAAAGAGCCTGAAGGAATTCTCCCCATAAACCACTGCGAAGTTGATAATTACCATCAACGGCACTTACACCAGCCGAAGTGAGCATACCACCCAGCCAAGGAGTTGATTCTAAGAGTAAAGTCTTAGTACCAAGACGTGCACTCTGAATAGCAGCACACGTTCCACTAGCTCCGCCCCCTACAACAGCTACATCAAAATCTAATTTTGAACAGCAAGAATTCATTAATAACAAAAGCAAAGCGGATAACACTAAATAATTAAAACGCATATTCTATTTTTTATAACTTTGAAAATAGGTATCGAAATGAGACAGTCCTTCATAAAACCAAAAGCATTCTCCCGTAATACTATTACTGCGATCGGCTTCAATCATTTGTTGTAATAATGATTGAGTAGGGTTATAGGTACCATTTTGAATGAGCATACCTGGAGCAAACCTCTTTTTATTGGCTGCCGATACATAGCTGAGCTGTTGTGTCAAAGTCGTTTTATAGTTGTTAATATCGTACCGATAAATTTGTGGAATAACCATATCAATATATCCCTTCTCGAGCCACGTAGGCCAATCTTGGAGATATTCAGTCTTGCCCCAGCTGTATATACTTGGCGCGCTGGATACTATTACAGAAGATTTGATAGTTTTGACAGCTGAATATAAACGTCCTAAAAATTCTGTCAACTTATCGGCACGCCAATTTATCCAATCTGTGTTATTGTACGACATTGGAGGTGCTGCATTGTTATGCTCTTGTTTATAAAGATTAACTGTATAGTCATCATATCCGCCTGTCGAAGGTAATGCTGGCAGTCGATCATCACCCTGAACACCATCAATATCATAGTTTTTAACGACCTCGGTAAACAACGAAATCATAAAATTTTGAACTTCAGGTAAAAATGCATTCATCCAATCGAAACCATTTTTATTAACCAAATTACCATTTACATCTTTTGCTGCCCAAGAAGGTTTTTGGGCAATAATATCTCCTCCATTAGAGTTATAAGAGCAAGCAAAACCATATTCGAACCATGCATGAACTTTTATCTCGTTTTTGTGAGCCACTTCAATCATTTCTGCCAGCGGGTCACGTCCAATATAAGCAGCATCTTGTTCATAGCCGAAAGTGTTTTTCATCACTGCACTTGGGTAGATAGTCTTTCCCTTGTTCCAAACCACCACAAATATATTATTAATACCATACTTTTTACAATTAGCAACGACTGCTTGGATATTGGCATATGAATCGAGTGCATTGCTTGCTACATTTGTCACCCATGTTCCAGAAAAATAGGATTTAGGAGTGGTAGGCCCCGTTGTTGTCCCATCACTAGAGGAACTAGCACATCCACTCAAAATAGGACCACACAGCGTAGTCATAATTAATCCTAAGCGCAAAAAAATCTTCATCTTTTTTATCTTTAAAATCCGCTGTTAGATAAGAATAAAAATATCCCTTTCTAACAACGGGTTTGAATTAAAATCTATATATTTATGTAGATATCAGTTTAATGAATCATTGCTCTAATTTTATTAAATACATATCCGAATTGGACGATACAAAGGCAACATACAACTTATCATTTATTACTTTAAAACTAACATCTGTCGTTACATTTGCGTTTCCTGCTTGATCTTGCATTGCCTGATCAAATATGGGGTTCGAGTAAGAAGACTGTAAACCATCGGTAATATCACAAATACGCATTGTCGGAATATTACTATTAATCATAGCAACATATCCCAAATAAAGGCGTCCTTTATACTTAAATACCTTACTATCGGTGACAGGCATACCGGTTATTCTAAACTGCTCTTGGAAGTTAGAATTAAGCAATATGATACCATTCAAATTTGCCGAAGCAGCCGTCAAAACATAACCCGCATCACCAGGAAGAGGTTCGACACTACCATAGTAGCCAAAAGTAATAGGAGCAATAAATTTCTGTGGTGCTCCAACAATTCCACCACTAACCTTCCATACAATGACATCAGATTTTTGAGCCATTGGCATCGTAACCACAGCGTCACTTGATAAAGATCCCGTAACGCTAAGACCTGCAGAACGAGGACTATAAGTTAGGCCTAAGGATGTAAGAGAGAATGAAATATAATTAGACGGGTTCGAAGTAACATCATTCCATTTATAGATCCATTGTTCGCCATTCGATAAACCAAGCGAAGAACCAATAACAACACCATTATCATCGGTAGTGAACTTACGAAAACCATAGCTAATTCCAGTACAGCCGGTAGTACTTAATTGTCCCACCTTGTTGCCCGAATAATCATAATAACAAGGAGCTTTTGTCCCTTGCGTATAATTGGCTGCAAGAACATAATTGCCACTAAAGCCGACAGCACTTAAATCATTGGCAGCAAAACCTAAATCCGAGTATGTCTTAACAAATGCCACTGCAGGATCAAGTTTAGGTGTCGCAATCGTAAATTCTGTTATAACGCCATTTGTTCCTGTAATCTTCACCTTATTAGTACCCGATAACATATTGAGAGCTGTACCTGTAAAGGAAGGATCTATCTTATTTCCATAGCTCGTTTGTAAAGTTAGATTTACACTACTAAAGTCTGTAATGGAGGCTACATAAGGTACAAGTACATTCCCTGCCTGTTCGACAACCTTCGTCGTAGGATAACCATTCAGTGTCATTGATTTGACAAAAGCGGGACCTACAGGGTCTGTAGTAATAACCAAAGAATAAGGATAAGTCGTCTCACCATCAACACCCAGGACATTAAGAGAAAGTGGATTTGTATAATCTCTAGCCACACCATTTTCAAAGTCAACCAGCGTACCATTTACAAAGTTTAATGTAACCTTTAGAGCTGTCAGATCAGTTCCCTTATCAACTTGCACAATAATTGAATTATCACTAATGTAAATATTATTAGTGGGAATATCCAATTGCTCGATAATTAAGTTAGAGAGTTTCGGAGGCGATTGTACTCTAAGCTTTGCGGTAACAGCCGAACCACTATTTCCTATCAACGCAACGTCCATTGGTTTACGACAATCATAATAACCATTATCAACAAAGTTTTTCACCTTCCCATTAGCAACAAGCAGTTGTACCTGTACGTTAGAGAGATCCATGCCAGAAGGCAATGTCACTGTAGTCCCATTGTTTGAATAAGAAGGAAGATACAAGTTCCCATTCACCTTTACTCCGACAATCTTCACATCTTCATATCCACGGCCATCATCAGAAGAGGAGCACGCTTCCACTGCAAAAATGACCAAAAGCAAAGGTAATATATATAAATATTGATATAGTCTTTTCATGTTGGTATAATTTACAAATTTAAATATTCCATAATTATTCTCCATAACCCGGATTCTGAGTTAACCAAGGGCATTTATTGCGTTCTGTCTGAGGTATAGGCCATAAATAGAACTTATCATCCCATGAACGATCCTTATCTCTAGTACGCAATTTATAACCTTTATCTATCAAAGCTTTATAACTAGCAATATCATTCATGTCACGTTCTGATCCAGGTGCACCATAGGATGGAATCAAATCAGCAGGAGCTTGATCATATTCATCTGGATAAGTATTTGTTGCTGGATCTACTCCTGTCGGTTGTAAAAAGCCATAAGTTGGTTCTGCATTCTGCAAAGCCCCTGTTCTCCAACGACGCATATCAAATAACATTCCCATTTCTCTAGCTAACTCAACACGACGCTCACGACGAACAATTTGACGCATTTTAGCCTGATCACTCGAACGGGTTGGATCAACAGACAAAAGGCCTGGTTGCCCAGCACGAAGACGAACTTTATCTATTGCATTTACTACTGTAGCATCTATTTCATTCAATTCTATTTTAGCTTCTGCATAAGTAAGTAATACTTCTGCATAACGTAAAATATTAATATTATAGGTAGGATGATAAGCATATTCGTCATCAAAATGATCATACTTCTTCCATAAGAAACCCACACCGCTTTGTGCATAACCATACTGAGCGACAGAACCTGTATAATCTTTATTAGTCACTATCGATTGTGTTCCATCAGGCGACCACGATTTAGTAGTAGGTTTAAAAAGTTCCATCAGAAATCTGAATTTTGAACCAGTGTTACCAATAATTGTATCGTGATGAGTGTAAATAGTTTCCTTCAAACGAGAATCACGTAAATCAAATGGCTTCTTAGGGTTGTAGCCAGAACCAACTTCATCAATACGTTTGCCATTACTCATTTCGTATGTATCGACAAGCTGTTGTGTCGGAAAACGCCCACTCTGGGCAAACATACGAGATCCTTCACCCCAAGTAAGATAGTGAGATACACCATCCCCTTGATCAGAAAACATCATAAAAAACATAGTCTCTTTTTTTGTAGCACTCTTCATTTGGCCTGTTCTAGTAAACAAGTCGGCAAAGTTTGGGGCTAAGTCACGACCACTTTCGTCCATCACTTTCTTAGCAGCAGCCGATGCAATAGTAAAATATTGAGTCGCTTTTGCCTCATCCTTTTGTCCATCTTTACCATATCCAAATTTACACCAAGAACCAGCATAAAGAGCAATACGAGCTTTTAGGCCCAATGCTACAGATTTATCAACACGTCCCCATTCAGAAGCAGTCCATGGTAAAATAGATGCAGCATCATCCAAATCAGCAATCACATTATTAACAACTGTTTGCCAAGGCGTACGAATCGCACTTTTCTGTTCTTGATCACTAACTGGCTTCGAGAAATAAGGCACATCGCCATATAAAGAAACTAAATAAATATAATAATGAGCTCTAATAACTTTTATTTCAGCTAAATAAACTTTGGCGGCATCACTCAAATTGTTATAGTAGGGCTCAGCACCACTCAATACAGAATTGCAACGAGCAATCGAAGTATATAGTACCTGCCACATTTTTTCAACCACCCAATTAGTGCGAAGTTCAAAATTACCAACACCTATGGAAGAGTTATCTGCACGTTCGATGCCATAAGGAGTATACATATCCCACAATATAGATAATGGTATAGAACTAGTATTATAATGATCGAGCCAAAGGCTTTGATAACATCCAGCTGAACCTTGTTTAATAGCGCCTTCGTTATTATAAAAGTTAGATGATAAATAATCACTCTTAGGCTCTTGATCCAAATAGCTACTACATCCTGTACCCAAAAGAATGAATAGAAAAGCCAACAACAACTTGGATTTTATAAGTATACTATATATTTTCATCATAATTGTATTCATTTAAAAGGTTAGAATTTTATATCAAAACCAAACGTATAAGTTTGCATAATAGGGTAAAACTCCCCTCCCATATCTCCATCATAAGAAACTTCAGGGTCATAACCTTTATAAAAGTTAGAAATAGTAAGTAAGTTTTGGCCGCTAAGATAGAAGCGTAAACTTTGAATGCCAATTTTTGTCAGAATAGTTTTTGGTAAAGTGTAACCGATAACAACATTCTTCAAACGGCAATAAGAACCATTCTTAACCCATTTGTCTGATTTTTGAAAGTTATCACTAGAATTTGCTTCTGGTACTAATATCGGATAAGCAGCATTTATATGATCTGGGGTCCAAGAATCTAGTTGATGAGTAAATAAATTAGCGCCATTAGCAAAAGGTTTCAAACCGACGCCACTCATATAAGTTTTACGTTGTCCAACACCTTGAATAAATACTGTAAGATCAAATCCTCTCCATTTAGCGAACATATTGACGCCATATTCATAATGCGGAAACGGATCACCCAAATATACTTGATCATTGCTATCAATAATTAAAGGATCGGTACCTTGAGCAGTATTCACTTTGACATATTTTACAAAACCGGGACGGGCAGCATTACTTAGCTTAGGCGATGCAGAAACATCATCCCAACTTGAATAATAACCATTAGTGCGATAGCCCCATATGCCATTCAATGGGTATCCTTCCATTAGCGATTTATCTGACGAATTTAAACCATTAAGATTCGTTATTTTATTCCGATTATCACTCAAAGTAACGGTTGCACCATATTCAAAGTCATGGAGCTTACCCTTATAGGTCAAACCGACTTCCCATCCTTGGTTACGCATATCTCCCGCATTGGTAAAAGAGGGCGACATACCAACGTAGTATGGAAGCGGAAACTTCATCAACATATCATATATTTTTTTATAATAAAAGTCTCCTGTTAGAGTAAGTTTTCCATTCCAAAAGCTAGCATCAATACCTACATCAAATTGAGAAGATTTTTCCCAACCTATATTATTATTAGATAATGAAGCTTGAGCCACCCCGTTTGATATATCTTTATTGTCTCCTAAATAATAACTATAACCTGATGAAATTACTGCGGCATAAGGATAATTACCAATGTTTTGGTTACCCAAAACACCATAGGAGGCACGTATCTTCAATTGGTCTAATGCTTGTTCTGCCCAATTCATAAAAGACTCGCGAGAGACAACCCATCCTGCTGATAACGAAGGAAAGAATCCCCAACGATTCCCTTTCGAAAAGCGAGAAGAACCATCATAACGTCCATTTAACTCTAGTAGATATTTCTGATCGAAATTATAATTTATACGCCCAAACCAAGACATCATTGACCAACCACTAGCAGTACCATAAGCAGTTGCAGTAGAAGCATCACCATTACTCAAATACCATTTACCCAAATCGAAATCTTTACGAGATCCTGAAAAATCGGAATAGTCATTATCCTCTGCTTGAAATCCCACCAATATTTTTCCAGAATGTTTACCTAGTATTTTTTCATATGAACCTTGTGCTCGGTAATAGTTACGAACAGTTTCACCCCAGCTTTCATTAACTCTATCTTCATTCGGGTATTTTCCCATTACTTGTCCTTGCAAAGACACAGTATATGGTTGAATAACCACTCTATCACGGGTTGTTATCTGACGTCGTGAATACTGTCCAATCAGCTCGAGTCCTTTGATAGGAGTAAAAGTAACGGTACCACCAGTAACAACTTCACCTGTTTTATATTTTTTAAAGCCACTATCATTAGCCATAGCAGTCGGATTTAGTCCATTCTTGCCATACCCCCAATTACCATCGAGTTCACGCGCCGCAGACAAAGTTGGCAACATGTAGAGTGCCTGATTGATAATTGCTTTTGGCGTAGCAGCACCAGGATTTCTGGTCGAAGAAAAGCGTAAACCCGTTTCAAGACTTACTTTCATCCAAGGAAAGATCTGAGCATCAGCATTCAGAAGGATATTGGTACGTTTATAAGTATCATTTGGTATTAGGCCATTTTGGTTTAAAGTTGTGATAGAAGTGAAAAAATTGATATTATCACCACCACCACTCATTGTCACATTATGATTCTGCATCAATGCGTAATCCGAAATCGTTTCTTTTTTCCAGTCTGTATCGTAGCGTGTCCAATTGTCAGGCTTATAGTTTTTCTGTGCCTTTATCATAGCTAGCTGTTGAGTGCGCTGGGCATCCGAAACAGTTATACCAGCATTATCCCAAGCCTCTAGCTCCGATTGCAGATATTGCCATGCAGGGACAGGATCAGGCATGTTGGTTGGGCGTTGCATAGTAAGATAACCACTATAAGTCAAAGCGACTTTTCCTTTGTTCCCTCTTTTGGTTGTCACCAAAATAACGCCATTCGAGGCACGTGATCCATAAATAGAAGCCGAGGCTGCATCTTTCAAAACAGAAATTGACTCAATAGAATTAGGGTCTATTTGATTTAAATCCATTTCAATGCCATCCACCAAAACAAGTGGATTTGAATCAGAATTAATAGAACCTAAACCTCGGATACGGATCGAAGCTCCATCAGCACCTGGTTCACCTGAGGTTTGCTGAACAGTAACACCAGGCATAATTCCCTCTAAAGCACTTGACAAAGAAGCAACTTTTCGTTCTTGAATTTTTTCAGAAGAAATAGAAGATACTGCACCTGTTAAAGTCGCTTTTTTCTGAGTACCGTAACCGACAACAATTATTTCATTAAGTTGCTTCGTATTTTCCTTCATAATGATGACAAAATTTTGCTTGTCTTTAGTGCTGATGAATCGTTCTTCATAGCCAACATACGACACTTGCAACATACCATCCGAAGATATCTCCATTTCAAATTTACCATTAATATCGGTTATCGCTTTGCTACTATTACCTGTTACGGATATATTCGCACCAATAATAGGCATGCCTGAAATATCTTTCACCACACCACTAATCCTTTTCTTATCATTGGTAGGAGCATTATGTCTAGTTTGAATAATAGAATTCTTTCTCAGCATAATGTTTTCTCCTTCCATGATGTAATTAATATTAGTACCTCTAAGAATTACATCTAAGACATCAGCAACACTACGATTATGCATATTCACATTAACTGACTTGTTTAGATTTACATTTTTAGCATTAAAAACAAATAGATAATCTGTTTGTTTCTCGATAGAAAGAAGCACTTTATTAATCGAAATATTATTTGCTACGATAGTCACTTTTCTCGATTGGGAATAGGTTTCGGTAGCAAACATCGTACCAACAAACAGGAATAAGGCTAATACAGAGAGTTTCATGATTCTCAAAAAAAGTTTAAATTCCACAATAGAACTTTGATACAAAATATTTTTCATATATTTGTAATTGAGATTTTAAGTTTAACTTATTATTTTTTATGAACTGGCCAATTCTAGTTGGCTTTCAGGCGATTTGATGTTGCAGCATCAAATCGCTTTCTTTTTATTATTTCTATCTCATAGGCAAAATATTTTATTCAATGGTTAATTAATTATTATGAGCTTATTATCTTCATCATAGGTATAAGAGAACTTGTTATCGAGTTTAAGTACATTCAATAAGTGTTCTATGCCATCTCCGATACGAAATTTCCCAGTATAATATTTATCCATCATTCTACTATTATGAACCCTGATCTTTACATCATAATATAGCTCCAGTTTATGAACCATTTCATGTATTGAAAGATCAGTAAAGCAAAGCAAACCTTTTCTCCACATAAATTCATTATCATCGCTAACCACCGTTTTACGCAATTTAGTTCCATCCAAATAGGCTACATCATTGGGTTTCAACATCATCTTTTCAACTCCAGACCTATCGGTTATTTTCACACATCCATTAAGTAATGACGTTTTCCACTCTTTATCAGTAGGATATGCTGTGACATTGAATTCGGTCCCCAATACTTTAATATTATATTTGTTTGTCTGTACAATGAATGGTTTTTCCTTATTCTTCGAGACAATAAAATAAGCTTCTCCTTCCAATGTTACTCTTCTGTATTTGCCTATAAACTTATTCGAATATGTCAATCGACTACACGAATTAAGCCAGACATGGGTCCCGTCCGGTAAATGAATTTCGGTACGCTGCCCGGCTGGAGTATAAACGCTCTGCAACAATTCTCCCGACGCCGAATCTTTTCCATTAAACCATAAATAAGAGAGCGAGAAAGCGATAGCCAACAATGCAGCAATCTTCAAGATTTCTCGATATATCATCTTAACAGGCCTTTTTCTATTACTTAATAATTCGTCTTCTTCGAGATCAGAGGTTCGCCACAATGCGATATCATAAAGTTTGCGCTGAGCCATGTATTCTCTGCGGTTCTCATTGCTTGCGTTTATCCATTTCACAACTAATTCTGTTTCATCAATATTCGCATCGCCAGAAATGTACTTCTGTAACAATTCAGTATTCATCTTATTTTTGGCCTTTATATAAAAACGACTTAAAAACAAATATCCCTAAAAGAAAGATTAAAAAAATCAACTATATAAATAGAAAAAAGAAAATAGGAAGATAATCTTTCAAAGCTACCCTTAAAACTTTGAGTGTCTTAGTAATGTGATATTCCACGCTTTTTACCGAAATATTCATTGATTCGGCTATCTCTTTATTCGATTTGTTTTGAAAACGGCTCATCATAAATACCTCTCGAGTCTGAGGAGGCAATGATTTTAAAGTAGAATTTACAATCGACTCCACTTCTCCAGAAAATATATCGTACGGGTTGCATTCTTCCAAAGAACAGATACGAATAGAAAGATCGTACTCTCTCCAGCTTTTAATTTCTTCTAAAGCGGCACGCTCCACTTCTTGATGTTTAAGAAAATCGAGAGCTTTATTTTTCAAAATAGTCAATAAAAACGGAGCTATTGGATCTATTTCTCTTTGTTTTAACTGCTCCCATAATTTTATTAAAGATTCTGAAACGATGTCCTCTGCAACGCTTTCATCGTGAACATAAGACTTCACAAAATAGAATGCCTTTTTATAATAGGTATTATATATATCAGCAAATGTTTTATTCTTAGAGTCCATGTTAACTATAATGCAGTGATTCTGTTTCACAAAAGAACAATAATATTTTAATAAAACCAAAGGAAGATGTAATTATTAAAAAAAAATCTTCGAGAACAATATTTTCTTATCACAATCGTTTATAAACTTAATTATAGTTTTTAAAATATCAAATCTATAAGACGAGAATAATTATTTTATTATTCCTATATCATAAGTTTGGGTATCAATTCTTATAGATTGTGGGGCGCAGCTTGGTGTCCTTTGCAGAAAGGTTTTTGTTTATCTTGTCTAATAAATAGAGTATTTCTGCATTTGCGTCGAAGTCATACTTCTTATAATCTTGATATGTTGGCATTAAGTCTGGATAGAATATCTTGGCGCGTCTGTCATTGGCAGGGAGAAATATCTGCATACTGTTTGATATGCTCCCTTGTAGGTGAGTATAAGGCAGACAAAAGGGAGTTTTCTCCATATATGTGTTGGGAGCTTGGCTGCTCGGAATACCGACGATAGTAGCTCCCATGCGCCATAAGTAAAACGCATAGTGGAAAGCGGCACTGAAAGTCCCTGCATCAGTTACAACGTATATATGTTGGGGATGATATAACGGGCTACCTTTCAATTTAGTTAGCAGTGGGCAAGAGGCACTCATGCAATTGAGAATGAAACTTTTTCGCAAACTGTCTGTGGAAGTATTAACAACCGGCTTGTCATCTTCAGAAATGTAATCTCCTATTTTGTAATGGGTATCTTGCTGCCGGTTGAATACGTCAAGAGTAGTATTGATCTTTTGCAAATACAATGGCGAAATAAGACGGTAGAATTTGGTGTTCATGTCTTTTGTGATATAATCGTCACCATACATCATTAACAGCGAGGGGAGCACAATCGGTGTCCATCCTCCGCCATCACTTCGAAGGTCGATAATCAGATTCTCAGACTTGTATTTTTTCATTTGAGTGAGCATGTTGGCAAAAACCTCCGAGAACGAGGGTATACCTGCTAATGCTTTTATTGTGTCACGCGGCATTTCTTTCTTCAAAGTATATTTATAATAGTTTTTAATGTCGTCGTAGGCTCCATCCCACTTGTTCTTCCAGCAATATTCGTAGTTCTCACGTGCCATTATTTTGCTGATACGTATGACCATTATATGCCTTTCTTTATCGGCAAATTGATAGCTCAGGTTTTTGGATGGTGATTTTTTACTGGCAGAGGTAAATGTGATGGGTATGTTGTAGAGCGAGTCGCTGTTCACAAGAGGCAGTGAAAGGATCACCGATTTGTTATCGGCAGTGCGTAAAGAGTAACGGACGGAATCGGTGAATTGGGTGCCGAGTTGGCGCAATAGATTCTCCGAATTTGCTTCCCAATGCAAAGCATCATAATTGGCATATATATTTTCGCATGGATATAGGTGTTCCATGCGTTTCAACAGCTCTACAATACCAACATTATTGATACTGTCCAATCTAGCTCCTAACAGTTCTTTATGACTGGTACTTATTCCGTCAACGATCAATCCATCGGGAATCACTCTGAATGCTATGCGTTGTGCATAGCGTTCTGTATCGGAACTTTTTTTATATTGTACTCCTGTATGTCCGTCGTGAATATTAGAAAGAAATGCATTGACCTTGTTCACAAACGTCGTCTCTGTACAAGCATTTTTCTGCAAATCTTGCAAAGCATCGTTGACGGCTTTGTGAAAAAAAACTTTTCCTCCAAAGCCACTATATGGGTCGGGGTGAGTGGACTCTAGTAGTTTTATAAGATAACTGAAGTCAGACGCTAACGAATCTTTGTTGAGTGTCGTCTGTGCATTGGAACTGAGAGCGGATAAAAAGATTATGATTGAAAGACATAGGTGTTTCATTTTAATATAACATTTGGTTACGTATCTCTATTATGGTAATTCTACTGGTGAACTATTTATTTTTTGTGCGGTATAATTTGAAAACAAAGTTAGATAATTCTGAATAGAATATAATACTGTTATCAAAATAAATTTTTGTTGAAAATGAAAGTCTTACATCATAATTCCTTTGGTAATAGTGTTCGATAGCGCAGTAAGTGCCGTTTGAAAAACATCCAATTAGCAATTATTCTTATATCAATCGGAATGGTCACTTCTATAAAATACGCAAATGTGTTTTATGCTCCTTACCGATTTGTTTTTGCCATTGTACTTGCATAACCAAAATTTTCTCCATATATTGCCACACCGTTTCTTTAAAATCTATCGATTTATTTCTGTGCGAGTTGGTCATACTTCCGATAAAACAAGCATATGGATGAATGAGGAACGCTTTTAATGGTTTATTTCAAACATTTTTTTAACGGGTTCTAAATAAATATGAGAAAGTTTGCAATCACATTGTTTTCCATACTGTTTTTATTATCACCTTCTGTCGAATCGAAAACAGGAGCGATACAAATCGGTAACGAAGTACAAGCATTGGCGGCCAACAGAATCGTCAGTTGTCGCAAGACGAATCCGACATCTGTAGAGGTTGTCTTTTCTGATAATCGATACATCACTTTCGACTTCTACGGTGATAATATATTCCGCATGTTTCAAGACAATGCCGGTGGTGCCATGCGAGAACCTGAAGCCAAACCTTATGCCCGGATATTGACCGATAATCCGCGAAGAGATGTTTCCGGTTTATCGGTTCGCGACGATAATGAAAATGTTTATATCGAAACCGCGCGGATGCTGGTAACCATAAACAGAGAGTCGCTTTGTATGAAGATAACCGATCGCAAAACGTCGACTGTTGTTCTGGAACAGGCGGCGCCCATCTCTTTTGAGAAAGAACGGGTGACTGTGACACTCAAAGAGAGCCTTCACGAATATTTCTATGGCGGCGGAGTGCAAAACGGACGTTTTTCTCATCGAGGGAAAATCATCGCCATTGAAAATCAAAATAGTTGGACTGACGGTGGGGTGGCTTCTCCCGCACCTTTCTTCTGGTCTACCGGCGGATATGGCATGTTGTGTCATACCTTCAAGAAGGGCAAATATGATTTCGGCGCTTCCGAAAAGGGCAAAGTCAAAATCATGCACGATACGTCTTATCTAGACGCTTTCATTATGATAGACAATAGTCCCGTTTCTATTTTGAACGATTACTATCAGCTCACCGGCAAGCCTGTGTTGCTACCCGAATTTGCTTTCTACGAAGGACATCTCAATGCTTACAACCGAGATTTTTGGAAAGAGAGTAAAGAAGGTATCTTGTTCGAAGACGGCAAGCGTTACAAAGAAAGCCAGAAGGATAATGGTGGAATCAAAGAATCGCTCAATGGCGAGACAAACAATTATCTGTTTTCTGCCAGAGCCGTCATCGATCGCTATAAGAAATACGATATGCCATTGGGATGGATTCTTCCCAACGATGGGTACGGAGCCGGATATGGCCAAACGAATACACTCGACGGGAATATTGAAAATCTTAAGGCATTTGGCGATTACGCGCGCCAAAATGGTGTGCAGATAGGACTGTGGACACAGTCGGACTTGCATCCTAAAGATGGAGTAAGCGCTCTATTGCAAAGAGACATCGTCAAAGAAGTGCGGGATGCCGGTGTCAGGGTGCTCAAGACCGATGTGGCATGGGTAGGCGAGGGATACTCTTTCGGGTTGAACGGCGTTTCCGATGTTGCTCATATTATGCCCGGATACGGAAACAATGCACGTCCGTTTATTATCACACTCGACGGATGGGCCGGAACGCAACGATATGCAGGGGTATGGACGGGAGATCAGACCGGCGGTGAATGGGAATATATTCGTTTTCATATTCCCACCTATATAGGTGCCGGACTATCGGGTATGCCCAACATTACTTCGGATATGGACGGTATCTTTGGCGGTCGAAACTTACTGGTGAATGTTCGCGATTTTCAATGGAAAACATTTACTCCCATGCAGCTCAATATGGACGGGTGGGGAGCCAACGAGAAATATCCGCAGGCCTTGGGCGAACCTGCCACTTCGATTAATCGGTGGTATCTCAAGCTCAAGTCACAACTGATACCCTATACATATAGCATCGCCAAAGAGGCTACCGACGGTATGCCGCTCATACGTGCTATGCTGCTCGAGGCGCCCAACGATTATACGTGCGGCACAGCTACGCAATATCAATTCATGTACGGTCCTTTTTTCCTGATTGCTCCCATTTATCAGCAGACCAACTGCGACTTGCAGGGACACGACATACGCAATGGCATCTATTTGCCTTCAGGCAATTGGATCGATTATTTCACCGGAGAGAAATACAAGGGCAATCGTATCATCAATAGCTTCGACGCTCCCCTGTGGAAACTTCCTGCTTTTGTTAAGGCAGGGGCCATTATCCCGATGGCAAATCCCAATAACAATGTTTCTCAAATCGATCGGAAGCGACGCATATACGAGGTATACCCCGAAGGTAAAAGCGCTTTTACTGAGTATCATGACGACGGTACTACCGAAGCCTATCGATCGGGCAAGAGCACGACTACTCTCATCGAATCCAGTGTGGCTGGTCGTGTGGCAACTATTACCGTGCATCCTACCAGAGGAACTTTCGACGGTTTCGTAAAGGTCAAGGCAACGGAATTCCGAATAAACGTTACGGCAAAGCCCCAACTTGTACAAGCAACGATCGGCAACAAAACCATCTTGCTGAAAGAAGTTAAGTCTATGAACAGTCTTTCCGCCGGGCAGAATGTTTGTTTTTATGATGCTTCACCTCGTTTCGATACTTTTGCCACCAAGGGGAGTGCACTGGCAAAGGCCGTCATCATCAAAAATCCTCTGTTGTATGTCAAGTTGGCTCCTACCGATATTACTTCCGCAGCTATTACCCTTACTATAAAAGGATACGAGTTTTCACCCAAAAACTTGTCTTTGCTATCCACCGGTAAGCTGACTGCTCCCGCACAATTTCAGGTGACGGAGCCGCATCGGCAGGCGTATGCTCTGACTCCTTCGTGGAGCAAAGTTGCGGGTGCCGATTATTACGAAATCAGTTACAACGGCAATATCTATACCAACATCAAAGACACTTGCATGCTGTTCGACGGGCTCACCACCCAAACGACTTATGCCTTCAAGTTGCGTGCGGTGAACAAAAGCGGCGTGTCCGATTGGACGGAGACGAAAGCAACAACCAAATCCGATCCGCTCGAATTCGCCATTCAAAACATACACGGTGATGCCTCGGCTCCAAGTCAAGAAGGATTCGAACTCTATCATCTGTTCGATTTCTCCGACACCGGCGACATCTGGCATACCAAATATCACGAAAACGCTCTTCCTTACAACCTGACGATCGACCTTCGAAGCATCGATGTGCTCGACCGATTCGAATATTTACCACGCAAGGACGGTGGAAACGGAACCATTCTCAAGGGCACGGTATCCTATAGTCTCGACAAGAAGGAATGGACCAAAGCGGAACCTTTCGTTTGGGAGCGAAACGGCGATACAAAAGTATTCTCTTTCACCGATCATCCTAAGGCTCGTTATATCAAGATATGTGTTACCGAAGGGGTAGGGGGGTATGGATCCGGTCGCGAATTCTATGTGTTCAAAGTGCCGCATACTGCAAGCTATATCCCCGGCGATATAAACAACGACGGTAAGATAGACAACAACGACCTCGTTTCATATACCAACTACACCGGATTGCGTAAGGGCGATCCCGATTTCGACGGCTATATAAGCAACGGTGATATCAACAAAAACGGACTGATCGATGCTTACGATATTTCCACTGTCGCTACTGCGCTCGAAGGGGGAATAAAAGAAGAATGCGACTCTTTGCAGAAGCTATCCGGTAGTATCGTTTTAGTCGACTCGGTTGCAAAAGAATATGCCAAAGACGACATTATAAGCATCACGGTGAAGGGCATAAACCTGAAAGCGGTCAATGCCTTTAGCTTTGCTCTGCCATACGATCAAAACGACCTCGAGTATATCGGTACGCAATCGATCCATACCAACGAGATGGAAAATCTGACTTACGACCGTCTTCATAAAACGGGCGAAAAAGTGTTATATCCCACTTTCGTCAATATCGGAGATAAAGAAACGCTTAGCGGCGATCTCGATTTGTGTGTCATAAAGTTTAAGGCCAAGCATCATTTGAAAATCAATCTGAAGCCTGCAAGCATGATACTGGTGGATAAATATCTGAATTATGATGCTGTACAAGTCCAATAGCTTCGATAAAAGGGATTAATCAGTACACCAATAATATCAATTAAATGAAACAAGAGGGTGTATCATATTAAAGATTATGTTACATCCTCTTTTTAAAGTTTCAGAGATTGCAATATATTTCAAGCCATCAAATTTTCCTTATCTTCAGTGAATATTCGATTTTCACATGGTGAAAATT
>JAYRGW010000055.1:0-18340 GCA_041907665.1 Bacteroidaceae bacterium
CCGCTGCCATCGTAATATAAAAAATGCACTCCAAACTGTGCTCCTTTAAATGATCCCTTCTTGGATCTTCAACTTCTCTTAATATTGTTACTAAGTCCATATTATTTACATATTTAATGTATTAAAGTCATGTAAAGATAGTAAATAATACGGACATAAAAACAATATAATAAACTATATATAAATGTATTAAGTTAACAATGTATAATGAAAATGCTTAAACTAATTCTTAATGCGTCAGCCCTGTCACCTGTTTATTTTTATTGAATCACCCTGGTGAGACGCATGTCCCACAGCTGTGGGACATGCGTCTCACCTATGTACGACATGCGTCCCACTAAGGTGGGACGACAAATATACTCTATCGTTTTACAAAAAACGAACGGATGTAAAAAAAATTAGTAACGTATGGTGCTACTCTACCCTCGTTTAGTTATTCAATTATGTACGACCACATTTTGCGGTACAGCTGTAGAGATTCAATCGCCCTCTAGTATTTGTATGCTCAAACATCCAAATAGAAGGGGCTATTGCATAAAGATTCTTTTCAAATATAAATGCGAACAATATTGTGACAATAAAAGAATATTTTTTCAGATTTATTCTTTCTATTGTCTTTGACTTACACTATCTTTGCCCTCAATTTAGTAATTAATTCAATGGAATCTAAAAAGAAAAAGATACTCATTATTACCGCGTCATCTATTCTCGCAGTTCTTCTTATCATCGGAGGCTTTTTGTACTACTTCTTTCTGTCCTCCCAGTTTCATCCTCAAAAGACAACTTATCTGCTCATCTATCCGAAAGACAATGCAGCTGCTGTTTACAAAAAAATCAGGTCGCAAGCCAATCCCGGTCACATTGCCGCATTCTATTGGCTCGCCAAGAAGTTCGACTATGCCGATCATATCCGCCCGGGGCGTTATGCCATCAAGCGGGGCGACAACTGCCTGAGGGTATTCAACAAATTGTACAAAGGACGCCAAACTCCGGTAGACCTTACCATAGGTAGTGTGCGCACGATGGACAAAATGGCTCATTACCTAAGTACTCAGCTAATGATAGATTCGGCACAGGTGGCTGCCAAGTTGAACGATACAGACTACTTGGCATCTATCGGTTACACCCCCGAATCGGTTCCGGCCCTTTTCATACCCAATACTTATCAAATGTATTGGAACATCTCGCTCGATGATTTCTTCAAACGAATGATAAAGGAGAACAAACAGTTCTGGGACGAAAGTCGCACAAAGAAAGCCGCTTCGTTGGGACTGACCCCTATACAAGTAAGCATCTTCGCTTCGATTATCGAAGAAGAGACAAACAATAAATCGGAAAAGCCCATGGTGGCAGGCATGTATCTGAACCGCTACAATGCCGGAATGCCGTTGCAAGCCGATCCGACCATTAAATTTGCGGTAAAACAGTTCGATCTGCATCGGGTATCTGGAGCTATCCTGCGCGTCAGTTCTCCATACAACACCTATACCCACATCGGATTGCCTCCCGGACCTATCAGAATACCGACCGTCGAAAGTATAGAAGCCGTATTGAACCGTACGAAACACAATTACTTCTTCATGTGCGCCAAAAACGATTTCTCCGGAACTCATGCCTTTGCAACAACTTTCAAAGAGCACATGCAAAACGCACGCAAATACTGGAAGACGCTGAACGAAAACCGCATTTACAAATAATTAACGACAACGACGGTACCGCTTTTATATCGAAAGCGGTATCTATAATATATATTAACATTAAAATAACTAATTACTATGAGTAAAAAACTCCTCCTTGGCGATGAAGCAATTGCACAAGCGGCTTTAGATGCCGGACTTTCGGGCGTTTATGCTTATCCTGGTACTCCGTCCACCGAAATTACTGAGTACATTCAAGGCGCACCGATCACCGCCGAAAGAAACATCCATAGCCGTTGGTGTACCAACGAGAAAACAGCTATGGAAGCAGCACTGGGAATGTCGTTTGTAGGCAAGCGCGCTTTAGTATGTATGAAGCACGTAGGTATGAATGTAGCGGCAGATTGTTTTGTCAACTCGGCCATGACAGGTGCCAACGGCGGTATCATTGTGGTAGCTGCCGACGACCCCAGCATGCACTCTTCACAAAATGAGCAAGACAGCCGTTTTTATGGCGACTTTGCCATGATTCCGTTCTTTGAACCCTGCAATCAGCAAGAAGCTTATGACATGGTTTATCAAGGTTTTGAATTCTCTGAGAAGATAGGAGAACCTGTTCTGCTCAGAATCGTCACCCGATTGGCTCACTCCCGTTCGGGCGTTGAAGGAAAAGCCCAAAAGCCACAAAACGAAATATCTTTCAGTAAAGATCCTCGCCAATTCGTATTGCTGCCCGCTATTGCACGCCAGCACAACAGAGAATTGATAGCCAAAGAGAACGAATTTCTGAAAGCTTCCGAAGAGTCTCCATTCAACAAATACATTGATGGTCCCAACAAGAAGATGGGCATCATAGCCTGCGGTATCGGTTTCAACTATCTGATGGAAAGTTATCCGGAAGGTTGCGAATATCCGGTGCTGAAGATCGGACAATATCCGCTTCCAAAGAAGCAGTTGACTAAACTGGTTGAAGAATGCGAATCCATTCTTGTAATTGAAGACGGACAACCCTTTGTAGAAAAACAGCTGAAAGGTTATCTGGCTCTCGGCATAACAGTCAAAGGTCGTTTGGACGGCACACTGCCACGCGACGGCGAGTTGAATCCCGATTCTGTAGCCCGTGCACTAGGTCGTGAGAACAAACAAGAGTTCCCCGCTTCTCCTATCGTAGAAGTTCGCCCGCCCGCTCTATGTCAAGGATGCGGACACCGCGACATGTACACCGTTCTGACCGAAGTATTAAAAGCAGAATATCCGCTGCACAAAGTTTTCAGCGACATAGGTTGCTACACACTGGGAGCAGGTGCTCCATTCTACGCCATCAATTCGTGCGTTGACATGGGAGCTTCCATCACGATGGCAAAAGGTGCTGCCGACGGCGGTTTCTTCCCATCGGTTGCTGTGATAGGCGACTCTACCTTTACCCACTCGGGCATGACCGGTCTGCTAGACTGCGTGAACAGCAATGCCAACGTAACAATCATTATCTCGGACAATGAAACAACCGCAATGACCGGCGGGCAGGACTCTGCCGGAACAGGTAAGATAGAAGCGATCTGCGCCGGCATCGGTGTAGACAAAGCTCACATTCGCGTTGTCGTTCCATTAAAGAAGAATTACGAAGAGATGGCACAGATACTCCGCGAAGAAATCGAATACAAAGGCGTATCGGTCATCATTCCACGTAGAGATTGTATTCAAACATTAGCACGTAAAAAGAAACAGCAGGCAAAATCATGAAAAAAGATATCATTCTCTCAGGTGTTGGTGGACAAGGCATTCTGTCCATAGCCACAGTTATCGGGAAAGCAGCCCTCAAGAAGGGATTATATATGAAACAAGCCGAGGTTCACGGAATGAGCCAACGAGGCGGCGATGTTCAATCGAACTTACGCATCAGCGACAAGCCCATTGCATCGGACTTGATAGCAACAGGCAAATGCGACTTGATTATTTCGCTCGAGCCGATGGAAAGCCTGCGCTACCTACCCTATCTGAGTAAAGAAGGCTGGCTTGTGACAAACAGTACTCCGCTTATCAATATCGACAATTATCCTTCGGAAGAAGCCTTGACAAAGGAATTGGACAAAGTTCCTCAAAAAGTAGTGATCAATGTAGACGACATAGCCAAAGAGGCCGGTTCGGCACGAGTAGCAAATATCGTACTGCTTGGTGCTACCATCCCCTTTCTTGGCATCGACTACGAGACCATGAAACAAAGTGTTCGAGAGATTTTCGAACGCAAAGGAGAAGCTATTGTAGAAATGAATCTGAAAGCATTGGCTGCCGGCAAAGAAATAGCCGATAAGCACGTGCAATAAGACGAAGACAATCGTTTAACCATAAGATAAAGAAAAAATGACATCGAAGTACTGGGAAGAGGAAATAGAAACAATGCCTCGCCCACAATTGGAGAAACTCCAAGTTGAGAGATTAAAGAGAACCATAGAGATTGCCGCCCATTCACCTTATTACAGTAAGGTATTCGCGGCACATGGTATCACGTCCGACAGCATCAAACATATCGAGGATATCCGAAAGCTGCCTTTCACAACCAAACCCGATATGCGCGCCAATTATCCGTTCGGCCTGGTGGCAGGAGATATGCGCAACGATGGCGTCAGAATTCACTCTTCAAGCGGTACTACAGGTACTCCGACTGTCATCGTTCATTCGCAACACGACCTCGACTCGTGGGCCAACCTCGTTGCCCGCTGCATGTATACGGCCGGCGTGCGAAAGACGGATGTTTTTCAGAATAGCTCGGGATACGGTATGTTTACCGGTGGTTTGGGATTTCAGTATGGCGCCGAAAGACTCGGTGCACTTACAGTACCTGCCGCTGCCGGAAACAGCAAGCGGCAAATCAAGTTCATCACGGACTTCAAAACCACTGCGTTGCATGCTATCCCGAGCTATGCTATCCGACTGGCCGAAGTATTTCAGGAAGAAGGCATCGACCCTCGAAGCACCACCCTGAAGACATTTTTTATCGGTGCCGAACCGCACACCGAAGAACAAAGGCGGAAAATAGAAACTCTATTCAATGTAAAAGCATACAATAGCTTCGGAATGACCGAAATGAATGGTCCCGGAGTAGGTTTCGAATGTATCGAGCAGAACGGCATGCATATATGGGAAGACTGCTACGTGCTGGAGATTATCAATCCGGAAACCGGCGAACCGGTTCCTGATGGCGAAATAGGCGAAATGGTACTGACGACACTCGACCGCCAGATGATGCCCCTCATACGCTATCGCACACACGATCTGACCAGAGTGATACCCGACGAATGCCCTTGCGGAAGAACGGCACGCCGCATAGACCGCATAAAAGGACGTAGCGACGATATGTTTATTGTGAAGGGAGTAAATATCTTCCCGATGCAGGTAGAGAAAGTCTTGGTAGGACATCCCGAGCTAGGCAGCAACTACCTCATCACATTGAGCAACGAAGATGCCGACGAAATGATTGTCGAAGCAGAGCTCAACGAACTGTCGACCGATAATTACATTGAGTTGCAACAGTTACAGAAAGCCATCTCGCGCGAAATGAAAGACGAAATACTACTGACTCCTAAAATCAAATTAGTCAAGAAAGGAAGTCTGCCGCAAAGTGAAGGCAAAGCTGTACGAGTAAAAGATTTAAGAAAGAACAAATAAGATATAAATGGAATTACTGAAGAAAAGAATATTGCAGGACGGAACATGTTTTCCGGGAGGTATACTAAAAGTAGACAGTTTCATCAATCACCAGATGGATCCGATATTGATGAAATCTATCGCTGTAGAATTTGTCCGGAAGTTTGCTTCTACCAATGTGAACAAGATTATGACAATAGAAGCCAGCGGCATAGCACCGGCCATCATGACCGGTTATCTATTGGGACTGCCTGTCGTATTCGGCAAGAAGAAATCTCCTAAAACGATGAAAAATGCGTTGTGTACCAAAGTTCATTCTTTCACCAAAGACAGAGATTACGATGTTGTCATCAGTTCTGATTATCTGACTCCGCAAGACAATGTTCTTTTCGTAGACGATTTCCTTGCTTATGGCAACGCTGCAATGGGAGTTATAGACCTCATAAAACAAGGAGGCGCCAATCTGGTAGGAATGGGATTCATCATTGAGAAAGAATTCCAACACGGACGTCAACGGCTCGAGGCAGAAGGCGTACGTGTCGAATCTCTTGCTATTATCGAAGACCTTTCGGACTGTAAAATAAAGGTCAAAGACTAGGAAGTTATCTCTCCCGTCTCACTATTTTATTTTTTATACCTCAGACGTAGACTGTTGCTTACGACACTCACACTACTCATTGCCATTGCCGCACTTCCTATCATCGGACTGAGCAAGAAGCCGAAAGCCGGATAAAGTATGCCTGCAGCAATAGGTATGGCTATAATGTTATAGATGAATGCCCAAAACAGGTTTTGACGAACAGTGGTCACTGTCTGTCGGGAGAGTCGTATAGCAGCAGAAATCTTCATCAAGTCCGAGGAGATAATCGTTACAGGAGCAGCCTCGATAGCAATATCACTACCCGCCCCCATGGCAATGCCCAAATCGGCTTGTGCCAAGGCAGCGCTATCGTTTATGCCATCGCCAACCATAGCTACCACTAAGCCTTTCTGTTGCTGTTGCTTCACGAAGTCCACTTTATCGGAGGGCATCACTCCCCAACGATAGTTTTCCAAGCCAGCATCAAGAGCTATTTGCTTTGCTACCGATTCTTGGTCGCCTGTGAGCATATAAACATCGATATGGCTTTTGCGCAATAGCGATATAGCCTCTTTCGAATGTTCCTTTACCTTATCGGCCAATGCCAAGATAGCCAGTACGTGTTGTTCGTCGGCAAACCATACTACTGTTTTGGCCATATTGCCCAACCGTTCGGCCGTTTCTTGCTGCGAAGTAGTGACCGATATGCCCGATGCTTCCATCAATGAGCGATTGCCTACATAGTATGTTTTATCTCCGCACGAAGCCTTTGCGCCCAACCCCGTGAGGCTATCGAAGGCCGATACCGGAGCAGACTGTCCATTAAAGTGATGCACGATAGCTTCGGCCAATGGATGTTCGGCCATGCTTTCGATACCTATTAATATATCACTTCGCTCGGGTGCAAACCAAACCACATCGGTCACCGAAGGCTTGCCCTCCGTTATCGTTCCCGTCTTATCAAGCACCACTACGTTTACCTTTTTGGCTATCTCGAGGCTGCGGGCATCTTTTATCAATATACCGTTCGAAGCTCCCTTGCCTATACCGACCATGATAGCCGTAGGCGTGGCAAGTCCCAAAGCGCAAGGACAAGCGATAATCAATACCGAAAGAGCAGCCAACAAGCCATGCGAGAAACCGTTTGCTCCACCCAAAATTATCCATATACCGAAAGAGAGAAGAGACAAGACAATAACCGTGGGCACAAATACAGCAGCAACACGATCGACCAACTCTTGAACAGGAGCCTTACTCCCCTCTGCCTCTTGCACCAAACGAATGATATGTGCCAGTACCGTATCTTTGCCCGTCTGCTGAGTGCGCACAACAAAACTTCCTTTCTGATTCATCGTACCCACAAACACTTTATCGCCCTTGCCCTTGGCAATTGCAATCGACTCGCCGGTAAGCATGCTCTCGTCTACATAAGAAGCGCCATCCACAATGATACCATCTACCGCTATACGTTCGCCCGGCTTTACCCTAACAAGATCGCCTACCACGATACTCCTCACAGGCACAATACTCGACACACCTTGCTCGTCTACCCGAGTCACCGTTTCGGGGCGCAGTCCTATCAGCTGTTTAATGGCATCCGATGTCTTTGCCTTTGCTTTATTCTCCAACCAACGCCCCAGCAATATAAAGGATATGATGCCTGCCGCGCTTTCAAAATAGAAATGAGGTTCGATGCCACGGCTTATCCAGAAAGAAGGGAACAATAAGTTGAGCAAACTGAATAGATAGGCAATGCCGGCACTAAGTGCCACAAGGGTATCCATATTGGATGTGCGATGAATCAATTGCGTCCATGCACCTTTAAAGAATTCCCGGCCCATATAGAACACTACCGGCGTAGACAATAGCCACAAAACCAAAGGCGTCCAAACATACGAATGCATGGCCATACCTATCACCATAATGGGTATTGTTAGCGAAACGGCACCGATAAGGTCACGCTTCAGTGAGACGAGATAGGCAGCGCGGAGCTGCTCGGCTCGGTGAGAGTCGTCATCGTCTTCAATCAACAGATCGTATCCACCATCACGCACAGCCTTTCTAAGTTCACCGGGTGTCACTTCCGAAGCATTATATTCTACAACAGCCGTCAACGACGCAAAGTTCACACTAGCACGAGCGACACCTTTCTGTGACGAAAGAATCTGCTCGGCGCGAGCGGCACACCCTGCACAATGCAGGTTGAGTACCGGAAAATGGCGAGTTACATTATTCTTATTCATACTTTCTTTTTATTATAATGACAGACTTGCTCTACAAGAGAGCTTTCTTTATCACAAAAGTAGAATAAAAGACTAGGAAACGCTTTACACAATTTCCGGAAAGATTTATAACATTCTCTCCTCAGAGCACTTTATCCAAAGGTTTACGCTTATCCGCCCCTACCTTTTTATAATAGGTAGGCGTCAATCCCGTTACTTTTTTAAACTGCGCACTAAGATGAGCCACACTCGAGTAGTTGAGCATATCGGCTATTTCGCTCAACGAAAGTTCATCGTATACCAACAATTCTTTGATACGTTCCACTTTCTGAGCAATATAATACTTTTCAATAGTATATCCAGTCACTTCCGAAAAGAGATCGCTGATATAATGATAGTCCAAATGCACCTTTTGGGCAATATAGTCCGACAAGTTAACTTTGAGTTCCTCATCGCTATAATGTACCAATTCTATGATAATAGACTTCACCTGTTCTATCAATCGGCTCCGTCTGTCATCTATCAATGCAAAGCCCAGAGACAGCAACGCTTCGCGCAGCTCCTCTTTTTGTTTTGCATCGAGAGCGCCAGTCAATTCCACCTCGCCCAAGACAACTGATATATAACCGATATTCAATCTGTCGAGTTGCGACTTTACTGCCGATATACATCGGGCACACACCATATTTTTAATATAAAGCTTCTTCTCTTCCATCTTTTTCTCTTAAAAAATAAAACAAACCGCCATATCTCATTTATTATCAGAAAGCACAAAATTCTAGCAATCTTTAAAAATAAAATGCAAACTACTTGCAAATATAAACATTTTTGCTGATTTTTGTTCAAAACATTCAAAATAGAGCAGAACCGTAAGAAAGTGTCATTATAACAAAAAATCAAAAAAATATTATTTTATTGCCATTTTGTTTAGCGTCATTCAAAATAATACTTATATTTGCAGAGTGATTTATGACATTTTATCATAACCTTTAAATACTTTATTATGAATATTGAAAAAATCATGACCTCGTTGGAGGCCAAACACCCCGGAGAGTCTGAGTACCTCCAAGCAGTTAAAGAAGTCCTCATTTCAATTGAGGAAGTATACAACCAACATCCAGAATTTGAAAAAGCAAAAATCATCGAACGCTTAGTAGAGCCCGATCGTATCTTCACATTCCGCGTTACTTGGGTAGACGACCAAGGTGAAGTTCAAACCAATCTCGGCTATCGTGTTCAATTCAATAATGCCATTGGACCGTACAAAGGCGGTTTACGTTTCCATGCATCAGTAAACTTGTCTATTCTTAAATTCTTAGGCTTCGAACAGACATTCAAGAATGCATTGACAACACTGCCTATGGGTGGAGGCAAAGGTGGTTCCGATTTCTCACCACGTGGCAAGAGTGATGCCGAAATCATGCGTTTCTGCCAAGCATTCGTTCTCGAATTGTGGCGCCACATAGGCCCAGATATGGATGTTCCAGCCGGTGATATAGGTGTAGGCGGTCGCGAAATCGGCTATATATTCGGCATGTACAAAAAGCTAACCCGCGAATTTACCGGCACATTCACTGGTAAAGGCTTAGAATATGGCGGTTCTCTCATCCGTCCTGAAGCAACAGGATTCGGTGGTCTTTATTTTGTAAATCAAATGTTACAGACTAAAGGCATCGACATCAAAGGCAAAACAATTGTCGTTTCCGGTTTCGGAAATGTTGCTTGGGGAGCTGTGACGAAAGCCACACAACTTGGAGCTAAAGTTATTACCATCTCCGGTCCCGACGGCTACATTCTCGACGAAGACGGCGTAAGCGGAGAAAAGATAGACTATATGCTCGACCTACGTGCTTCCGGTAACGACATCGTTGCACCTTACGCAGAAAAGTATCCAAATGCTAAGTTCTTTGCAAACCGTCGTCCATGGGAAGTAAAAGCAGACATTGCTCTCACTTGCGCTACTCAAAACGAACTGAATGGTGACGATGCTCAAAAACTCATCGACAATAAGTTTATCTGTGTCGGCGAGATCTCCAATATGGGATGTACACCGGAAGCTATCGATTTGTTTATTCTGAAGAAGATGTTATATGCACCGGGTAAGGCAGTCAACGCCGGCGGTGTAGCTACATCCGGGCTTGAAATGTCACAAAATGCAATGCACCTTAGCTGGACAGCCGAAGAAGTTGACCAGAAGTTGCACCAGATCATGCACAGCATTCATGCACAGTGCGTGAAGTATGGCACAGAGCCCGACGGCTATATTAATTATGTGAAAGGTGCAAACATTGCAGGCTTCATGAAAGTAGCCCATGCTATGCTGGCACAAGGAATTGTATGATTTTAAAAAAAGCATATTTAATTTTTACATACTTAGTTTTTTGCATTACCTGCCTTCAAGCACAGAAGGTAGGCAATGCAACTTTTTATAGTAATCGGCTACATGGCCATCGCACGTCTGATGGCGGCAGGTATCATCGCGACAGCCTTACGTGCGCCCACCGCACTTATCCACTTGGCACTCTACTACAAGTAAAGAATCCCCGGAACGGCAAAATCGTTATTGTTAAAGTTACAGACCGAGGTCCGTTCAACAAACGATTGATGATCGACTTATCTTATCGGGCAGCTCGTGAACTCGATATTCTTGGCAGTGGTTATTCGATAGTGGAAGTCAGCGAATTAGCTAAAGAAATAAAACCGCCACTTCAAATTACACCAAGAGATCTTAAAACATGTTTCGAAATAGCCGTCGTAGAAGAAGATCCTTATACTATATTAATAAATAAGAAAAAGAAGAGATAAGTTTCAGTTTCAACTATTTCTTTATTATCTTTGCGTCATTATACTTTAAAAAGATACAAAGATATGCTTCAACCTGAACTTAAGATGCGAAGAGATAAGATTCGTGTCTTCATGGCAAAGAAGGGCATCAATGCCGCCCTCATAACATGTAATGTAAACATGCTTTATACTTTCGGTCGCGTTGTATGCGGCTATTTGTATTTACCTCTCAACTCTCCGGCCATTTTATTTCTCAAAAGGCCACACAACATTACAGGCGAGCATGTCGTCTCCATACGTAAGCCTGAAGAAATCCCTGCCAAATTGAAAGAACTTGAACTCGAAACACCAGACAAGCTGATGCTCGAAGGCGACGAGCTTCCCTACTCCTCATACATGCGTCTGAGCAAACTATTTCCGGATGCGGAAATTGTCAATGGTACAGATATCATCCGCAAAGCAAGAAGTGTGAAGACTGAATACGAAGTCGAAGTATTCCGTCGTTCGGCACAGCTCCATACCAAAGCCTACGAACAGATACCATCTGTTTATCAAAAAGGGATGACCGATCTCGATTTTTCTATCGAAATAGAGCGGCTCATGCGAAAGAATGGCAATCTAGGCCTATTTAGAGTATTCGGACAAAGTATGGAAATCTTTATGGGCAGCGTACTCAGTGGCAACAATGCGGCAGCTCCCTCACCCTACGACTTTGCATTAGGAGGAGCCGGTACTCACCATTCGCTCCCCATCGGAGTAAATGGCACTCCGCTAACAGAAGGGCACAGCGTTATGGTCGATATGGGAGGCAATTTCTACGGTTACATGTGCGATATGAGCCGCGTATTCTCTATCGGCAAACTAACCGACGAAGCCTATGCCGCTCACAACACCTGCCTGAAGATACAGAAAAAACTCTCAGAAATGATAGCCCCCAAAATTGTTTGCGAAGATATCTACCAAGTAGCTTTAGAAATAGCTAAAGCCGACGGATTCGAAGATAAATTCATGGGCATCGAACAACAGGCACATTTCATAGGACACGGCATAGGACTCGAGATCAACGAAGACCCTGTCTTTGCCCCCCGCATTAAAACAGAACTTGAACCGGGCATGGTATTTGCGCTCGAACCGAAAATTGTGATACCCGAAGTAGGCCCTGTTGGTATCGAAAATTCATGGGTTGTAACAAGCGAAGGAGTAGAAAAACTAACCAAGGCACCCGAAGAAATAATCGAACTATAGCCTTATTTTTCTATTCGATCTACACTACCGCGCCTATGAGCCAATGCATATTTGACTAATAGAATCAGAGCAGGAACTTCTATCAACGGTCCTATGACTGCTGCAAAAGCCTCTCCCGAATTCACGCCGAATATGGCTATTGCTACGGCAATAGCCAACTCAAAATTATTGCCTGTAGCCGTAAATGCTATTGAAGCTGATTTGTCGTAAGGCACACCGATATGTTTTGTAAACCAGAAGGATGAAAAAAACATGATAACAAAATACAATATCAACGGTACTGCAACAAGTAAAACATCCAACGGAAGTTTTACGATATATTCTCCTTTATATGAGAACATTACAACTATTGTAAACAGAAGAGCAATAAGTGTTATTGGACTTATCTTCGGAACAAAACGCTCGTAATACCATTTATTACCTTTTATCTTGCGGAATATTCTCCTTATAGTATAACCAGCAATAAATGGTATACCAAGATATACAAGCACGCTTTTGGCTATCATCCACATTGTAATTTTCCTTACTGCATCGGTAGATGGAAGTCCTATCCAATCCGGAAATATTGCAATAAAGAAGTAAGCATAAACGGAAAAAAATAAAACTTGAAAGATGCTGTTGAGAGCAACGAGTCCTGCTGCATATTCGCTGTTACCTTTTGCAAGATCATTCCATACCAATACCATTGCAATACAGCGCGCCAATCCTATCATGATAAGCCCATACATGTATTCAGGATAAGCAGAAAGAAATAAAACTGAAAGGGCAAACATCAGTATCGGTCCAACAACCCAGTTGAGTATCAGTGATGTGACAAGTACTTTCTTATTCACAAATACATTTCCTAACTCCTCGTATTTTACTTTGGCCAATGGTGGAAACATCATCAATATTAACCCTACAGCCAACGGCATATTTGTAGAACCTATTTCGAAATGTCCCCAAAACTTCACTATACCAGGGTATAGATATCCTATACCAACACCTATAAACATCGCCAAAAATATCCACAATGTCAAGTATCTATCTAAAAACGCTAATTTCTTCATTTTACATTTTTATTTATAATATCTGTTTTGATAAATAGATTATTCAGTACTGGATTCCATCTATAATTATAGAGTTCTTTCACTATAAAGTTCAACTGTGGTTTACTTTTTCTCAATTTATGAGAATATTTTTCTTCTAATAGTTTCAACTTTCTAAGCTGCAAATATGAAAGTTCTTTTGCTATTGCCTGTTTTCCCATTATATCAATAATTTCAGGCTTTATGTTCTCTCGTCTATTTACAATAACAGTTCTTTTATTATCTATCCTTTGGATAATATATATTCCGGGAATACTATCAGTTACATAAAACGTGTTATATTGATATCTTCCACCTGTCAGATATATTGCTGCATCTGTGAGACAAGGTGATGATCTACTAATAATGCGTGTATTTGTACGATCAACTATTCCATCAGGATAAAGGACCTTTAGGCCAACTTGTAACGCTTGCATGCCTTCCAGTAAGCCATCGCAGGAATGGCCGTGAAACTTGACCAGATCATCATACTTAACATTTTGAATATTTGTAAGCTGACCTTTCGAAAAGTCTGTATCAATCACTTTCTGATTTTGGGCAGACAATGACGTTACGAGAACATATTGCAATAAGCACAAACAGAATAAAAACCGTAACCTTTTAAAATCAATCATCATTACAAAAACATTTTATTACTTTTCAAAATCATCTGAATATACGATCGCCTTCTATTAGGAGAGACAACTACACCCATTCTAAAAGCTTTTAAGCACAATCTTCACTATAAATCACAAAGGAATTGTCATTGTGTGAGCGAACACTTCATTTTTACACTTATCGTAACAAACCATATAACCGCTTTAGCTAAACATTGGAGACAAAGGCCATATAGTTCCTATGTTTTTTCAATCTTCACAGGAGCATTTTGGTAGTTCCAACTTCTTTATACTTTTAATATAAAACGCAAAGAATCTATTTTTTATTTCATTCCTAATACGACGAAACTCCCCCAACACATATTCCACATCCCCCGTTACGGCAGCAGGATCGTCAAATCCAAAATGCAAACGACATTTCACCTTCCCTTCAAAGACCGGACATGCTTCTTGTGCGCCTCCACATACGGTGATTACATAGTCCCATTCTTCTTTCAAGAAAGAATTTACATGTTTGGGATATTCACCGCTTATATCTATACCTACTTCTTTCATCACTCTGACGGCATTGTCATTAACATTTTCAGAAGGCGCAATTCCAGCAGAGCAAACGGTTAAATCTGCATCAAACGACTGCAAAAAGCCTTGAGCCATTTGGCTACGGCAACTATTGCCGGTGCATAATATTAATATCTTCATTTCATTCTTATAATAACCAATTGTACAAATACCCCAAGATAATGATAAACAACGTTATCGTACCGAAAAAGATGCCGATAAGCTTCCATGTCATTACTTTTTTCAGCAAAGTAGCTTCGGGCAACGACAATCCTACCACAGCCATCATAAAGGCCAATGCCGTCCCGATAGGCACTCCTTTGGCAACAAATACTTCTATAACAGGAACAATACCTGCTGCATTGGCATACATGGGGACACCCAATAGAACCGATAGTGGTACGGCAAACCAACTAGTTTTGGACATATAGTGCTGAAAAAAGCCTTCGGGCACATAGCCGTGAATAACCCCACCTATAGCAATACCGATTACGACATATAGCAACACACCCTTGACAATACCCCATGAATCTCTAAGAATACTTGGTAAACGCCCTATAAACGAGACATGATCTTTCTGCCATATTTCACTTTCGGCATTGGAGACTTTCTGAATATTTCTCACCCACTCGCTCAAATAGGGCTCGAGCTTCATCCTCCCAAGCACAAAACCGCCTATCATACCCAGTAGCATGCCGCTCACCACATAAACAAGAGTAATACGCAATCCGAATGTTCCTAGAAACATGGCCACTGCAACTTCATTCACCAAAGGTGATGTAATCAGAAAAGCGAACGTTACTCCAAGTGGTATTCCACCTTTGACAAAGCCTATAAACAAAGGAATAGAAGAACAAGAACAGAATGGAGTTATAGCACCAAAGAGCGATGCAAAAAAATATTGTAACCCAAACAGTTTATGTGTGGTGAGGTATCTACGCAATCTGTCTATAGGAAAGTATGCGTTGATGACTCCCATGATCGAACTGATAATAAATAGAAGAATGAGTATCTTCGTTGTATCATAAAAAAAGAAATCTACAGCCGAACCTATACGCGACTGCGCATCAAGCCCCAACAGGGTGTATGCTATCCAGTCAGCAAATTTTTGCAACATAACTAATCCTAAATTAAAGAACTATAGATAAAACATATACGCATAATAAAGCCCTACCGCTATGAATAATATAGCCACAATCAGATTGAACCATTTCTGGAATATCTTCATCCGGTTATAAAACTTACCTACTCCCGCCATGCTATAGGCAAGTAACCATGCTACAAGTATTACTGGAAGTCCTGTAGCAAAAGCAAATACAATAGGCAACAGGTATCCGCCCGTAGCTTGAGCCGACATCGGTATCAACATTCCGAAGTAAAGCACACCGCTCGTAGGGCAGAAAGCCATTGCGAAAAGCATACCTAGAAATAGACTTCCCCATACACCCTTCAGCTTCTCTGACTTTACATTCCCTGAGAACCCGAACTTAGGAAGCCGCAGCCTATCACCGAACAACATAAACAATCCGATGAGCAACAGGATTGGAGCAACGAGCATTTCTCCCCACTTACTTATACCCTTCTGAATCGAAAACATATCGGCACCACTTCGGAGTATATATATCAATATAGCTCCCAACACCGAATAAGCAATGATACGCCCTACCGTATAAAGGATGCCGTTCCAAAAGATGCGCCGCTTGCTCTCTATATCACGACCGATAAAGCCAACGGCCGTTATATTGGTTGCCAACGGACAGGGACTGATAGCCGTGAGCAGCCCCAGGACAAAAGCGATAACGATTGGAATATTACTGTTGTCCAAAATATGTTGCAAGAACTCCATCATAGCCTAGAACTATTTTAATAGCTGGATAATCTTATTTTTTAGCCCGTTCTTAAACGCCGGAGTATTCGTACGGGCATTTTCAAAACCAAAACGAGTCATATCGTTCCGAACTTCTTTACCATTTTGCCACCTATTCACATACAAAGACGACCAGGTGACGTGATATTTATCGGCCACTTTCTCACCTTCCGGAGTAGATATATCGATCTCCTTAAACTTCAGTACTCCACTCTTGACCTGAGCTGCAAAGTCTTTTTCCACCACTTCTTTAGAGTTAATACCTATTGCTATACAAGTAGGACAACGTTGCTTACTGTGAAAATACAAGACCTCAACCATCGTTTTGGTCGGTTTTACTACTTTCTTTGTTTGTGCATACGCACCGGCAAAGCAAATCAGTGCCAACAGAGACATTATAAGTACACGTTTCATACTTCTTATTTCTTTATGGTTAATAGATTTTTTATTTCACTCTCTGCAATTCGCCCCTTGGCCACAACCTTACCGTCTATCACCAATGCCGGAAGCGACATTACATTATACGACATGATTTTTTCCAAATCTTCTTCTTTTACCAGCACAGCATCGATATTCAACTCTTTTATTACTTTTTCTACCATTGTATATAGTGCTTTGCAACTACTACAACCTGTTCCTAAAACTTTTATTTCCATAATTTATTACTTAATTATTTTATATTAAATACATAAGAAGACAAATATAACTTTACTAATTTCCATCTCATTATGACTTATCCATAGGTGGAAGAATCAATTCCCAATGACCGACATCTCTCCACTCATCAAACTTCCAACCAATTTCTTTCATATGTGATATTTTCTTGAATCCAAAGCTCTCATGAAGACGCACGCTTGCTTCATTTGGGATACATATACCCGAAATAAGCACATGAGTCGTCTTATAATCAACATGACTTAACAAACACTCAAACAGTTGTCTGCCAATTCCTTTGTGTCGCATATTTTTATCTAAATAAATAGAAAGCTCTTTTGTAGAAGAATATGCACATCTACCATTCCAACGATGTATATAACAATATCCAACTATTTTGTTATCAACCAACGCAACGAAATATGGAAGTCCAGTATCAAGAACTTCTTCAATCCGCCCCCGCATCTCATTGACAGAAACCTCATTCGTTTCAAATGTAATCGCTGTATTCATAACATAATAATTATAAATGGCACAAATAGCTTGAGCATCACTTATATTAACAGTACGTATTATCATTTCATTCTCCATTTTCAATATATAACAACTATATTATTCGCAATTCGTAAAACAACGATCATGTGGTGCATAAAAAAAGAATGCATTAACAGCAATCCTTCTTTTTGCAAAGACATTGCCCCATAAACTCACTGAACAATTCCTGAGCAAGTTTCCAATTCTCCCTGTTGATACAATACTTCACCTTTGGCGTTTCAATTTCACCTTGTATCAGCCCTGCACTCTTCAACTCCTTCAGATGCTGCGAAACGGTAGCTTTGGCAATAGGCAACTCTTCGTGTATGTCGCCAAAGTAACACGTATCCTGCTTTGCCAGAAATTGCATGATAGAGATTCGGGCAGGGTGCCCCAAAGCCTTGGCAAAGCGCGCCAATTGTTCTTGTCTTGCAGTATATTTTTTATCGTTTTCCATCCTTTTATTATATATGTTCGCAAACATACGAACAATATTTGAATATTCAAAATAATATCAACAAATTTATTTATTGCAAACAAGAAAAGCAATACGTACACCACACATTTCGATCTCGCAATACCGCCTCCATTTTGTCGTATGTTAGTTTTTTCGGTGACGTCCTTAAGTTTTTTTGAAAACATATGGACGTCAACAAATTTAGGGGCATATGTGGTTTTGATAACGTACCTCAGTTCGGGATAAGAGAAGTAAAAAATAGGGGATAAAAAAGTTGGTAATCACAAGAATATTTTGTATATTTATAGTTGAAAATCAATAATTTACAAAACAAATTCAATATGATTACCAAGGACAAAATTACAGAAATATTTTATATTATCGATGAATTCAGCTCTATATTTGATGCTGAAATAGAGAAGCGCCATCTATTATCCACTACAGGGAAAGCCAGACGTATGAGAAAAGCCTCTCTT
>JAYRGW010000056.1:0-18224 GCA_041907665.1 Bacteroidaceae bacterium
GCGTACGTTGGGTGACAAGTGGAGCTACTTGCAACGTTCCAAATTCGGAGCGAATGCTCAACCGTTCTATGTGTTGGTTGACAATAACGGCCTGCCCTTGAACAAATCTTATTCTTATGATGAAAATATAAGTAAGTACAAAGAGTTTTTGCAGACCGGATTGGATAACTACAATAAACAAAAACAACAATAATGTTAGCTAAATCACAGCGCGGTAAAATTATCGCATTGGTAAAGAAAGAAGTAATTCCTGCCATCGGTTGTACCGAACCGATGGCTGTGGCATTATGTGTCGCAAAAGCTACCGAAGTTTTAGGCTGTAGACCGGAAAAGATTTCAGCATTGCTTAGCGCTAATATTTTGAAAAATGCGATGGGAGTAGGAATTCCTGGAACAGGAATGATAGGTTTGCCGATTGCTATTGCTTTGGGTGCACTTATCGGTAAATCGGAATATCAGCTTGAGGTTATTAGAGATGCCAATTCTGAAACTGTTGAGGAAGGAAAGAAATATATTGAAGAGAAACGTATTAGTATAGGACTTAAAGAAAATATAACTGAAAAACTATACGTAGAAATAAGATGTGAAGCTGCTGGTAAAGAAGCTACTGCAATTATAGCTGGAGGCCATACTAATTTTGTTTATCTAGAATCGGAATCTAAAGTATTATTTGATAAACGCCAATTTGGAAATTCTGAAACTGAAGATGATAGTGTTTGCCTTAATATGCGTACTGTTTACGAGTTTGCTACTGAAGCACCATTGCAAGAAATATCTTTTATATTAGAAACAAAAAAATATAACGAGCATGCGGCAGAAGAAGCATTGAAGGGAAACTATGGTCATGAATTGGGTAAAACTCTCGATCGTCCTTTGAGTAAGGGAATCTTGGGGAAAAGTATATTTTCTCATATATTGTCGGTTACTGCATCTGCTTGTGATGCAAGAATGGGTGGTGCTATGATACCTGTTATGAGTAATTCGGGAAGTGGCAATCAAGGAATCTGTGCTACTAATCCGGTAGTCGTTTATGCTGAAGAAAATAATAATACTGAAGAAGAATTAATTCGTAGTTTGATGCTTAGTCATCTTACTGCTATTTATATAAAGCAAAGCTTAGGAAAACTATCAGCTCTTTGTGGGTGTGTTGTAGCTTCTATTGGTTCGAGTTGTGGTATTACTTATTTGATGGGTGGAGATTATGATCGTGTTTGTGCTTCGGTAAAAAATATGGTAGCCAATTTGACTGGAATGATTTGTGATGGAGCTAAGCCTAGTTGTGCTTTAAAAATATCCTCAGGAGTCTCAACTGCAGTACTATCAGCAATCCTCTCAATGGAAAATAAATGTGTTACTTCAGCCGAAGGAATTGTTGATAATGATGTTGATCGTTGTATTCACAATCTTACTTCAATCGGTGCTGATGCAATGACTGAAACGGATAATATGGTATTAAATATTATGACGCATAAAAGTTGTTAGGCTTGTACTTGTTACTTATATACTTCTTTTGAATATTTGATATTTCTTGGAAGAATATATATATTACATAGCTCTTATAGTTATTTCAACTGATATATAAGTTCGAATAATTGTAAGGGCAATCTTTTGTGGCCTAATTCGTATGTGTCTCTCTTTATTTGATAGATTGCGTTTTTTATGTTATCATATCAATATAGTTAAATTTCTCATTTAATATGTTAATGAGGGAATGTGTTCTGGTTTGAATTGGTTATATTTGTGAAACTTCTAATAAAACGTGCTGATGAGAGCCTCTGATAGTGTTATCATTATACCGACATACAATGAACGCGAGAATATAGAAAATATTATTCGTGCTATTTTTAGTCTTGAAAAAGTTTTTCATGTCTTGATTATAGATGATGGCTCTCCAGACGGAACAGCGGATATCGTAAAGCATTTGCAGGATGAATTTTATGAAGAATTGCATATATTGCAACGTCCTAAGAAAATGGGCTTAGGTACTGCTTATATTTCTGGATTTAAATGGGCCCTAGATCGTCAATATGATTATATATTTGAAATGGATGCCGACTTTAGTCATGATCCGAAAGATTTACCAAAGCTGTATAAAGCTTGTTCGGAAGAAGGTGGAGATGTGGCTATTGGTTCACGTTATGTAACTGGTGTCAATGTGGTGAATTGGCCTATGGGAAGAGTTTTAATGTCATATTTTGCTTCAAAATATGTTCGTGTTATAACAGGAATGCCCATTCATGATACTACTGCCGGATTTAAATGCTATCGTCGTAAAGTATTAGAAACGATTGATTTGGATAATATTCATTTTCGTGGTTATGCTTTTCAAATAGAAATGAAATTTACGGCATATAAGTGTGGATTTAAAATTGTTGAAGTGCCGGTTATTTTTGTGAATCGTGTGAAGGGAACCTCCAAAATGAATAGTAGTATATTTGGAGAGGCCGTGTTTGGTGTAATCAGATTAAAATTATTCAGTTTATTTCATCATTTCCCTAAAGTATAAAGCTATTTATTGTATATGAAACGGACATATATACATAACGCACTATTAGTAAATGAAGGAAAAGTCTTTCAAGGTGGAGTTGTTATTTGCAATGATACTATTGAGCAGGTTTTGCAAAGTCCTTCTCTTCCTAATTATTCTTGTGAAGTTGTGATTGATGCAGCAGGTGCATATTTGATACCTGGTGTAATAGACGAGCATGTGCATTTTCGTGAACCGGGAATGACTGATAAAGGAGATATTTATACAGAAAGTAAGGCGGCAGCTGCCGGAGGGGTAACTTCTATTATGGATATGCCCAATACGAATCCACAGACTACTACTTTAGAGGCTTATGAAGAGAAAATGAAATTAATGGCTCAAAGATGCTTGGTGAATTACTCCTGCTATTTTGGTGCTACTAATGACAATATAGAAGTCTTGCGTGATTTGGATTCTCATCGCGTATGTGGTATAAAGGTGTTCATGGGCTCAAGTACAGGCAATATGCTAGTCAGTGACAAAAGAGCTCTTCATGAAATATTTAGTATCAAAAACATATTAATTGCTACGCATTGTGAAGATCAGGCGGTGATCAACGAAAATATAGAAAAGTATAGTTCGAAGATGGTTGCAAATGATTTACCTGTGGCGTATCATAATAAAATTCGTTCGACTAGTGCATGTTTTCGCTCTGCTTCTACTGCATACAGATTAGCTAAGCGTTTAGGTACTCAACTTCATATCCTGCATATCTCTACCATGCAAGAATTGCGATTGTTTTCAAATAAAAATGATAGACATATCACGGGAGAAGTCTGTGTGGGGTATTTGAATTTTACTTCTTCAGATTATAGAAAATATGGGGCTTTGATAAAGGTAAACCCTGCTATTAAAACGCCAAATAATCGTGACGAACTTTATCGAGCTATTAACGAAGGTCGCATTGAAACAATTGCCACCGATCATGCTCCACATCTATTATCCGATAAACAGGGTGGGGCATTAAAAGCCAAATCGGGTATGCCTTCTATTCAATTTGCATTAATTAATATGCTTGAACTTGTGTCGAAACAGATCTTTTCTATTACGACTGTTGTTGATAAAATGTGTCATGCCCCTGCCAGACTGTTTAAAATTCATCAACGTGGCTTTATCCGTGAAGGCTATAAAGCTGATTTAGTTCTGGTAAGAGATAATGCAACACCTTATATAATTAGCAATAGCGATGTTCTCAGTAAATGTGGGTGGACTCCGTTTGCCGGATTTAGCTCTCACTGGAAAATAGATTATACCATTATAAATGGTAATATAGTCTACAACGGATCTCGTGTAATTGATTCTTATCGAGGAGAAGAACTATCATTCAGATGAATAAACGATTTTTTGAGCGAACATACCGGTTGCATGAAGTAACCGATTATATCAATTGGATTTATTTTTTCCATGCATGGGGCTTTTCACCTCGTTTTGCTAGTATCTCAAAGGTTCATGGCTGTGATGTATGTAAGGCTTCGTGGCTTAATACTTTTCCCGAAAAAGAAGTCAATAGGGCTACAGAAGCGATGCAACTTTATAAAGAAGCTGGGCGTATGCTGCAACAATTGGATCAAGATTATCATACTTATTCTCGGGTAAGACTTTGTGAGGCGAATGCTGATGGAGATGATTTGTTGCTTGAAGATGTGCGTCTACCGCTGCTTCGGCAACAAATAAAGAAAGATGATGAGCCTTTCTTGTGTTTGAGTGATTTTGTCCGTCCTTTATCATCAGGAGTTAAAGATACGGTGGGTGCGTTTTGTTCTACAGTAGATAATGAGATGGAATATTTGTATGAAAAGGATGATTATAAACGGATGTTGGTACAAACGTTATGTGATAGATTGGCTGAAGCGACAACCGAAAAAGTGCATGAAGAAGTACGGCGGACTTTTTGGGGGTATGCTTCTGGTGAAAAATTATCTATTGATGATTTGTTGATAGAAAAGTTTCAAGGTATTCGCCCTGCGGTAGGTTATCCTTCTTTACCTGATATTTCTGTTAACTTCCTTCTTGATAAATTGCTTGATTATAGTTCCATTGGCATCTCATTGACAGAAAATGGAATGATGAAACCTCATGCTTCGGTTAGTGGTTTGATGTTTTCGCATCCTCAGTCACATTATTTTTCCATAGGTAAGATTGGTATTGACCAATTGCAGGATTATGCTCAAAGACGTGGAATGAATATCTCGGACGTTCAAAAATTTCTAGCAGCAAACTTATAGTTTTTTGATTATTTCTGTTATATTTGCAATCGGAATTGTTAATCAGAAAAATGAGAGTACTTTATAATATATACTTAATTTGTTTCGCGCTTCCTGTCTTTTTGGTCTTAACCGTATTGACGGCAATAGTTACCATTACAGGCTCTTTCCTGGGAGGAGCTCATACTTGGGGATATTATCCGGGAAAAATCTGGTCGATTTTGACTTGTTATGTTTTGCTTTTACCAGTAAAGGTAAGGGGACGTGAAAAACTTCATAAGCATACTTCTTATATTTTTGTGCCAAATCATCAAGGGGCTTTTGATATATTCTTAATATATGGCTTCTTGGGGCGTAATTTTAAGTGGATGATGAAGAAAAGTCTTCGCAAAATACCTTTTGTAGGAAAGGCTTGTGAAAGTGCAGGGCATATATTTGTTGATCGTTCAGGTCCTCGTAAAGTCTTAGAGACCATTCACAAAGCTAAGTTATCTTTAGTCGATGGTGTTTCGCTCGTCGTTTTTCCCGAAGGTTCACGCAGTTTTACAGGTCATATGGGTAAGTTCAAGAAGGGAGCTTTTCAACTGGCAGACGAGTTACAGTTGTCTGTTGTTCCTATTACGATAGATGGCTCTTTTGATATTATGCCTCGTACTTGTAGGTGGATTCATCGTCATCAGATGATTATGACGATTCATGATCCTATCCCGCCAAAAGGAAGTGGAAACGAGGATGTTATGGCTTTACGCAATGAAGCATATAACGTTGTAATGAGTGCTTTGCCTATCGAGTACCAAGGTTATGTAAAGAACGATGATCAGTGACTATTATATCATAAAGAAATGATCTTCCACATTCTCTTGATATTTTCTTGAAATGACAAAAGGTTTATTTTCGAAGGGGGCTGACAAAAGGCATTTCTTACCTTCTATCGTGTCCAAATATTCAGCATTTATAATTTGATGCTGGTTTACTTGTACAAAGTTATTCGACAGCTGCAATATATCATTAGATGTGATTCCCCTTTTTATATTGACCAATTTCCCTTTAAGCGCAATATACCATAATCTTTTGATAGGGTTGTATTCAAAATATCCAACATCCTTTATGTTTATCATTTGATAACCTCTAATTGTAGTTATCAAGAATCGGACGTCTTTATGAGAATAGAGATCTGATACTTGTGCTTTAAAAGAGCTAGTATTATCTTTGTTTTCCACGTATTCTAAAAATCGGTTTATAACTGTTTTAAAATCTTCTTCCTTATATGGTTTGAGTAGGTAATCGAATGCTGATGTTCGAAGAGCTTCTAATAGATATTTGTCGTAGGCAGTGTAAAATACTACTTGCATGTTCCAATCTACTTTGTCTTTAATACTTTGCACTAATTGAAGCCCTGTGATATGTGGCATCTCTACATCAATAAACAATAGATCTGGGCGTTTTTTCAGAATAAGTTTTTCACCTACTTCGGGCTTTTGTTCTATCCCTATAATTTCAAACTTTTCCAACTCTTTTAAAGACTGGCAAAGATTGTTTATACACAGCGCTTCATCATCTATAATAATGATACTATATTTATCTTTCTTCATTTAACTTCGTATTTAAAGTCTTGTGGGATGAAAATATCCGTTTTTGTGCCCGTCTGATTCCCGTTCTCTATATTATTAATTTCAAACCTTATCTTTTCGCTATTTTTATAATTCAATATTTGAATTGTTTGCTTGACTACCTTCATTCCTGTTCCTGTGCTATTTAGAGAATCTTCTTTTTTTCTTTCAGGATGGTATCCTACTCCGTTGTCTTGAATAGAAATAAACACTCCTTCTGGACTTTTGCTAATTTCAATCATAATCCATTTCTCTCTATCAATGCCTATGAAAGCATGTTTTATTGAATTTTCAATAGGTATTTGTAACAACATCGGTATGATGTTTGTTTGTTTCAGGTTAATGATTGGATCTATTGTCCACTTCAGGTTAATGTTTTTGTCGAATTTCAGCTTTTCTAAATTAAAATAGGTTTGTGTAAATTCTATTTCTTCAGCTAATGAAACACAACTTTTATCGGCCATAACAAGACTATTTCGAAGTAGATTCACCAATGTGTAGAAGTGATTCTTTCTTTCTTCATCAAGTCCTTCCATTTCACGATTCAGTACATTAAAAAGGAGGTGTGGTGAAATTCGATTACGAATATTGCTAATTCGATACTGTATTATTTGATTAAGATATTTTTCTCGTTGCAGCTTATGTTTTCTTTTTAGGTCAAAATAGATATATAAAGTTGCACTGGCAAATAAAATGAACACAAGTATCCAGATATAATATCCCAAGCGTAGAGTTTTCATTTCTGATTTTTGTCGCTGTATAAGTAGCTCTTTCTTTATGAGTATAGTATCTTGGCGATAGCGAAGACTTAATTCCGCTATTTTCTTTTGTGTCAAATCGTTTCTTACTGAGTCGCTCAACTCATTTTCTTTTCTCAAATATTCATAAGCTTCTTTATATTTTGACTCTCTGATAGCAAGTTTTTCCAAATATTTATTTCGAATAGATAGTAAATTAGGATCCACTCCCGATATATTTATTTTTTTATTCTTTAGTTTATTGGCTTCAGCGTAGTTTTTCTGAGAAACGGCTAAACCAATGCGTATAGAATTCAAATAATACAATCCTCTACTAAAGTTGATTGATTTAAAATATTCTTCGGCTCTATCGGCATAGAATTTACTCAGCTTATAATTTCCTAATTGTAGATAGGTGTCTGCCAAATTGCTGTAATACAGTGATGTGGTAAGCTCGTCTTTCATCTTGAGGGCTAAAGGTATACCTTTTTTAAACCACCGTTCGGCTATTTTAAATTGATTTGTGAAGTAGTAATAGTTCCCTCTATTATTACAGTAGATTTCTTTTTCACTATCATTTCTTTTACTATAATCTTTTTCGGCTTTTTTAAAGAATTTGTCTGAATTTGGAAAGTCTCTTAGATTGAGATATAAACATCCTAATCCGAAATAAATAGGAAATTTTAAATCGTTCAAGTTGTACCTATCTGATATGGTAAGTGCGTTTCGAAGGCACATGGCTGCCTGTGGATAGTTGCCCTTCATATTATAATTGTCTGATAGGTTGATATAAATATCTGGAGCTTTTGTTTTGTCTGTACAGTATATTAGTGCCATCTTGCCATAATACAGTGCCGAATCAAGTTGTCCTATTCTACCAAATACTGCACAATGTGCATTATATACAGTGCAAAGTAAATCATTTTTATTTTTACTATCTGTTTGCTTTTTTAGATATCGTAAAGTTTTCTTTAGTATAATGAAAGATGAGTCAAACTTAGAATTATAAAGAAATGTTTTGGAATAAATAATATATCCTTTATAGTATTTCAGACTGTCACCCGTTAGCGACATAGCCTTGGTTATAAAAGATTTGGCTGCGTTGGGATTAGTTGACAAAGAGTCTTCTCCTTCTTGTAGCAAAGAGTCGGCGATAGCTTCATTTCTGATATTGCTATTCTTCTTTTGCAGGCAAGATACTACACTAATCAAAAGGAACACGAGAATTAATACTCGCCATCTAGTTGTCTTATTTTTTAGTTTTTTCATTTTGATTGTCGTTTTGTCCAGGTACATATTTTTATATTATTCACCTACAAATGTAATAATTATATTATTTATATATTCAATATGTAATATAAATTTTTTATGTTGAGGTAAATATCTGTTTCTGATTTGTTGCGAAATAATATACTATATGGTTGTTTGAATGAAATAATAATTATTATATGTCCTTGTAGAATAGATTGATATGCTTTGAAATATTTTTTTTGTATTTTGAGCATTATTTTGTGCAATATAAGCATTGATTTGTGCATTATGATCATGTGTGTAAATATTTGCATTTTGTTTTCTTATGAGGACTCGCTATCTTTGAGTTCAAATTAAATAGATAAAATTAATTTTTCGTTTCGATTGTTTCTGGAGGGGAGGATGCTGTGACTGCATTTTCCTCTTTTTTATTGATTGTAGTCAGTTTTTTATTTTTCTTATTTTGCCCTTATCATAAAATCAAGTACCTTTGCACTGTATTAATGTTGTTGAAACATGACTATTCAAGACCTACAGCAATTATATGCTGCTCATCCAAATCTGAAGACTGCTGCCGTGGCACTTGCCAAATCTGACATTCGCCATTTTTATTTCAGCGGTATGTGTGATTCGTGCCCTTCTTTATTTGCTTCTTTGTTGCAGTCTCGAGTGAAATACCCTTTTTTGTTTGTATTGAATGACTCAGAAGAAGCGGGGTATTTTTATTATGATCTTTCTCAGTTGTTAGGTGAGAAAAAAGTACTATTTTTCCCCTCTTCTTTTCGACGTGCCATCAAATATGGACAAAAAGATGCTGCCAACGAAATATTGCGTACAGAAGTATTGAGTACGCTTGAAAAAGGAACAGATAAAGTTTGCATCGTGACTTATCCCGATGCTCTTGCCGAGAAAGTTGTTTCGCGTAGCGAACTAAAAGATAATACTTTGTCTATGTCAGTGGGAGAGAAAGTCGATATGAGCTTTGTCTCCGAGATACTGCGCAATTATCAGTTTCAAAGAGTAGATTATGTTTACGAACCTGGTCAGTATGCTGTACGCGGAAGTCTTATTGACGTATTTTCTTTTTCGTCCGAATATCCATATCGTATTGATTTTTTTGGAGATGAAGTAGAAAGTATCCGAACTTTTGAAATTGAATCTCAATTATCACAACAACGAATAGAACAGGTTGTCATTGTTCCTGATTTGGGCTTGAAGTCTTCCTTTGACAGTTCTTCTTTTTTCGATTTTATTGCACCCGATACTATTTTAGCAATGCGCGATTTCTTATGGCTCCGTGAACGTATTCAGTCTGTTCATGATGAATCGCTTACGGCAGAATCAATTATTGCACAAGAAACGGAAGGGACTGAAAAGCTTAATCTTGAAGGAATGCTTATAGATGGATCAGAATTTTCTATGCGGGCGCTCGATTTCCGTCGTATAGAGTTTGGGTCTCATCCTACAGGTACTCCTGATGCTACTATTGCATTCGAAACATCTCCGCAACCGTTGTTTCACAAGAACTTTGAATTGGTATCACAATCTTTTACCGATTATCTGGAGAAAGGGTATCATATATATATAGGTAGCAACAGTTCTAAACAAACAGATCGTTTACACGATATATTTGAGGATAGAGGAGACAATATCCATTTTGCTCCAGTAGATAAGACATTGCATTCGGGCTTTGTCGATCATTCGCTGAAAATGTGTATTTTTACTGATCATCAAATATTTGATAGATTCCATAAATACAATCTTCGTAGCGAAAAAGCTCGTTCTGGTAAGGTTGCACTTACGGTCAAGGAATTGCAGGAATTTAAACCTGGCGATTATGTTGTTCATACCGATCATGGTGTAGGTCGTTTTGATGGACTTATTCGCATTCCAAATGGTAATACCACACAAGAGGTTATAAAGTTGGTATATCAGAACAATGATGTCGTTTTTGTCTCTATCCATTCACTTCACAAAATATCTAAATTTAAGGGGAAAGAAGGAGAAGAACCACGACTCAATAAGCTTGGATCCGGTGCGTGGGAAAGACTTAAAGACAAAACTAAGACAAAAATAAAGGATATTGCTCGCGACCTCATCAAATTGTATTCGCAACGTCGCAAGGAGAAGGGGTTTTCATTTACTAAAGATTCGTATTTGCAAACGGAACTTGAAGCTTCTTTTATCTATGAAGATACTCCCGATCAAAGCACTGCGACTACGGATGTGAAAAATGATATGGAACGCGACGTCCCGATGGACCGTCTTATATGTGGTGATGTAGGTTTTGGTAAAACAGAAATTGCTGTTCGTGCTGCTTTTAAAGCTGTGGCCGATAATAAGCAAGTCGCTGTATTGGTACCTACCACGATACTTGCATATCAACATTATCAAACATTCTCAGAACGTTTGAAAGATTTTCCTTGTAAAGTAGAATATCTATCGCGGGCTAGAAGTCATAAAAAGGCGCAGGAGGTAATTAAGGAGTTAAAAGATGGACAAGTCAATATTCTTATCGGTACGCAACGTATGTTGGGTAAGGATGTTCATTTTAATGACTTGGGGCTATTGGTTATTGATGAAGAACAAAAATTTGGAGTTGCAGTTAAAGAAAAACTGCGCCAAGTGAAAGTCAATGTCGATACGCTTGCAATGACGGCAACACCTATTCCTCGAACTTTACAGTTCTCGCTAATGGGAGCTCGTGATTTGAGTGTAATCTCTACGCCTCCTCCAAACAGATATCCTATCCAAACCGAAGTACATACTTTTAGTCCGGATATTATTGTTGATGCTATTAATTTTGAGATGAGCCGCAACGGACAAGTATTCTTTGTTAACAATCGCATATCCAATTTGCCCGAATTGCGTGATATGATACTCAAACGTATTCCAGATTGCCGCATTGCTATTGGTCATGGGCAAATGCCTCCGGCAGAGCTTGAAAATGTTGTTATGGATTTTATAAATTACGATTATGATGTGTTGCTTTCTACTACTATTGTAGAAAATGGAGTGGATATATCCAATGCCAATACTATAATAATTAATGCAGCACAAAATTTTGGTCTTAGCGATTTACACCAAATGCGGGGTAGGGTAGGAAGAAGCAACAAAAAAGCGTTCTGTTATTTGTTGTCACCTCCCCTCCATCTTCTTACACCCGAGGCCCGTAGACGCCTACAGGCAATCGAGAATTTTAGTGATTTGGGCAGTGGTATACACATTGCCATGCAAGATTTGGATATTCGTGGGGCTGGCAATTTATTGGGTTCCGATCAAAGCGGATTCATTGCTGATTTAGGGTATGAAACTTACCAGAAAATTCTTAACGAAGCAGTACATGAACTTCGTACCGATGAGTTTTCTGATCTCTACGACGAATCGATGGAGAATGAAGCGGGCGGTAATGGTGAACAGTATGTTGATGAATGTCAAGTCGAGAGTGATTTGGAGATGATGCTACCAGAGTCTTATGTTACTGGTAGTAGTGAACGTATGTTGTTGTATAGAGAACTGGACTCTATTACGGAAGATCGTGATGTCGCAGCTTTTAAATCTCGGCTTATCGACCGTTTCGGCCCGATTCCATCCGAAACGGAAGAGCTTTTACGCATAGTTCCCCTGCGGCGCATGGCTGCTCGTCTCGGTATAGGGAAGGTATTTCTTAAAGGGGGGCAAATGTCTATGTTCTTTCTTTCCAAAGAGGGTAGCTCTTATTATCAAAGTAAATCTTTTGGCAAGCTTATCAATTATATGATGAAATATACCCGACGTTGTAATTTACGCGATAAGGGCGGTAATAAATCGATGGTCATAAAGAATGTACCAAATGTAGAAGAAGCTGTCAATGTACTCAAAGAAATATCAATAATGGAAGATCGATAGATCTTTGTGTTTTTTTACCGATATATGGACTGTGAAAAGTTTACGTCCTTATGTTTTTTCCGACTCACGCACGTGAGTCGGAAAAAACATAAGGACAAATCTTGCGACTCACGTGCGTGAGTCGCAAGATTTATAACCATCTATTTGGCGTATCATTTTGATGCTGCCAATATAATATATATATCTTATTATTATATCATATCAATGTTGAATATTTAAAGTAACAAAACAGATTGTACTTGATTCTGTTTTTGTTACTAATTTTGTAGTAACAAATCGAAACAGCAGCTTATTTGTGTAGATAATAGTTGTGATGAAAGAGAAAATCGTTTTCTAATAGTTTTTTAATTACCATGAATGCAGTATTTATGTACTTTTGCATTTACCAAAAGAGAATAAAGAGAATAAAGAGAATAAATAATATTTGTGTTAAATTTCTACGATAACAACTAAATGTCTACAACATTTGATGAATTGATTGTCAGGCCTCTGTTGCATTCTTTATCTTCGTGTCAAGATAATAATGCATTTTACATCGAAGGCTGTTTTTATGCTTATCGCGATATGGCTAAGGCTATATCCAAGATAAGAACAGTAATAAAAAACATTCCCGAAGCGAATGTGGGGTTGGTTGCCAATGATGATATTGAAACGTATGCTTCTATATTTGCTCTATGGCTAGAAGGTAAATGTTATGTACCGCTTCATCCCGAACAGCCTATTCAACGATGTTTAGATATTGTTTCGCAGGTAGGTATGAACTATATCCTTGATTCAAGCGAAACATCGCGTTACAAAGATAGTCAGGTGATAATGACCCACTATTTGTCTTTCGATAAGTTGTGTTTAGAATATGTCGGTAATTTCTCTGACGATACTCTGGCCTATATCTTATTTACTTCGGGCAGTACAGGCAAACCTAAAGGTGTTCCGCTTTGTCGTGGCAATGTGGCTGGTTTTGTCGATGCTTTTAATGCTATGGATATAAAGTTGGACAGTAATGATCATTGCCTCCAGATGTTCGACCTCACATTTGATCTATCCGTACAATCATATCTTATTCCACTATTGGTAGGAGCGTGTGTATATACTGTTTCGCCAAAACGTATCAAATACGAAGCTGTTTTCGAATTGCTTGACGAAGAGAATCTGACATTCGCCTTGATGGTGCCTTCCGTCATTCATTACCTGCGGCCTTACATGAACGAGATAGATGTTCCTTCTATGCGATATTCGCTCTTCTGTGGTGAAGCGTTGCCGCTTGATGACACCGAATGCTGGAGCCGGTGTATACCAAATGCGCGAATAGACAATGTATATGGTCCAACCGAGAATACCATCTATTGTACTGATTATATTTTTAAACGCGAAGGAAAAAACAAAGAATCGAACGGAGTGTTAAGTATTGGCAAATCCATGAAAGGCACGCTGACAATCATTGTCGATGAAAAGAACGAGATACTTCCTGCAAATGAAAAAGGTGAACTTTGCTTGGCGGGTGTACAACTGACGCCAGGATATTGGAACAATCCTGATAAGAATCAAGAAGCCTTCTTCCTGAAAGATGGCACTCGTTTCTATCGCACCGGAGATATTTGTACGATGGATAGTGATGGTGATATTCTATACTTTGGTCGAAAAGATTCGCAAGTCAAGATTCAAGGATTTCGCATTGAACTTAGCGAGATTGAGTGTGTTGCACGTAAGTTTTATGATAATAGTATTGCAGTGGTTGCGATACCGGTGTACGACAATAATCGTAACTGTACTATTCAGCTGGTTGTCGAAAGTACAGACCGCACTTCTGCGGATATGCTTGACAGTTATCTTAAAGAATATCTTCCGCCTTATATGATTCCGCAACGGATACATTTTTTGGAGAGATTTCCACTTAATGTGAATAACAAAATTGATCGAAAAAAAATAACTACTTTATTATAAACTATTAAGAAGATGGATAAACAACAAATTATGAATGACCTGAACACTATATTTTGTCAGGTGCTCAACAAAACATCATTGGAACTCTCAGAAGAAACTTCGGCAAAAGATGTAGACGGTTGGAACTCTCTAACAAATATGCAGATAATAAGTGATGCCGAGAAGCATTTCAATATTCGTTTTAAGCTACGTGAAATCATTAAGATGAAAAATGTAGGCGAACTTTGTGATACGATATCGAACAAAGTAAGCATGTAAAAATAGATATATGGAATTTCTATCGTTACCCTATGTCGTATTAATCATATTTGCTTTTGTGCTATATTATGCCAAAGCAAACTATCATTGGCAGCGTGCAGTGTTGTTGCTGTCCAGTGTTGTGTTTATCGGCTATTATCATTTGATGTATCTTTGCGTTGCTGTAGGCATTGCTCTATTTACTTATTATGCGGGGCGCCTTTTGTATTCAAAGCGAGGCACGAAAGCTTCTCCATATATATTGGCGGGTAGCATTGTTGCTCTTGCCGGTGGATGGCTTGCTGCTCGTTATTGGTCGCCTCTTTTTCCATTGGGTATTTCATTCTATACTTTTCAAGCACTCTCTTATTTGATAGAAATATATTGGGAAGAAGAAGAACCTGAACCCGACTTGCTAAACTTCATATTGTATATGTTATTATTTATGAAGTTTCTTTCCGGTCCTATCGAGCGTGGATATGATTTGCTACCGCAACTTAAAAAGGCACACCCTTTCTGTTATGAAAACATTACTTACGGAATGAAGTTTGTCGTTGTAGGAGCTTTTATGAAATTAGTTATTGCCGATCGGATAGCACCTTTTCTCAATGCTGTATTTGGAGCCATACATGGGGCTTCGGGTATACAATTGCTAGAATCTACATTGTTGTATCCCATTCAACTATATGCCGATTTTGCAGGATATACCAACATGGCTATTGGTTTTGGTATTATGTTTGGATTTAAACTATCGCCCAACTTCAATCGTCCGTTTGTATCAATCACAACTGGTGAGTTATGGCGGCGTTGGCACATGTCATTGTCATTTTGGGTACGCGACTATGTATTTGTCCCGTTGTCTGCCGAGACTCGTAGATGGAAGTCCTGGGGTATTTATTTCTCTTTATTGGTCACTTTTACTGCAATCGGTGTGTGGCATGGCGCAGGTTGGAATTATGCTATATATGGACTGATTCAAGGCGTTATTATTATTTATGAAACAGCTGCTGCAAAACAACGCGACTGGCTTCAAAGTCATATGTTGAAACAAATTTATAAGCCGCTATTTATTATCCGAACATATTTGTTATTTGCATTTTCACTTTTATTTTTCAGAATTGAGAAGATGAGTGATATTTGTTATGTGTATCGACATATTTTTGACGGCGTAAATACATCGCTGAAAGAAACTAATCTTGGAATGCCCGACTTCAATTGGATTGCATTCGGTATTGCCGTTGTGCTGATGTTTGTTTTCGAATATTTCAATTCAAAGCGTGACCTCCTTAAATTAGTTACTCGGCAGAAGGTATGGTTTCGGTGGGCTATCTACTACGTAATGATAATGCTTATCTTTTTGTTCGGAGCATTTGGCGTAGAAGATTTTATATATATTCAGTTCTAATTAAAAGAAGATGGAGACAAAAGACAACAAGGTTAATGGTGGAAACAAAAATAGTATGCGTTCCGTTATAAGTAAATTCTATATCAAGTGCGTACTTATTACTATTCCGTTTCTGCTTTTGATTGCCTATTATGTGAACAAAGATCCTTTTCTGGTCATTCGTCCACATAGCGACTACGATCATTCTACTATTTGCCTTGACGAAGGGGCTGCCAGTTGGTATAAGTATAAATTGTATCGGCGTAGTCAGCATTATGATTCATTTATCATGGGAACTTCTTGCACTATGGCATATCGATGTGAAGATTGGAATAAATATATCCATGCTCACCCTTATCGCCTTTTTGGTAATGCAGAAGGGCTTGTTGATTTGTACATGAAACTTGATGCTTTGGATAAACAGCCTAATCAGCCGATCAAAAATCTCCTTCTTGTATTTGAACAAAGTCTTTTGTCAAAGAACTATATGCAATCCGGGCCATGCTATCTGATGCCTCCCGATGTCTCGCATGTGAGCTGGCTTTATTACCAAATGACATTTTTGCAAGATTTCTTAGACCCATTGTTTTTGGTACCCTATTTGAAGTTTGAGTTGACTAATCGTTATGAGCATAGTATGAAGGGCATAATTAATCCTTATGGCAGATCGCATTTCGGATATGCCAATGATGCTATCTACCCGAATGAAATTCAGATAAGAAAGATGGGTGAACGTTATTGGGAAGGTGGATATTGGTATAGATTTGGGAAAAGGCGCTTTGTTGCAACTCCGGGAAAGGAATTTTCTCGTACGATATTCAAAGTGCAACAATACTATCTGAAAAGAATCAAAGAAATATGTGACAAACATCATACTAATATTAAAATTGTAATAGCACCGATATTAGACAGAAGAAAGCTTAATACTAATGATGTTGCAATCGTTAGAAAGATATTTGGCAGCGATAATGTATTTGATTTCTCCAACTCTACGGATACATCTATTTTTGATAAACATAACTTCTATGATGGAGTTCATTATCGAACTGTTTTAGGTCGAAGGATAATCAATAGTGTTTACAGTAAAAAATATGCGATAAAATAACTATCTGCTCTCTTTGTGTTGATGCCGATACATAAAACATTTTATATCGGTCACCCTAGTCATACAAAATTTTATCTTTCTGGCTCTTTAAACACCCTGAAGAGCTCATTACTCATTTTAATAAGTGATGAGAATGTAATAAATAAATCTAATGTAAAGGAACGTTATGAAAAAACAAAAGGTTGAAGCAACGGAAGAAAAAGGTAAAGGTATGCGTTGCTATAAGAATAAATATTGTTTGAAATGTATACTATTAAGTTTGCCTTTCTTGTTACTTGTTGTGTTTTATGTGCAAAAAGATCCTTTTATGGTTCTCCATAAATATAAAGATTACGATCACTCCAATATTTGTCTCAACGAAGGAGCTGTAGGGTGGTATAAGTACAAACTATATCGTAATAAAGCTCGTTATGATTCATTCATTATGGGGACTTCGTGTACGATGGCCTACCGTTGTGAAGATTGGAATAAACATATTCACGCTCATCCATATCGTTTCTTCGGTAATTCCGAAGGGCTTGCGGATTTATATCTAAAGATTTCGGCATTGGACAAGCAACCCAATCAGCCAATTAAGAATTTGCTACTCGTTTTAGAAAACGGACTGTTGACAAAGGATTATATGCAGACAGACGCTATGCATATTATGCCTCCTGAAATATCTAAAGTAAATAAAGTGACGTATCAAATGACATTCTTACAGAACTTTTTCAACCCTCTATTTCTTGCTCCTTATCTAAAATATGAGCTCACACATCGTTACGAACATGGCATGAAAGGCGTTATCAATCCGTATGGAATATCGCATACCGGATATAATAATAATGCGATATATCCCAATGAGTATAAAATAAGGAAATTGAAAGAAAACTATTGGAAAGACACTTATTGGAAAGAGTTGGAAGCTCAAGGTAAACATCCGAAAGAGTTTCCACGTGCTATCTTTCATTCGCAGATATCTTATTTGAATAAAATAAAGGCGATATGTAATAAGCACCATACGAATATAAAAATTGTTTTTGGCCCTTATCCAGAAAAATGCTATATCAATAGACAGGATATCGCTATGTTGAAACAAATATTTGGCAATGATAATGTATTTGATTTCTCTCATCCGGTAGACTGTAGTTCCCTAAAAAAGGTTGACTACTTTTGCCTTATATCTGATTAGTGTTGACTTAGATTTAACTTAAAACTAAAATCGGTTAACCGATTTTTTGCAATCTCTAAACGGAGTTGACTTTTGTTCCTTAAGTCAACCTTTTGGTCTTTGATGCAAATATACTACTTCCTTTACAAATTCATAATAAGAATCAAATAAATTCACCAGCAGGTGTAGG
>JAYRGW010000057.1:0-17557 GCA_041907665.1 Bacteroidaceae bacterium
CCGCTGCCATCGTAATATAAAAAATGCACTCCAAACTGTGCTCCTTTAAATGATCCCTTCTTGGATCTTCAACTTCTCTTAATATTGTTACTAAGTCCATATTATTTACATATTTAATGTATTAAAGTCATGTAAAGATAGTAAATAATACGGACATAAAAACAATATAATAAACTATATATAAATGTATTAAGTTAACAATATATAATGAAAATGCTTAAACTAATTCTTAATGCGTCAGCCCTGCCACCTAGGTGATTCGGTCAACTCACCTAGGTGAGTTGACCGAATCACCTAGGTGGAACGACATCCGTCTAAGTATAAAGATGCGAAATCTTTCTGAGATGAACTGACTATCATCAGTATGTTTTACAGAAATCAAGGGTTAGGATACTTAGCGTCTGATTAAAATGCAATAAAATTGAGATATTGTCTGTCTTGTTTTAATTAATTGTTTATTTTTGCTGATATTTTTAATGAATATGAGTACAATTATAAAACCGAAGGATTATAAGTCTTTGCTTAATCTTCAGCAGACGGAGCAAGGCATAAAGCTTATTAAAGAATTCTTTCAAGAGAATCTGTCTGCCGAGTTGCGTTTGCGTCGAGTGACTGCTCCGTTATTTGTTTTGAAAGGTACAGGTATTAATGACGACCTGAATGGGGTAGAGCGGGCAGTCTCTTTTCCGATAAAAGATATGGGTGATGCGAAGGCCGAAGTGGTGCACTCGCTTGCTAAATGGAAACGTTTGGCTTTGGCTAAATATCATATAGAACCTGGTTATGGACTATATACCGATATGAATGCTATTCGTGCGGACGAGGAACTTGATAATTTGCATTCGCTTTATGTCGATCAATGGGATTGGGAACGATCTATTCGTGCTGAAGAACGCAATATTGATTTTCTGAAGGAGATCGTAAGTCGTATATATGCAGCAATGGTCAGAACTGAGTATTTGGTCTATGAAAGTTATCCTGATATAAAGCCTTGTTTGCCACAGAAAATTCATTTTATTCATGCAGAAGAATTGCGCTGTCTATATCCCGAAAAGACTCCTAAGGAGCGTGAAGACGCTATTTGTGAGAAATATGGAGCTGTATTTGTTGTTGGTATCGGTTGCAAATTGGGAGATGGGAAAAAGCATGACGGGCGTGCTCCTGATTATGATGATTATAAAACAGATGGACTGAACGACTTGCCTGGATTGAATGGTGACTTGTTGTTATGGAATGACGTATTGCAACGGGCTTTTGAAATTTCTTCAATGGGAATTCGCGTCAATCAAGAGACATTGCTCAGTCAGCTGAAAGAAGAAGGTGAAGAAGAAAGATTAAACTATTATTTTCATCAGAAGCTGATGGCAGGAGAGCTTCCGTTGTCTATCGGTGGCGGTATTGGTCAATCTCGCCTTTGCATGTTCTATTTGCGAAAAGCACATATAGGAGAAATCCAGGCTAGTATATGGCCCGAAGATATGCGCAAGGAATGCATGGCTTGTAATATAGAGTTAATATAATATTATGGACGTAAAAATTGAATCAAGTTGGAGAGAACATCTGAAGGAGGAGTTTGATAAAGATTACTTTACTCGCCTTACAGATTTTGTGCGTAATGAATATCATGACGGCATTGTGTATCCGCCAGGTGCGTTTATTTTTAATGCTTTTGATCTTTGTCCATTCGATAAAGTTAAAGTTGTTATTATAGGTCAGGATCCTTATCATGGACCCGGTCAGGCTCATGGTCTTTGTTTTTCTGTAAATGATGGCGTACCTTTTCCTCCTTCCTTGCAGAATATCTTTAAAGAAATAAAATCGGATATTGGTACAGAAGTTCCGTCGTCGGGAAATCTAACTCGATGGGCACAACAAGGTGTGTTGCTTCTGAATTCTACTCTTACGGTTCGTGCGCATCAAGCTGCTTCTCATGCCGGGCACGGTTGGGAAACATTTACGGATGCCGTTATTCGTTCTCTTGCCGAAGAACGCGAGCATTTGGTGTTTTTGCTTTGGGGAGCTTATGCTCAACGTAAGGGAGCTTTTATCGATCGTAGCAAGCATTTAGTATTAAGTTCTGCTCATCCTTCTCCCTTATCTGCGTATAATGGATTCTTTGGAAACAAACATTTCAGCACTACCAACGATTATCTCACTCAGCACGGTGAAACACCTATCATTTGGTAGAATAGGGGGAGCAAAATATATTTTGGCTTCTTTTTCTTTTATTCCTCTGCTTTGATTACCTTTGCATGAATTTGAAAAATATAAAATTACAAAGATATGATGCACAATTGGTTTGAATGCAAGATTCGTTATGAGAAAGTAATGGAAGATGGTAAAAATAAGAAAGTTACTGAACCTTATTTGGTAGATGCCCTTAGTTTTACTGAAGCAGAAGCTCGTATTATTGAAGAGATGAAGCCGTTTATTACCGGTGAATTTACGGTGTCGGATATTAAGCGTGCCAACTATACGGAACTTTTCACGAGTGACGAGGATACGGCTGATGAATGGTTTAAGGTGAAGCTTTATTTCATTACATTGGATGAAAAGAGTGGTATGGAAAAGAAATCAGCTTCTAACGTATTGGTTCAAGCTGCAGATCTACGTGATGCAGTGAAAAAGCTGGATGAAGGTATGAAAGGTACAATGGCTGATTATGAAATAGCAAATGTTGCCGAAACGGCTATTATGGACGTTTATCCTTTTGCAGGCAATAAGGAGGGTTGAATTATGATTTCGGATATTGCGGCTCAGATAAAGCATATTACGCAAGAACTTCCTTCCGGTTCTCGTTTGGTCGCTGTTTCGAAATACCATCCCGATGAGTCTATTATGGAGGCTTATAATGCGGGGCAGCGTTTGTTCGGTGAGAATCATGTACAAGAAATGGTGGGTAAGTATGAACGCTTACCCAAAGACATTGAATGGCATTTTCTAGGCCACTTGCAGACGAATAAAATAAAATATATTGTTCCTTTTGTATCGCTGGTTCATGCTATAGATTCATATAAATTGCTTGCCGAGATTGATAAACATGCAGCTAGAGTGGGACGTACTATAAATTGCCTGTTGCAACTTCATATTGCTCGGGAAGAAACAAAGTTCGGCTTTTCTTTTGATGAGTGTAGAGAACTGCTTCGTGCCGGAGATTGGCGTTCGTTGCATCATATTCGTTTATCGGGTGTGATGGGTATGGCAACAAACACGGATGATAGCGCTCTGGTAGCCTCTGAGTTCCGTTCATTGAAAAGCTTCTTTGATGAATTGAAAACCGATTATTTTGATACCGATCCTTATTTTAAGGAGATATCAATGGGGATGACTCACGATTATCATATCGCTCTTGATTGTGGCAGTACGTTGGTACGTATAGGTACCAAGATTTTTGGCGAAAGAGATTACAGTCAGAAAATATAAAAAGGATAAGTACTATTTATTTTTCTTTGATCGAAGTAAATGGCAAAGGAATAGATATTAATATGAATTATAGCGAAACTTTAAATTATCTCTATACTTGTGTTCCGATGTTCCAGAAAATAGGAAGTTCGGCTTATAAGGAGGGCTTGGAGAATACCCATATTCTTGATGAACATTTTGGACATCCTCACAAACATTTTCCTACTATTCATGTAGCGGGAACTAATGGAAAAGGATCTTGTTCTCATACTCTTGCCGCTATTCTACAATCGGCAGGTTATAAAGTAGGACTTTATACTTCACCACATTTGCGTGATTTCCGTGAAAGAATTCGCATCAATGGCATGCCGATATCTGAAGAGTATGTGGTGAATTTTGTCGCTACGGAGAAGCACTTCTTTGAACCACTCCAACCATCTTTCTTTGAGTTGACTACCGCTTTGGCATTTAAATATTTTGCCGAGCAGAAGGTTGATATTGCTGTGATTGAAGTTGGGCTTGGCGGTCGATTGGATTGTACTAACATTATTGTTCCCGATCTTTCGGTCATTACTAATATTAGTTATGATCATACTCAGTTTCTTGGCAATACATTGAGTGCTATTGCTTTCGAAAAAGCCGGCATTATTAAAGAGGGAATCCCTGTAGTAATAGGGGAAACGGTTCCTGAGACAAAGTCCGTGTTTGCGGCTCGTGCTGATGAATTGGGAGCACCTATTTATTTTGCCGAAGAGGAAAAACAATTGATTGATGCACAAATAACAGCTGACGGCCTGTGTTATGATACTGTAAAATACGGTCTGCTACATGGTGAACTTGGTGGATTGTATCAAGTTAAGAATGCCAATACGGTATTGACAGCTATCGAACTGCTGAAAGAAAGAGGTTATTCTATCACTGATGAGGCTTTGCGTACAGGATTTGCCAATGTCTGTGAATTGACCGGACTTGAAGGTCGCTGGCAACGTTTACAAAGTTCTCCAACAATGATTTGTGATACCGGGCACAATGTTGGTGGTATCACGTATATTGTTCAGCAACTTAAACTGCAGCAATATCGTACGCTTCGCATCGTTTTTGGTATGGTCAATGATAAGGACATTCATACCGTACTCAAAATGTTACCTCGTGATGCCGTTTATTATTTTACTCAGGCCAATGTGAGCCGTGCTATTCCCGTGGACGAATTAAAAAGTGAAGCGGAATTGGCAGGATTGAAGGGGACTTCTTATATTGATGTTCCATCTGCTGTGCAGGCAGCACAAAAAGAAAGCCTCCCCGAAGATTTTATCTACGTAGGAGGCAGTAGTTATATTGTTTCTGATTTGTTAACGAGCCGCGAAGCACTCGATCTCCACTAATGCGTTTTTAGGTAATTCTTTTACTGCATATGCCGAACGGGCAGGATAGCTGCCATTGAAATAGTTGGCATAGACGGTGTTCATATCGCCAAAGAGCGACATATCGGCGAGATAGACGGTGGTCTTTACGATATTGTCCATTGTAAGGCCTGCTGCTTCGAGTACATGTTTTACATTCTCAAGTGATTGAGTTGCCTGTGCAGTTATGCCTTCGGCCATTTCACCTGTAGTAGCATTAATAGGTAGTTGTCCCGAAACAAATACGAAGCCGTTTGCTTCAATAGCTTGGCTGTAAGGGCCGATAGCGCCCGGAGCCTTTTCGCTGCAAATTACTTTTTTCATTTTGTTGATCTTTTAGTTATTTATAGATATTACTAGCTCTATAAGTTCTATTTATAATGTTTTACTTGCAATATTTGTCAATCATAGCTTGTGCATTTTCATCACCTAGTTCTTTCGCTTTTGCAAAGTTAGCACATGCTTCTTCTTTTTTCTTTTGCTCTATCTGACATAGTCCAAGTATACGATAAACTTCTGCATATTTCGGATCTATTTTAATGGCTTCTTCAAGTTGTTTGACAGCTGTATCCACTCTTCCTACTCGCAGGTTCATGGCTCCTTGCTCAACTCTATATAACATCTCCTTTGGATTGTGATCAATGGCAGCTTGAATATCATCGAGTGCTTGTTGATATTGTTTTGCTTTGTTGGCGGCTTGTTCACGATAATAGTAGAATAGGTCATTCACATTACCGTTTACTGCATCATAATAGGTGTTGTAGTCCAAAAGAGCTTGGCGGAACATTCCTGCATCCATATATATCTGTCCCCGTGCGAATACGTATGCAGCGGCATCACGTGTGATGGGTTTAGGGCATAGATTGATGCAACTGTCCATCATTGCAACTATTTCTTTCTGATCGGATTTCAGCATTTGCATGGTCAAAGCTGTGCTATAGTAGGATGCTGCAGAAACAATGTTGCTCTTGTTTACCTTTTGAAAAGAAATCAAAGCGTCATTGTAGTTCTTATGTGCAAAAAGAAGGTCGCCTTCTGTCTGTATGTAAATCGGTAGCGGATTGATCGATATTGCTTCGCGGATATAGCCTAGCGCTTTATCGAGCGTCCACTCTTTGTAGGGAGTCTGATGTGTCACTTGCAAGTATTGAAAGATTAACTTTGCAGCATTGTACAGCGCATCATCGCGGTGTTGGGTCACTTTAAGGGCTGATGTTAAGTCTTTATCAGCAGCATCTATCAAAGAACCGTCTTTATCGATTCTAACCTCATTCTCGGCGCGTTTGAGATATCCATCTGCACTGTTAGGAAATTTTGCAATGAAGTCGTTGAGCAATTCCGCATAATCATCATCAGACATGATAGACGAAGACATGTATAGAGTGACCAAGGCTTTGCTTTCTTCGTCGGGAAGATCTTTCTTAATGCCTATTGCTTTTAAGTTTGTGTCGCTTGAACCAAGCAAACTAATCGATAGAGATGAACCGAAAGCGGCGTCCAACCCATAACTGATTGTTTTGTCGCTTGTCGATTTTTGTGCTAGTGCGATAACTTCTCCTTCGCTATTCGCGATGGGGCAACTTACCATTTTATCATCTAAGTTATACGATAAAGTATAATAGTTGTATTTGGACTCGATCTTTGTTATTGCATTTACTTTGCCCGATGTCGCTGAACGACTCTTCTGGGTAGAGTAGGGTATGAGGTAAACATCATTTCCAACGCTGCCAGCCGTATTGGCTAATGATAATGCATTGACAGATTTGGTAATACCTACACGGAATTTGATAACGTCGTACAAGTCATTGGCACCCATTATTAAAGTTACGGGGTATTGTTTACCATCGCTCATGACGACAACAGCACGCTTAGCACCTTTGAAAGTCGTATAATCAGAAAGGGCGATACCATCAGAACTGATAAAGAAGCCATTTCCATTATTTAATATTTTATCCTGATTATCGTAAGTGATAATAGAAAAGACGGCTCGCTCTGCTTTTTCGAGCCATTTAGGATTATTCTCTGAGCTAATAGTCTGTATGGTGAATAGGCTCAGAAAAAAGGCAAAAAATAGTTTTGTTTTCATTATTCTTGTAGTCATTATTCGTTACGTTGTTTGATTGCCTCATAAATCATGATACCTGATGCAACAGAAACATTAAGTGATTCTATTTTGCCAAGCATGGGTATCTTGACCAATTCATCACACTCTGCTTGTCTCTCTATAGCTACTCCTGTATCTTCGGCTCCCATAATGATGCATGTTGGAACCATATAATCGGCTTTCGAGTAGAGGCGATCTCCTTTTTCGGTTGCTGCGACAATATGATAACCGCATTGTTTCAGATATTTTACTGTTTCGGTGAGGTTCGGCTCTTTGCAGACAGGCAGAGACAGAAGTGCTCCTGCCGAAGTTTTTACTGCGTCGGCATTGACTGTGACACTTCCTTTGGCTGGAATGATAATGGCATCGACGCCAGCACATTCGCAGGTACGGGCAATAGCTCCGAAGTTACGGACATCCGTGATACCGTCTAGCATTACAACAAGGGGATTCTTGCCTTCTTCGAAAAGAGTAGGAACAATCGATTCAATGTGCTGATATGTGACAGCCGAAATGAAAGCAACTACTCCCTGATGATTCTTTTGGGTTATACGATTGATTCGTTCTATCGGTACTCGCTGTACTACAACAAACCTACCTTTCAGCGCTTCGAATAATTCTTTTGAAAGTTCACTTTGCAGATCACGTTTTACCAATATCTTATCTATTTCTTTGCCCGCTTCAATCGCTTCTATTACAGCTCGGACACCGAAAATCATTTCATTTTTATCTATCATTTTATTCTTTGTTTATTTGTTCTTTTCCCCACTTTTCAATAACGTCCTTGCATTGTTCATTGCCGCATCGGTTAGCGTTGCTCCACTTAACATGTGAGCTATTTCTTCGATACGTTGTTGGTCGGTGAGTCGTATGATATGGCTGTTTGTTGCATCGTCATTATCTTCTTTATATACTTTATAGTGGACAGATCCTCTCGATGCAATTTGAGGTAAGTGTGTGATGCTGATGACTTGTCTTCCTCCTCGTGACATCTCTTGCATAATGGTTGCCATCTTGTCGGCTATTTCTCCCGAAACACCTGTGTCGATTTCGTCGAAGATGATTGTCGGTAGTTTTACCGCTCCTGCTATCATTGCTTTAACCGAAAGCATAACACGAGCTATTTCACCTCCAGACGCTACCGATGAAATATTGTTTAGAGTTCCGTTTTTGTTGGCAGAGAAAAGATATGTAACAGTATCTTCGCCTTGTGGCCCTGGAATCTCTTTTTTGCCTAATTCTACTTTAAAACGTACATTGGGCATACCAAGAGGCATCAGCCTTTCTGCCATTTGACGTTCTACTTCTATCGCAGCTTCTTTTCTGCTTTGCGTGAGTTCTTCAGTTTTAGCCTTCAGCTCTTCGAACAGCTTTGATACCCGTTTTGTCAACTCTTCAACATGTTCGTCTGATGAAGAAATATTATTAAGCTGTTCGCTGTATTGACGCGTCAGCGATTGTAACTCGGCAACCGTTTGTACTTGGTGCTTTTGTTGTAGACTATGGATCAGGTTCAATCGTTCGGTTACTTCATCAAGTCGTTCGGAGTTTACTTCTATTTTTTCTTCTTCTCTATTGATTTCTTCGGCTATATCTTTTAATTCGATGTATGAGCTTTGGAGCCTTTCATACAAGTTCTCTGCCGAAGGAAGATAAGATATGATGCTTTCCAATTCAGATTTACTTTCTTTTAGCGCATCGAGTACGCCACTTTCTTCTGAATTAAATTTGTTGTCTATTTCAAAAAAAACTGTTTTGATTTCCTCGGCATGTGTAAGTACGTCGAATTCTTGTTGCAGATCTTCTTCCTCTCCATCCACAAGGTTCGCCTTTTCCAATTCCTCTAATTGAAAACGTATATAGTCTTCATCAATTCTATTTTTTTCAACCGATTTTTTAAGATCTTCGAGTTCTTTCTCAGCCTTTTTCCAATCATAATAAAGCATTTGGTATGCGTCTAATTGATTTTGGTTGTGCGCCAAGATGTCGAGAACATTGAGTTGGAATCCTTCGGAATTGAGCAATAAATTTTGATGCTGAGAATGAATATCTATCAGTTGTTCACCAAGAGTCTTCAGCTGCGTCAGTTGTACGGGTGTGTCGTTAATAAATGCTCTCGTTTTGCCACTTGCCGATATTTCACGGCGAACGATGCAATCATCTTCATAGTCTAATTCGTTTTCTTCAAAGAAAGATCGCAGGTTGTAATTAGAGAGATCAAAATGAGCTTCCACGATGCAACGTTTTTCACCTTGTCTGATTGATTTGGTGTCAGCACGTTGTCCCATAAGCAAAGCTATGGCACCGAGCATAATAGACTTTCCAGCACCTGTTTCACCTGTTATGACAGAAAAGCCGCTTTCAAATCGAATATCAAGCTTCTCTATTAAAGCATAATTTTGGATAAACAGTGAACGGAGCATAGGCTAAGGTTTATTAATTTCAAGAACAAGGCGATCAATAATGTCGGTCGCCACTTCTGTTTTTGATTTCAGCGGGTAACTGGTGTTGCCCTCTTTGTCTATTATCGTTATTTTATTTGTATCGCAACGAAATCCAGCCCCATCGTCTTGCAATGAATTGAGAACGATGAAATCGAAAGCTTTCTTTTTCAACTTTTCTTTCGCATGAGTCATTTCATTATCTGTTTCGAGGGCAAAGCCTACTAGAATACGGTGTTGGCCTTCGACGTTTTTTTCTTGTCCAAGAGTAGCAGCGATATCGGTTGTAGGTTTCAATTTCAAAATTAGATTTTCTCCTTCTCTTTTAATCTTTTTATCGGCAACGTCAGCAGGTGAAAAATCGGCTACGGCAGCCGAAAGTATAGCTGCGTCGCAAGTAGGAAAGGTCTTCTGTGTTACAGAATACATTTCGGACGCACTTTCTACATTTATACGTTGAATATTGCCTCTTGTTGTGTGCAGTGCCGTTGGCCCTGATACTAAAGTTACTGCCGCACCTCTACGAGCGCATTCTTCGGCAAGTGCGTATCCCATTTTTCCCGAAGAATAGTTGCCGATAAAGCGAACTGGATCTATCTGCTCATAAGTGGGACCCGCAGTGATAAGTATATGTTTGCCTACAAGGTCCTTCTTTTCAAAGAAATCGTCAAGTATCCTTACAATCACTTCAGGCTCTTCCATGCGGCCTTTACCGACCAAGTGGCTTGCCAATTCGCCTTTCTGCGGTTCAATGATATAATTGCCACGATCGCGTAAAGTCTCTATGTTGCATTGTGTAGAAGGGTGTGCGTACATGTCAAGATCCATTGCCGGTGCAATAAATACGGGGGCTTTTGTCGAAAGATAACTTGTTACGAGCATATTGTCGGCAATACCATTCGCCATTTTTCCGATAGATGAGGCAGTAGCAGGTGCAATAAGCATTGCGTCAGCCCAAAGACCAAGGTCTACGTGACTATGCCATGTGCCATCGCGCTGAGAAAAGAAATCACTGATTACCGGTTTGCTTGTCAATGCAGACAACGTGATCGGTGTGATGAATTCTTTGCCCGACGGTGTGATGACAACTTGTACTTCAGCCCCTCTCTTAACTAGCTCGCGGATAATTAAACAAGACTTATACGCAGCAATACTTCCTGTGATACCTAATACTATTTTCTTACCCTTTAGCATAAATCGTTTATTTTTCCCTCAAACGTATTTTTGTTAACATTGCCTTTGTGTTCAGGGTGAAGTCGTTGTTCATTATCCAACCATAGTATCCCGGGTCTTTGTGTAAAACTTCTGCTACTAATTGCCCTTTGTACTTACCGAAATTAAAAACTTCACGTCCTTGATCATCGTAAATCATACGCCCTGCATAATCGACATTCTTTGTAAAGCTCGAGTATTCGGATAGATAGTTAATATCGTTTTTTAGATCAGGATAGAGGTCTAATTGTGCTTGTAGAACTTCATAAGTAGCTCGTGTATCTCCTTCAGCACTATGGGCATCTTCCAGATTTTTGTGGCAATAGAATTTATAGGCAGCCGAGAGTGTACGTTGTTCCATTTTATGGAAGATAACCTGCACGTCGATAAACTTATGTTTGCTTAAGTCTATATCGACATCTGCACGTAGAAACTCTTCTGCCAATAGTGGTACATCAAACCGGTTAGAATTAAATCCTGCGAAATCACAACCTTCGATATCTTTACGGATCGTTTGAGCCAATTGCTTGAAAGTCGGACAATCTGCCACGTCTTCGTCATGGATACCATGAACAGCGGTCGATTCTTCCGGAATGTGCATTGTTTGTTCTACGCCATTTACAATTTCAATGGGTTTGACTCTATATGTCTTTGCTTCTTCGTTGCCGTTCGGATAAACTTTGAGATAGCAAATTTCAATAATCTTGTCTTTTATAATGCTGGTGCCGGTTGTTTCCAAATCGAAGAAAACAATCGGGTTTTTTAGATCTAATTTCATAATAATAGTTGTATACGCCTTTATCCTTATTCGTTTAGCATCATTGGCATTAATAACATCAGTAAGTCCGAATCTTCTTCTTGTTCTTCAGGAAGGAAAACTCCTGCGCGAGATGGGTCGGCCAATTCTATGCTTATCGATTCGCTTGGCATATTATTAATGATGTCTATAAGGAATGTTGATTTAAAGCCAATGCTCATCGCTTGATCCGAGTATTGGCAATCCAAAGATTCTGCTGCCGAGAGCGAATAGTTGATGTCTTGAGCCGATACTTCTATTTTGTTCTGCTCAATGTGCAACTTGATGAGGCAACTAGACATTAAAGAGAAAATAGATACACGGCGAAGAGCCCCCAACAGAGATTGACGATCTACGATAACTTTGCGTGGATTGTTTGCTGGAATTACCGCTCCGTAATTAGGATAGCGTCCTTCTATTTGTCGGCATGTCATGCGCGAGTTCCCTACGGTGATGATGACATTATGGCTGTCGAAGTCAAACTTTACCTCACCATTGTTGCCTTTTGCTAGAATATTTTTTAATAGTCCACTAGGCTTCTTTGGCAATATGAATGATGTTGAGCCTTCTCCGTGTGCATTTTTTATGCGGTATCGAACGAGTTTGTGTCCATCTGATGCGACCATTGTAATGTTTTGGTCCGTGATGTCGAAAAAGATACCATTCATGATCGGATGTAATTCATCTTCTTCAACAGCGAATATAGAACGGTTCATTCCATCCGAAAGAATAGTGGTATCCAATGAAAGGTGAGTGATATTGCCCGTTAGTGCTGGAGATTGTGGATATTCATCGGCAGCTTGTCCCGCAAGATTGTATTTACCGTTTTGGTAATGTACGATTACTTCTTGGTTACCCAAATTGATATCGAATGTAATTGGTTGTTCGGGTATTTCTTTTAAAGCATCAAGTAATGTTTTAGCCCCAATAGCAATAATACCGTCTTCTTCAGAAGTGTCTACTTCGATAGAAGTCACTAGAGTTGTTTCACTGTCCGAAGCAGTGATAGTCAAAGTTCCTTCTTGTAATTTGAAAAGAAAGCAATCCAAAATGGGTAAGGTATTCTTTGAGTTAATCACTCTGTTTATGGAAGACAGGTGATTGAAGAGTTTCATGCTGGAAACGGTAAATTTCATATATTCTTAGTTTTAATTATTATTATATTATTTGCTGCTATTCCATTCTTTCGTTTTAAGGGGGGATGTTTCCCCTTTCGGAGTAGAAGCCGATCGTACTTTTTCTAAAAGTATTTAATGTACAAAATTACAAAGAAAGATTGATACGAACAATGAAAAGAGAAAGAAAACAAGGGATGTTTTATTAAGGATTCAAAAAAAAATTGTATATTCGCACCAAATATAAAAAGAATATAATGGACTTTCAAGGAAAAATTATTGCTGTGTTGCCTCCGCGGGAAGGTGTTGCTAAAAGTACGAATAACCCGTGGAAAGTGCAATCTTACGTGATTGAGAACCATGATCAATTTCCACGTAAAATGTGTTTTGATGTATTTGGAGAAGATAAAATCAGTCAATTCAATATACAGATGGGCGAAGAATTGTCTGTCTCGTTCGATGTCGATGCTCATCAGTGGCAAGATCGCTGGTTTAATAGTATTCGAGCTTGGAAGGTTGATCGTGTAGCTCCCAGTGATTCTTCTGTTATGAACGATATCCCTGGATCTGCTCCCTCGGCTATGCCTTCTTCTGTTCCATTTGCCGAAGATGGTAATAATGGTTCTTCAGACGATCTTCCTTTCTGATAGAGAAGCTATAGTAACGATACAAAAAGAACCCGCGAATATTCGATTTTATATATTCGCGGGTTCTTTTTGTATCGTTACTATAGCGGAATAGCAAAATATCTTCTGAAATTTAATGTCGCTCTTTCGAGTTATCATCAAAGAGAAGGGCTGAATCTCGTTGCGCAGCAGCTTCAGTCCATTCTTCGGGTATTAATTTCCACTGATTGAGAGCATGGAAGACGCTCGTTCCATTTTGTTCTATGTATTTCATGATGTAATATCTCATCTCGTTGTCAGAGCGGTAAATAATACGATCTTGAAGCTCTTTGGCTGGTATTCCTGCACCGTCGACCAATAAGCCTCCTCCGCCATTACCTCTGTAAGAATTGAGTGCTACTTGGTATGTTTTATTTAAGAAAAAGGGATCTCCGTTGGCCATTTTCTCTATATTGATGCGCTCTCCTTTGGGCTTTGTTACATTGACAGTATAATAGATGCCGGCTGCCGAATCGAAATTGAATGGTTCATTTTTAAAAGAAGTGTATCCGTTATAGTCTTTAAGCTGGAATAGGTGATCGCCCGGTTGATGCATTTCGTTGATCCACTTATCATAAGATTCTTCCAAATATTTTTTTATCTCAAGTCCTGTCATTTTCATGACGTAAAGCTTGTTCTCGTATTTGTATAGATTAAACAAGTCGGCAACCAATAAGTCTCCTTTGTTTATTTTGATATTCATACTGAATGGCGCTGAAAAAGAAACATCTGCTCCGGTAAGATTCAGTTGTATGGAGTGAATGGCATCAATGAATGCGCTTGGTCCATAAAAAGCAGGATGCACTGAAATATCTTCGTCCAAAAATCCCAGTTTATGCGAGACAAAGTTGTTGAGCGTATTGTATTGTGCAGCAAACTTGTCCATCAGCTGCTTATCTGGCTCTATGTTGTCCATCGAAATGATCTGTCCATTTATCTGCTTACTTAAGGTGCGGTTGTTCTTATTCTTTATAATTTTAATACTTACGTCGCTTACATTTACCGCATTTTTGCCGGGGTTGATAATCAGTACATTTTGTCCAACGATATTTCGTATCCATTTGCAATAGGTCAGATGATCGTGCCCTGTCATGATAATGTCGAATCCGGGGATGCGTTCGGCAACCTCTTGCGATGCATTTTCTCTGTATTTTCCTTCAAGCGTTTCGGCTTCTATACCCGAATGAAATAGGCCTACTACAATATCAGGATGTTCTTTTTCTTTTATGATATTGATCCAATATCGTGCGGTATTCTCCATGTCGTCAAAATGGAGTCCCGAATAGACGTCTTTTGATAACCAACAGGGAATGGCCGAAGTTATCATGCCTAGCACTGCAACTTTTACCCCGCTGCAATTGAAAATATGATAGGGCTCGAAGTAAGGTTTTCCCGTTGCATCGCTAATAGCATTGGCACAGATGATTGGAAAATGACATTCTTTTGCCCAGCGATTGAAAACTTTTGTTCCTGTCTCGACATCATGGTTACCCAAATTGCCTACGTCGTATTTTATCTCGTTCATCATAGCAGCACATAGATGAACGGAACTAGTATCTATATAGTTGTAATAATAAGAGGATGGCTGTCCTTGCAATATATCCCCATTATCGAATAGTAACACATTCTGGTGGTATATCTTTCGTTGGCTTTTTATGTAAGATGAAACACGTGTGAGGCTCCCTTTGTCGTTCATTCTTTTCGAAAAATCGTAAGGAAAATAGCTGCCGTGTACATCGGTAGTATGAATCAGCTTTAGCGTTATGGTTCGGCTTTGTGCAAACGAAATCTGAAATAGAATAATAGCAAAGAAAAATAAACAAAGTCTCTTCATTAGTTTTATTAGTTATATGTTTTACCAGCCTGTTTGGCTCCAGCCTGCATCAATATACCATTGAGTCTTCTGAAAATAGGTGTTCATACCTATTTCGTTATCGCAAGGTATATACCCTGATAAACCGTAAGAACCATTCATCGATATAGCATTGAATGCACCATTGGAATCGCTCATATAGTTGGTGGTTGTCGTTTGATATTTTATCACGCAGTTATCAAATGCCGTTTTCCATGTAATGTATTCTGAATTGCCTCCTGTAAGCTGTTTGATAAGACTTTCGAGATCGTAAAAATACGTATGGCTCAAAGGATCGTAGCAAAAGATATTACTAGTGTTGATTGCAGTTTTATTTTTAATATATGCGGGCAATATGTTTTTTGTTGCGTCTGCTAAATTTTCCAACCCACTGCTTTTTATCAGGCTTATAGAGACACCTTCTGTCCAGTTCTCATTGGAACAATCACTTGTTATATTGTATTTGTTTTTATAGTAATTATAATAAGCATCTGCTGTTTGGCTTGCATTGTTGAGTGCTGTCGTCGATGAAGGAGTCGCAAACATGGCGCGTACCACGTCAGTATAATAAGCTCCGGGGGCAGGAATCTCTGTCGGTGAACCGATAAAGTAATAGGCATAGTTTCGCAATTGATACAAAGCCTCTACAGATGCCATATAGCATTCGTCGAAAAGAATGTAATCGAAATGTAAGTTGGTGGCAGCCAATACTGATTGAAGTGCGGGAATGTTCAGATAATGATAAGTGCTCCCGCCATTCTGATCTATTCCGGCATATCTCGATATTATTTTATACGAAGATGTTTGAGATATCCAACCCAGCCCATGTGACCATAATACCAATCCATAACTATCTGCGGGGTATGCCGAGAATGCTGTTGAAAAGACAGAGGTCATTACCGATTCGTCTGTTGAAGTTTGCTCCGGATAATTTTTTAATACTGTTTGTACGACTTTTCCGCCTTTGTTGTCTAGTTTTATCAATTTGGGAGTGTCGTTGAAAGTATCAATATATATTAATAAGTTGTTTTTGCTGGTGTCAATACTTTTTATCCCTTCTGTCATCTCATCGATATCGCTTTCTGAAAGAGAACTTAAGCTGTTGTCTGCCATCATGTAGACCAAAACTGTTCGTTTGATAGATATCTCAGGTTCGTCATTGTGGCTTGAACAACCACTCAAAGTCAGAAGAGAGGCTAAGAGGAGTATCACAACAGACAGCCTGTTTATTTTAAATTGAAGTATGTCTATGTGTTTCATCTCTTGGGCGTTTAGTGAGTGCGAAAGTCTAGGCGCTATTCTACCGTAATCGTTTCATCGTCCGTATTGGCGGGCTTAGTGAAATGAAATTTAGAAAGGGCAATGTCTTGAATCGATACGCTCTTGTCTTTTCTGTAAACCTTGCGGAGTTTGGCTTCGGCCTTTTGGAGCGATTCTTTGTTTTTAGCAAAGTATATCATGCAAGTGGTATGTTCTTGTTTCATGTTCTCATCCATGAAATTTTTCAACTGTTCGCTATATGCCGGACGACTTTTTAAGAAACCTTTAGAGTCGACAATTGCACTGTCTAGCTCTTGAATTTCTGTAAAATAGACTACCGTATCTTTAAATGAAGCTGCAACACCGAATCCAAAAACTTTATGCGAAGGTGCCTTGAAAAAAGGAAAAGAAAAAGCGGAGCATATCATAAATAGCAGGACCGCCATTGTTATAACTTTGCAATATTTCATATTTATTCTATTTGTGAGACTGACAAAGATAAATAAAAAAAAACGGCTACCAATATGATAGCCGTTTTTATAACATTTATTTGAGTTTCGCAAGGCTGTTCGTGACAAAAAGCATCAAATCATTCTCATAAAGCCTTTTAAAAGACTGTTGTATCGTTTGATAATTTATGATTCGCATACCCCATTGACACAAAAATGAGCTCGTACACGGAGCGTTGTGAGTTATTTGCTTCTCAGAACGTTTTGCAATGTGAATATCCTTAGATACTCTGATACTTTTTTATCCTAATATACTCTACAGGGTATCTCAGACCGTCTTTTTCGTTATCAATTCAGTGCTCGAATGTAAACTGAATCAGGACGGAGCATAAATATGTCGCATGCAAACAATTGATATACAGCGAGAAAATCATAGTTACGAAAATAAAAGTTTCTAATTACAAACTTTTATTTTCGTAACTATGATTTTTTGTGTTCGTCCTTATCATTTTTCGAATACGAAGCTTCCTTTGTGGTGCACATGAAATGCCACTTCAACGTGGTTAAAATAGTATCAGAATCGCTCCCTCTGTTCATCTTGAAAAGCAGCCTAAAAAATAGCTTTAGTACTATTGGTGTCCGGTAAAAGTTATAATTTCAAAAAAATAGGGCTGTTTTCCTGTCTTGGAATTCAGCCCTTTTTATTTCCTTTGCAGTAACCACACATAAAAGGAAATAACAATGGGCAAAAATACATATTTTAGCGGACAGCCACTCTATGCGCAACTATTAAAATTAACCGATAGGAAAGAAATAGCAAGAATAAGCCGAAAAGGGAATCATGACCGCTATGTGAAAAAG
>JAYRGW010000058.1:0-16801 GCA_041907665.1 Bacteroidaceae bacterium
AAGAGAGGCTTTTCTCATACGTCTGGCTTTCCCTGTAGTGGATAATAGATGGCGCTTCTCTATTTCAGCATCAAATATAGAGCTGAATTCATCGATAATATAAAATATTTCTGTAATTTTGTCCTTGGTAATCATATTGAATTTGTTTTGTAAATTATTGATTTTCAAATATAAATATACAAAATATTCTTGTGATTACCAACTTTTTTATCCCCTATTTTTTACTTCTCTTATCCCGAACTGAGGTAGAGAAGCATTATTTCGTTAGGGGCCTAGAAAATAATCTGAGAGCCTATAGTACTATCGCTATTGTGCTACATCCCTTCTGGACACAAATTCCTTGGGCAATACTCCAAACTGCGCTTTAAAACATTTAGCAAAATAAGAAGAAGAAGAGAAACCTACCTGCGCGGCAACTTCCGAAATTCGTTCTCCCTGTCCGATGAGCTCTGCAGCCTTATTCATTCTTACCGTTTTCATATAATCATTGGGCGACATTCCAGACAATGCTTTAATCTTTCGATAGAAGCTCGAGCGACTCATATTCAGTTCTTCTGCGAGCGTATCCAACGAAAAGTTTTCATCCGCCAAATGATCGGCCAATAAAGACTGTAAGTTTGCAGTAAATTTACAATCCTTTGGTGTCAAACCATAATCAACCATTAATGAATTATTCTTGCCATTATCTGGAAATGAAATCATCAATTGATGAAAAGTCTGACGCAATTTCAATAGATTATCAATTTGCAAACGCACTTGTTGCATTAGAAATGGTTTTTCGATATATGCATCCGCACCGTTTTCCATTCCTTCAACTTTCGATTCAAGTGTTGTTTTAGCCGTTAATAGAATAACGGGGATATGCGAATAATTTATATTCGATTTAACATTATGGCACAGTTCCAATCCGTCGATTTCAGGCATCATTATATCACTCACTATTACATCCACCTCTTCATAGTTCAACAGCTCAAGCGCCTCCCGACCATTACTAGCCTTTAGTACAAGATACCATTGCTTCAACGAATCAGCTGTCATCTCCAATAGCTCTACATTATCTTCTACCAATAATACAACAGGTTTAATACCTCCTCCTTCCGATCTTACTGTTTTAGACCCGCCATTCAACTCGGCGACAGGTTTCGATGCTACCAATCGTGCACCTTGCCCTGTCCTTTTCTCCTCGACAAGCAGCGAAAGAATGAATTTAGATCCGCCCGTAGCACCGTCTTCTATCCGCAAACAACCATGATGAGCCTCAGCCAATGCTTTAGCATACGAAAGTCCGATACCTGTTCCCATAGCCGCAGCAACTTTGTCATCATGTAATTGATAAAAGGGTTCGAAGGTTCTCTTTTTCTCCGAGTCGGGTATACTCCCCCCATCATCGCAAACAGAGATTTCATAAGCCGAAGAATTACAGATCAGCTCCATTTCTATCTTCTGATGAGCATATTTTATTGCATTTCCAATCAGATTGACCAATATATTGTTTATTTTATCTTTATCGACTAAAGAGATGACGTCCTGATCGCATAACTTCAACTTCAGTTCAATTCCTTTCAAATCTGCATAACCTACAAACTGATCATAAATATCACGCAATATGCTCTTTATATCATACTTTTCCAGATTCAATATCAAAGCACCATTTTCTGCTTTCTCAAAATCGAGCAATTGATTGGTAACGCCCAGCAGATAGTTCAAGTTTTTATAAACAATAGCAATATACTTTTCATTTATCGCATTCTGCTTTTCTTCTCGCATCCGTTCTAAAGGCAAACTAATAAGACTAAGAGGAGTACGTATCTCATGCATCAAATTTACGAAGAACTTAATCTTGGACTTATACGCTTCTTGTTCTTGCCTTATTTGATGTTCCTCCATTTCCCGCTGTATTTTCTTACGAATAAGGGCTTGCGTTCTCTTGAATGCATAATAAGCAGTCAGCAGAATTAAAAGAATATAGACAAAATAAGCTAGATTGCTTCGATACCAAGGAGGCATGATGACAACCCACAAAGATGCGTCTTTCCCTTTTCCCATGCTATTGCTTTCTCGCAAAAGGAATTCATATTTACCGGGAGGAAGACCTACATAAGTCGCTACATTACTTTCCGTTTCTTGCGCCCACTGCTCATTGACCCCCCTTAGCATATACGAATAACGAATTCTTGACGAGTTACCATACCGAAGCGCAGTAAAATGAATCGAGAAACTATTGTCTTTATAAGGTAGAACTATTTCACGCTTCATATAAAGAGGTTTATCCAAATGCAACCTTTCTTTTTCTTTCTCTCCTTCCGCAAGATAAGGGAAGCTGATACCTGTAATATATACTGGAGTAAAGTCCCCCTTTTCTGCCAACTTTTGAGGGAAGAACGAATAGAATCCATTAATACTCCCAAACAGCATCTCACCCTGAGATGTAAATATAGAAGAATGCTGGCTAAACGATCCTCCCCATAAATCACTGCCGACGGTATACTGATGTATATCCATTTTATTTTGTGGATTTATCTTGGTCAAACCCGCATTTGTAGAGATCCAGAAATAACCCTCTTTATCCTGTTCCATAGCATAGATTACACTATTGGGCAATATAGTGTTATTCGGATCAAAATTGATAAAACCATCAATTCTGGGATCGAAAGAACAAAGTCCCCCTCCATTCGTGCCGAACCATATTGTATTGTTAGAATCTCTAAACAACTTGATAACAGAGTTACTTGTAATAGAATGAGGGTTATTCTTTTCGTAAGCATAATTTCTCCACTTTCCGTTATGCGTATTCAGACACATAACACCGCAATTGGATGTCGCAACCCAAAGATTACCTGATGCATCCTCTAACATATCAGCAATAGAAGTCATCGAACTCATTACCGAGAGAAGCATAAATCGATCTCTTATAGAATCATAACGGCAAAGTCCCCAATTTGTACCGATATAAATATCCCCCTTTCGGACTTTATAGATACAATAGACACTATTGCTACATATTGTATATGGAATTTTCTTAGAATAAGTATATGCCTTGATATTCCCATTCCTTAGGTTTATCACACGAATGCCATTATCGTAAGTGCCCAGCCACAATTTACTTCCATCTTGCATAATACTACGAACATCACCACTCAACATGCCCCCTCTATATGGAAAAATCTGCTTGGTAGAATTATTATAATAATAAAGACCATTTTGAGTACCGACCCATACATTACCTCCTTTTGTCTCGCAGAAAGAACCAACTATCTTTTTAGATACCACATTCCCTTTTCCATCATTATTCTGAAGAAAGTAGAAATTAAATAACGTGGATTGCTTGGACATATAATTAACGCCGCCCAAGTTTGTCATAACCCAAAGAGAACCTTCCTTATCCCACATCATCGCATTTACAGTCTGATCGCTTAGGCTCCTATAATCAGCCGGATTGTCTTTACGTTGATAAAGCCGTGTTATGGCATTGAATAGATATAGTCCCTTATCTGTCCCTACTAATATTTCTTTAGGTGAATAGCGTAACAAACAATGAATAGAGCCGAAGTAAGTATTCGAGTCATATTTCTCCAATCTTTTCGTTACTTTATTGAGCCGATATAAACATTCTCCTGCGCCCAACCATATTTCGCCATTAACATTCGCTACACAGTTCATCTCTTTAAGATTGGCGTAATTGGGGATACTGTATGAACACATATATTTACCATCCCGAGTAAAGCACAACAACTCACCCTGCATAGAAGATAGATAAAGTACTCCATCATTACCCTGGCATATATCGCAGATATAAGAAGCATGAACACTATTTTGACACAAAGATCCGTCTTTCGGATTATAAATAAACAAGCCCTGCCCCAAAGTAGAGATCCATATCAGATTATTACGGCTCTTGACGATCTTGCTTACCTCCGAACTGATAACAACTCCATAGCGTGTCGTTTTAGTAAAGCGAGAAAAGCTATTGGAGGCGCGTTTGTAAATGTATAGACCATAATTAGCACCAATCCAGATATTTCGGTTTTCTTCAAAAAGAGAAATCACAAAATTGTTTTCAAAAGAAAAACCTTCATTCAACATATTACGATAAACGATATTATTATTGCCGTCGTAACAATTGAGTCCGTTACTTGTACCGAGCCAAATAAAGCCATAACTATCTTGCAAGCCACACAAAACAGTATTGTGCGACAAGCCGTTTGCCGCCATATATTTTCTGAAAAAGAAAGATGGTGATGCCTTGACAGCTCTTGCGCCTATCAGTAGAATAATACACAAGAAAAGAAAATATAGTTTTTTCATCATCAGCGTTTACTTGGTTCAGATTGTTTTCTCTCTTTCATTGTCATTAAAATATTCACTCTTGGCTTTTTCCTATTGTTACTTTCCTATTCATAGTGCACGCAACACAAGTCACTCACTATCAAAGCAGCCTTCGAACTCACTACACGCTCAATTCTCTTTACTGCATTAAAACAAAATGATTCTAATACATTAACCTCCAAATTTACAATTGGAAAAAGGATCTTTCATTTTCGATTTCAGCTCATTTGAAATACAAATTTAAGCAAAGTCTCTTTATTTTATAGATGAGAAATGAAATAAAAGCAAGTCAGCTGTGCAAATAGACTGTATTTTATCCTGTTTTGAATATATTTTATTCTCCCAATTCTTTTAAAAGTTTAATAGCTTAATAAACAAGTGACAAAATTCATACCCGAACATCTATCGTTATATATCAAAAAGAATAAGACCAAGTCAACTTATTAAACTTAGCAGACTTTAGTTTGTTAAAAAGACTTCATCCTTTTCATATTTAAGGATGAAGCCTTATTTTTGCAGACCGCTTATAATAGAACTATGAAGATAGATAAACATGTGTTATTCCTTTTATTTATTCTGCTTACTTCGTGTATAGGACATGAAAAAAGCGGTTCTACCTATACGAATCCTCTTTTCGCTGATGGCTGTTATCCTCAAGCGACCCTTTATAAGGGCAAATACTATTATACGATGCAGCAACCACAGGGCGATAAAATTGCAATCTGGAAGACTACTGATATAACAAAAGTAGCCGAAGCAAAGCCCATAACCGTATGGACTCCGAAAGATTCGCTAGCCAAGTATCATCTATGGTCGCCCGAAATACACCGAATAGGCAATAAATGGTATATTTATTTTGAAGCGGATGATGGCAATACCGACAACCATCAAATATATGTCATCGAAAACGATTCGGACGACCCGACGAAAGGAACATTTCACCTTAAAGGAATGATTATGACCAATCCGGAATGGAATTGGGGAATTCATCCGACGACATTTGTCAATAAAGGCAAACAATATTTATTATGGTCCGGATGGCCGAAGAGAAGAATCGAAGCCGAAACACAATGCATTTATATTGCGTCCATGAAAAATCCGTGGACGCTTGACTCAAAGCGAGTGATGATATCTTATCCCAAATACGAATGGGAAAGACAATGGATCAACCCTGATGGCATGCGAGCTGCTTATCCTATCTATGTCAATGAAAATCCAGAATACTTCTTTTCACAAGATAAAAAGAAAGTACTGGTTTTCTATTCAGCAAGCGGATGTTGGACGCACTATAACTGTGAAGGTATGCTGTCGGCAGATGTTAACAGCAATCTATTAAATCCCATGTCATGGACCAAGAGTAAAGAGCCCGTTTTCATCCAGTCAACAAGAAACGGACTGTTTGGCCCGGCAAGTGTATCATTTATCCCCTCTCCCGATAAAACCGAATGGTTCATTTTGTATCAAGCCAAGACATTTTCTAAAAGCCCGAATGGAACAATGATCCGCGAAGGAAGCATTGTGAACAGCATCAGGCTACAAAAAATCAATTGGAGTCCACAAGGAATGCCGATACTCGGGAAACCAATACCGACAGACTCCGTAATGTCAAGACCTTCGGGAACAAAATAAAGACAGAATACTCAACTGGATGAAGTAGACACATAAAGTTTGAGAATAGATTGACATTAGGACCGAAAAACGCCTACTGTAATTAGCTATTTCATCAACGTTTAGATACGGTGACAATGACATTTCAACTATGGTCGGCTGATTCCTTGTAGTGTTCTTATGTAAGTATCCATGGTTCCATCCTCTTTTAGTACAATAATTCTTGCACCTTTTGGATATTTTCCATACGAAAGATAACCTGTTTTGCGGCCATAACATAACTTAATGCCGGCAAGTGGAGCAACAAAATCATTTTCGTGATCATGTCCTACAAAAATGGCTTTTACATCTTTCTGTTTCCAAAATTGGTAAAACAATCCTGTATTTATAATAGGAGAACAAACTTCTTCATTCTTGTGCCCCATCGTAGTAGGACGAGTGCGAACATATTCAAATTCGGGCAAAGGAATATGAAAGAAAGCCAGAGCCGGGACAATACGCTTATTGACGGCTTTAATATGATTGCTCTCTCTGACATACCATGCTACCTGATTTTCTTTAATCCAGTCATACTCTCCCAATATCGAATCATTAGTTCCGGAATGAGAATCGAACAAGAAGAGGTTCCAACTGTTCTGCATGTTAGAAGAATATATAGGTATAACGCAATTCCCATAACCGTCCACTCCGCGACCGACGTTAGTTGTAAGATTGTATGGTTTGGTTATTAGATAATTAAAGATCGTACGTTCCGAAAGTCCGTGCTGAGCATCGTGATTGCCAAATGTAACGGCATAAGGTATCTTGCGAAGAATAACCGGAGCCAAACACTCATCCCAACCTTTATAGGCATTCTCCGATACAACGACATCGCCCGTGTAGACTACGAAATCCGGCTTTTCTTTATCAAGTATTTCGTTTATTACCTTAAAAGTACTATCATTCTTTTGCGAATTCTTATCGCCCGTCATCCAATGTATATCAGTAAACTGAACTATTTTAAATGTTTTTCCACAAAACTTCAATACGGGTTTGGCCGGATATGCCAACACGAATGACATCAAAAAAAGAGCGAAAAATAAATTCCTTTTCATCGTTAATCAGATTTTAATTATTAAAATAAACACAGGCTATACACCTCTCTAAAGAAATGTACATTATAAAAAAATTGATTTTAGAAAAGACCTTGTTTATTTCAACAAAAGTAGTAATAATAATTTTAAATACGTGCAATATTTTCACAAACATATATCGAAAAAGAAGACCAACTCCCATACCATAGCCACTGCTACTCATTCGATTGACTATTATTATCCTGCTCAAGAGATGTAAATACATAAATTTCACGGAAGAAAAAACCTCAACATACATCAGATATAAGACTCGAAGACATGATTCTCTTGCTGAATGATGCAAAGGCTAATGACGCGAAGACAACTAAAGTATGTCTCATTGAAAACATACAGAAGTGGTTGACATAACTAAAGAAACATACGCCAGGCACATCCGTTAGTTATTAGCGTCTCACAGCTGTGATACAGTCGTCTCACACGTGTGATACACCTGTCGCACACAAGTGAGACACTTGTCTCACAGCTGTGAGACACCAAAGACTATCAATAGTTTTGCGAGAAACAACCTTATGTAAACAATAAAACTAACGGATGGCAACAATCAATCTTCCTTTAGTGCACAAAAAAACTTGTGTGTAGCGACTAAGTCTTATACCCACTTATTCGCTACACACAAGATATGAATTGAAGAGACGTCTATTTAGGCCCGTAATTATTGATCTGCAATTGAGGTATTCCCACACCCACATCACAAACCGCGACATAAGCCCTGATTTGCTTTTTCTCGCCAGGGAATAGCGTCACAAAGTTATCACTCCAAAAGACCGGATGAAGTTCATTTCCTTTTTCATCCAATAATGCAAGCTGATTGAAAAACGACAATTGCTGCGTGTTATTCTCCAGTTGAATATCACAGACATATTCTCCTCCTTTTTTTACCACCGAGACATCGGTTTTCAATAAAGGACTTTTAAAGGTTGTCAAACCTACCAAGTCAATATGCTGAGAGTAAAACCAATACAAGTTATCCGACAGCAATTTGCCTTCGGCATCTTTCAACTCCAATTTCACAAAATAAGGATCGGTATACATTCCTTGTTGGGGCACAGATACCATTTCGTTATAACTATTGGCCTCAACGGTATCTAATTTGGTAGCATACTGCCAAACTACATTCAGATTCTTATCTATCACCTTGGCACTAAGTTCAACGTTCTGCAAAGGATTCAGTGTGGCATTAACGACAGAGAGCCTAAAATCGTTTGCATTCAATTGCACATGAATGGGTTCCATCGCCTTCTTTGCAAAATAATACGCAGCGTTTGGATTCAGATACCAATCGTAAATTTGCCACCCCACATCCGGCCAACAAGAATTAAGCTTCCATATCATTACACCCGACGTGATATCCCACATGCGATGATTGGCAGCTTCGAACATAGCCCTATAGCCGTCGGCATTGAGGTATTGAGCCCATTGCGAGTATTGCTCGGCATCTTTGGGATCTCCAAACATGTTTCGGATAGCATTGTCGTAAGCGCGATAGCAATAATTATCGACATCCCATGCTCCATGTTCCGCCCATATACTATCAAGCGGGAAGTAAGGTTTGTCTATATCCTTATGATCGGCAACAGTAGGTATAAACTTCTTCAAACTCGAGTATAAAGGCATAGAAGGCATACCAAGTTCATTTCTGAACATCTGTAGATGCACTTCGCGCACTTTATCGAAGAAGTAATTTGACGGAGCCCATCCATAATCAGGAGCGCCGTCGTCTGTAGTACCGGTAGGCGTATCTTCGAGCATATATGGCGTTTGCTTCTCAACATCCCAACTGATGCTTGTCGTGGGAATATAAGGACGAGTAGTGTCGAGTTGGTTCACCTTTTGTTTCATTGCCCGATAAAGTTGCTCGTCGGGAACAACCTCGTTGACACCAAACCACGAAATAATAGAAGGATGATTGCGATACCGCAGGACAATATCCTCTACATCGCGTACCGCCAAATCGTGATCTAACGGATAATGTTCAGTGTCCGTACCCGGATACATGCGCCAACATTGCAGAAACACATGCCATACCATAATGCCATACTTATCGCAACTTTCCAACCAAGTATCATCGGGCGAGGGCATGTCTTCGCTACCTATCAAATTGACGTTAGCATCGGCAATGAGACGCATCTGATCATAAATTCGTTTTTCTGAATCATCCAACAGCATATCGGGTTGTATCCACCCACCTTTGCAAAACACCTTTCGACCATTGACGTAATATACCAATCCGGCCTCTTTCCCGATGTATTTAAGTTCTTTCTTCACTTCTCTGAGACCGAAATCCAGTTCTTTCTCATCGGAGATTCGGCCTTTTGCAAGCAGTTGCAGTTTCAAATGATGCAAGTATTGTTGCCCATAGCCATTCGGGTACCACAGATATGGTTTCTGTATTCTCAGTTGGGGATAATCGGCCGACGAAAATTCAATGACCTTATGAGACTGAGGCGCTAACGATACACTTTGATACAACGTGATTGGGCGCATGTGTCCTTCCATCATTTTTGTATACGAAGGAAATTGCACCTGATTTTGCAGATTGATAGATACACGTAGTTTTCCGTCGATAGCCTTATCTGAAACATTTCTGACATCAACCCTTACCTTTACATCTGCCAACGAAGTGTCTCCGTTGGGCAATGTAGTCACTACAAACGGGTTCTCCAATAGCGCATCACCGGTTGCCTCTATCGCTACTTTCTGATAAACGCCCATATTACGATCGCGCACTACCGGTGCACAATCCCATCCTCCAGACATCTTTAGCGTCTCGTCTTTGAAGATATCGGTAGCGTGCCCTCGTGTAGGACCAAAGAATTTAAGCTGAGTGCCGGGAGTAGGAATACCCGGATGATCTACCTGATATATCTTGAGCGCGATGCAATTGTGCGCACCCGATACAACATAACGGGTTATATCCAACTTGAAGCGGCGAAACATGCCATAGATACTATTCTTGTCTGCTACCAGACGCCCATTTACCCAAACATCTGCACGATAGTTGATACCGTACAATTTAAGCCACAGCCTTTTACCCTTATACGAACGAGGCACATCGACCACCGTGCGATACCAATAAGGATCCTGCCAGGGATTGTGACCATTCTTAAGATAATTGTACTTGCTCAGCCCCATTTTCTGATTGAATTCATCCGAAACATCAGGGATGAGGTAATTATTCATGCCCACACGCGGATCGGGATAAACACCATTCTTCACCAACGCATTCAGCACTGTAGAAGGGACCGTAGTCTTGTACCAATTGTGAGACACATAAGACGTTTCGGAGACTTCCTTATCAGAAGCTTCAACCTCAGACGAATTCTTGATTTCCCAATGCGTCAATGACTTTTCTTGAGCCCAAGCCAGCGTATAGCACGCCAAAAGCAGTGATATCGCAATAATTGTCTTTCTCATTCTTCAATGGTATTTATGACTGAAAGAGCAGCTCCGATAACACCGGCGTAGTCGCCCAACAAAGCTGTCTTCAACAGTACCGTATTGACCAATGGCGAACTGATATACTGACGAAACAACTTGTCCGTCTTCTCTAAAAACAGATCGGCCGACTTAATCAACGAGCCTCCTAAAACAACAACAGCAGGATCTGTCACATTTACTGTCCAAGAAAGCACATAAGCCAGATCGGCGGCAAACATATTCCATGTCTCTAGGGCCCTACGGTTTCCTTTGCGTGCCAATTCGGCCACTTCGGTAGCCGAACATTCTTTTCCAACCAACTGATTGTAAGATTTGGAAATAGCTTTTCCAGATACATAATCTTCAATAATACCATCCTTATACGGAGAAGTCCATATTTCACCAAAACAACCCGTAGTGCCCTGCTTTATTTTACCTGAATCGACAAAGGCGCACCCTAGTCCGGTGCCCAATGTAAATCCAAGCACAGAAGAGGCATTCTGCCCCGCTCCATAAACAGCTTCGCCCAGAATATAGTCGTTGGCATCATTATCAAAAACGATATTCGTTTTAAAATCTTTCAACAACCGATCTTTCAACGGGTAGTTTTTGAGTGTAGGCAGATTGGCGACATCAAGAATTATTCCTCTTTCATTGTCAATAGGGCCCGTACATCCGATACCAATACCTTGGATATCGTATACTTGAGCCTCATTCCAAACTTCATCCAAAAGGCGAACAAAGTTATTCACTATCTTAGTGGGCGAGCATTGCGCATTAGTCGGAATACTTTTAATAATACCTATTGGGACACCATCACCACCGACCATGCCTACGCGAATACTTGTTCCACCGATATCAACCCCTATTGCTATTTTTTGTTTCTCCATCTTATTCGATAACCGTTACTTTGCCTCCATGTGAAAATTCTCCGGGCGTCATTCCTTTCATTTTTGCCCAATCAATCACCATCATTTGAATGGGAATAACAGAAAGTATACTCCACATATCCGGATCTTCACCCTCTATTTCTATTTCAAACAAGTTATCATGTCGAATATCGGTTTTCTTGTCTGTTACAAAGACAACTTTCCCATCGAATTTCAATATATTATCTACTAAACGGACCATAGCAGGATATGTTTCGGAATGAGAATTAGAGAAAATTACGCCACGAAAGTTTTTTGCAACCATCTCTAAAGGACCATGACGAAATTCGCCCCCCAACATTGCCGAAGCAAAAGTATTTGTTGCTTCCATAAACATTAAAGCACTCTGTAGAGCAACCGCTATATCTGTTCCGCGTCCAATAAACAATAACGATTGGCAGCCTTCAAAAAATGGTCTCACCTTTTCTATCACAGCATCACTTTCTTCCAAAAGAAGAGAAGTTGCATCGGGTAACGAGCTAATAAGAGTTTGGACCTGATCGCCAATGATGGCATGGACCAATAAATAAGCCACTAGCATGGACGAAGTAAAGGTTTTAGTAGAAGTCATATCTTCTTTTCCGGCAACCGATAGCAACGTATAATTGGCCCGAGCGACCAAAGAACTCTTTTCTTCATTGCAAATAGCCACAATGGTGATATTGGCAGGCAATAGATTTATCAATTGTACCACCTCATAGCTCTCTCCCGATTGCGATATACAAATCAGCAATGTGTTCGGCTGAACAATAGGATACTGATAATGCAATAGTTCGCTTGCACTTAGGGCAAATGCCGGCACCCCTTGAGCTGCCAGCATAGAGGCAGTAGATTGTGATATAAAATACGAGCTACCCATTCCGGTAAATATTATTTTATCGTATTTACCTGAATGCCACAAATCCGAGACATGATTCAACACATTGCTTCCTTCACCGTCTTTGTAATATGATATGGTATTCTGTAAGGCTAGTGGCTGTTCTTCTATTTCTTCTAAAAATTTATTTTTCATATAACTGTGATTCATTAATTCCGTTCTTTATCTATATTTCTATTTTTCGTAGGATGGATTTATATATATCTCGTCCATATATACCGGTTGAGGTGCATTGAAGGCTATTTTAAGGTATCTGGCATTCTTGTTGATTTGATTGATAAAGATGCCATCAATCCATGCATCATGATTAGTGTTGGGAAAGTATGGAGCATCTTTGACAGCAGCCAAGCGATACGAGTCTCCCTGATCCGAAAGATACAGATAGACCTTGAGTGGCATTCCTATATTCCCAAGATGATAATTCAGCAATCTCATAAATATCTTTTGAATGTTCTTCTGATCTTTCATATCGACGACTATTTCATGATAACCTTTTTCGAACTTGACCCAACGCGCATCATTCATGTTTTCTTCAGCAAGTTGACTATCAAACAACTCTTTGTCTGAAGACATTGAAGTGTTTGCCGCATTCTTGAGCCGACCCATCAAAGCAGCTTCAAACAGCGACCAATATTCATCTCCGTTTCTCCATGCCTTATAGTCGTCGTATACTTTTTGAGACCACACCGGTTGCCCCAAGTGATAGTTTGTATTGGGCGAATCTATTATACCACAAACGCTAAACGAGATGATATTATCGACCGGAGCCTGAGAAGCAATAGCAAGTTGAGACAACAACCGTGGGAAAGCGGCAGGTATCAATGCCGAAGTCCTATCATTGGTTGCCCCTTCCCAAGTAAATGATTCACAATTGGCCCACAACTCTATATGCAGCCGCTGATGAATATCCCTCAACAATTTCCAATGTTTCTTCAGATTCGATATGGGGAAAGGTTCTCTAACACACCCTACTTCGTCTTGATAAGCAATGATATCTACTTTGAGTTTAGCCAATTGTTTTTCGAACGCAGGATCTTCGAAAGCAGATTCATAAATACCATAAGGAGAGATCATTATTTTCTTAGCAGGAGTCAATGCGCGGGCACGTTGACTCAATTCGTTGACAGCCGTAACAGCATGGTCGGCAAAGACAGGACAAAGACAATCTTCCACCGGTAGATACCATCCATAGAATGAGGGACGATGTCCATAAATAGAAGCCACTTCTTTCATGATATCCAACTGGCGCTGTTTAATTTCGGGCTTCCGAAGATCATCATCCTGATTCTGTGCCCACCCGATACTCATGAATACTTTCATCTTCAGGTGGTCGGCCTCGTCCATAATAGCATCTACCGGACTTTCGCGCTTTCTATCGTAAACCCATGGCATTATTTTGGAGGGGTAATAAGACTGTCCCTCATTGGCAATAGCCATAAATACGAGATATTCGATGCCCATATCGTGCAACTCTCGGACCTTCGCCTTCCACATATCGGGATCAGTATTATCGAAATACTGAGGATCCATATACTTATTGCGTACATCCTGATATGCCAAATTAATAAATGTGCCTTTGATAGGCTGTATCTTATTACCAGTTGCAAAAGTAGGTATGGTAACAAACCAACCTATCAATAATAATGAATATAAATACTTGCTGAACATATTTTTAGTTTTTTGCTTCAACCTTTTGAGATTCGTTCCCTATCGCATCATAAGCGGCAACTTCATATTGTCCTATTGTGCTGTCGGTGGTTTTATGAAGATACTCCGTGGGGATTTCATTTGCTTTCACTCCAACTCTCATCAACAGTGTTCCATTATAATAAATGGAGAAGCCGGCAACATTATCGTTCTTTCCAGCAACCCACTTAATAAGTACGCCTTGCTTCGTTTTCTGAACAGACACATTCTGAACAGCCTGAGGAGCATCTAATTGAGGTAAGACTCCTTCTTTGCAATAATCTAAATAGGCATCATGATAAGTTTTGCTCACTACATACGGACTATCATAATGACTATAAGCAAAACATATAAAATTGCTGACATAACGATTTGTTATTTCCAACTGCTGTTTAACTCTAGATAGAGGAGCACTGGTCCAGAAACGTTGGTCGAAAGTTTCTACATTACTCCAGAACTTAAGTCCAGGCTTAGTATTGACAGCCATCTTCAACTTATAAAACCAATCTTCTAAATGTTCCAATGTCAATCCTCCGGCTCCAATACAATCTTGAGGAGCAAATATATCGTTGTTTCTAAAATGAGTTTGAGCAAATACATTTTGCCACAACTTCCCACAATCATCAGAAGTGCCTAGTTTCTCGTTCATGAAAGGAGACAATAACAGGGGCATATCAGGAGCAATCTTCGTCAGATGATCCAAGTTTGTATTCAACGCCTGAGCAAGAACTGCCTGGCGTTCGGGTGTTTTGCATGACACATTATCTACTTCCCATACCCAGTACCATCCATACATGGCATCTCCATATTTCTTTTTGTATAAAGCGACCAATTCATCTGCAACCTTGTTTCCAATCTTCATTTGATCAATCAACCAATCGGCGCTGTAATCAACCTTCCACCATCTCTCGTTGAAGTTTAATCCTATAAATATCTTAATACCATTTCTCTGAGCACTAGCGAGACATTTTTCTAGAGTCTTATCATAATTCTTGCATAACGACGTGGGATAGCAGGCGAAAGTCTTTTTCTCATCGGTTTCTAAAGCAGGAGCATAAATTAAATACTTCATACCAGCCTCCTTTAACATTTTCATCTCCAAGTCCCAGCGATTACTATCCCAATGAGCAACCAATTCACGCTGAATAAACGAGCCATTAAACTGCGGTATACCAGTACCTTTATTCTTTTGCTCAAACGAGTATCTGTCATGTACCCCTTTTAGGTCCAGAATATAAGTATCAAAAGCAGCCTCATCCTCACGTAAGTTGATAACACGGCCTCCCCTATCTAATATTTCTTTATAAGCTGCAGGATAACCGGTCTTTCGACCATAAGCTAATGTAAAGTAGCCATTAAAATCGACTAAATAATCATCGTTATGATCGTGTCCGGCAAATGTACCGATCACATCCTTTTGTTCTAAGAATGCAGCGCAAAGACCACTATTGATGGAAGGTGGACATACATCTTCTCCCTTTGTTCCAATTGGTGCACAATAAGACAATACAGAACTATACTCCGGCAACGGAATATGAAAGAATGCCAACGAAGGTAATCTCCGACCATTACGTGCCGTTACCACATTACTTGTCCTTCTATACCAATCTATCTGATCGTGGTGTATCCAATCATAATATCCAAGAGCGTAGTCTTTGACTAAATTGTGCGAATCGAACAAATACAGCATCCATTTTTCAGCACTCTCGTTTGAAGAGTAAATCGGGAGTGCACAATTTCCCGAGCCACTTAATTTCTCAGCATCATAAGTTAAATTGTAAGGTACGGTACGAAGGAAATTCAATACCTGAGCATTATTTACATCGGTCTCTTCATCATGGTTACCGAATGTAACAGCAAAATAAGTTTTCTCTTTTACAAAAAGATCCGTTATTTTCTTCCACGCCACTAATGCATTTCTGGAAACAACAACATCACCGGTCAGAATAACAAGGTCGGGATGCTCTACCTGAAGCATATTTTGTATCAAATGATAAGTACTATCGTCACGAGACCTATACGTATCGTCTTCTATCCAATGTAAATCCGTAAGCTGTAAAATTTTAAACTTCCCATCATGGAATCTCAATTTAGGTGTTTGAGCCTGTAAAGATAATCCATACAGGCAGCATAAAAGTAACAATAAATATTTCTTCATATTTTCATTTTTAAGTATTAAATTAGCCTGCATATAATGTTATTTCATTTTCCCATCTCATATTATTTTTCAATTATATTATATATATCCAGCAAGTTCTGTTCATGTTTCGTTTTAAAGAGGCTAATAATATATAATCGCTTTTACAAAGTTGGGTATATTATAAATAAAAAACAAATATAAAGCAATAATTTTTAAATATTTTTTTAATTAAAACTATAATAAAAGCTAATGAAAAGAAGTACACTCACCGACATATCAAAACAAACAGTATATTTCATATCCACTATTTCAAGAGCGCTCAATGGGAAAAGCAAGGATTATAGAATAATAGGACTACTTGTTCCCCACATTGAGAACCCTTTCTTTGCAGAAATTGCCAAAACAATGATCCATGAAGCTCAAAAGAGTGGATATATTACCTCAGTTCGGGATAAGAGAAGTGAAAAACAGAGTATAAAAAAGTTGGTAATCACAAGAATATTTTGCATCTTTATATTTGACAATCAATAATTTACAAAACAAATTCAATATGATTACCAAGGACAAAATTACAGAAATATTTTATATTATCGATGAATTCAGCTCTATATTTGATGCTGAAATAGAGAAGCGCCATCTATTATCCACTACAGGGAAAGCCAGACGTATGAGAAAAGCCTCTCTT
>JAYRGW010000059.1:0-13974 GCA_041907665.1 Bacteroidaceae bacterium
TCTATGCTATGGCTCTAATTCGAGTTATGCCCGAGTGATGTAACAATAGCAAAAATAGTGGCCTACAATGGCCTGTGACTGTGGTTGGGATAAGAAAGTATCAGAATATCGGAGAATGTTCACTTTGAGATATGTTGTGAAAAAGGATTGTATTCAAAGCGTTTTATCGTTGTTTCCTTCTGCTGAAATGGGGTAGCATTCTAATTATTTACATGGAAATAAGACAACATCTATGCGACTATTCATCGATTCTTTTTTTCTGCAATACAACTCTATTTTCAACCTTTGTCACTTCAGTATGACACCATTACGCACTATCACACAGCATGTTAATGATGTACCGTATACAACGCCAGCGAAAAGTAGTCTCAAAATCGAGGCAAGAGCATATTGTAGGAACGTTATTTCCGGTAGGGGTCTATTTAGACTTGATCTAAACAGGCCCATACAGATAGCTGAGGGGCCGATTTATGCATGGCTGAGGAACTTTCTCCTTTTTGCCAAAGGAGTTCTTTTCCCTTGCCGTGTTTAGAATGGATAGCCCACAGCAAAATGGAAGGTCATATCTCGGCTGAATGAAGGATGATATATGGGATATCTTTCCGGACCACTCGAATAGACGGGATTGATGGCTTTCATACCAAAGTCGAAACGCAATACACAAAAGTCAAAATCCATACGTAGCCCAAGTCCATAGGCCATAGCTATCTGTTTGTAGAATTCGTTGAATTTGAATACACCGCCAGGTTGATTCTCATAGTTGCGTATACTCCAAATATTACCTGCATCGATAAATGCTGCACCTCGTAATTTCCAAAACAACCGAGAGCGAAGTTCAACGCTGCTGTCGAATTTAATGTCGCCGGATTGATCCAAATAGTTTCCGTCTCCTGCAAACTTTCCCGGTCCAAGTTCGCGTACTGCCCATCCGCGTACACTATTGGCTCCTCCACTAAAGTATTGTTTCTCGAAAGGTACGGTCTTCGAGTTGAGGTATGGTACGGCAATACCAAAGGCGGCGTGAATGGCTAGCGTGTTGCGATGATCGAGTACTAGTTTGCGCACATAGTCGAAGTCTCCTTTTAGATATTGTGCATAAGGGATGCTGAATATTGAATATTGTCCGTTGGAGTTTTTTGGAAAAGCAGCTGCTTTAGAAAGAAGGTAGAGTAAATTACCCGCCGATTCAAATCCTGCTCGTATGGAATATGAATTGTCATTATTGTTGTAGTAGCTGTCTTTGTTGCCTAATGAATTGTAAACGTAGGTGTAGCCACAACGGAAGATGAAGCGGCTGGTATAATTATACTGAAAGATATAATTCTGTCCTTTATTAATATAGTTCTCTTTGAAAGTGTCGGAAATCCAAGGTAAGTAAATGTAGCTGATGTCCATCAGGTCGATACGATGTTGTATACGCTGTTGTTGATTCCATTTATAACTCCATGAGGCAGAAAAGACTGTGCGCGAGAATTCAGGTCTCAATTGGTAATTAATTCTAAACCCTAGTTCGGTAGAAGCATTGCTTTTCTTTTTGTAGTCTTTTGATATAAACGGCGCCACAAAACGTGGAAAATTCAGGGTAGCTTCCGTGCCGTATTCATAATACCCATTGTTTGTATATCCTTCCAATCCCGATATAGCTTCATAAGCCCCACGCAGTTTAAGGGTTAGCAATTCAGAGCCGTGAAAGAGGTTGCGATGTTGTAGCGAAACACTTGCTGCCATACCCAAATCGCCTGCTGAGTTGGTACCTTCTATTTCGAATGATGCCGACTTGTTTTTGTTGGGCGTGAGTAATAGATAACTATTCAACTTGGTGCTGTCTTCAGGTAGTTCCGTGAATCGGATATTGGAGTAATTAAGGGCCGAGAACCGTCCAAAATTGCGGTAAGTACGTTGTATGGCTTGGCTTCTGTATAGATCTCCAGGAGCAAAGTGCAGGTTGTCGATAAGTACTTTAGGCCTTAATAAAAGTTTGTCCTTATAGTATATAGGGTATCCCTCATAATGTATCGAATCGTTGATTTCGATACCCGAGGGTGAGGTTCCCTGCATCATATCAAAATCGGTGATGATCGATATGTTGTTGATATGGTATTGTCTATAGGGAGCCGGTTTGTAATTTTTGCTTCCGGAAAAAGGTATAAACCTCATTTTGAGGTCTATTTCTTTACTGTTGCGTATGGTGTCTGCAATGAAAGTAATGTATTCTTTGCTGAAACGATAATATCCGTTATTGGTCAGGAGATTGGCAATACGATCACGCTCGGCGTCAATAACATTAATATCGAAGAGCATGCCTTCTTTGATTAGAGATGCTGATGGTTGGCTTTTGATAAGGTTAAGTATATCTTCATCTATGGTGCCGCCATAAGAAAAATGACGTAGTTTGTAAGGTTGTCCCCCTTTTATCCGATAGATAAGTTCGAGCTTTTTTCGTTTTATTTTAGTTGTCAATTCTACATTGGCTCCTATATATCCTTTGTTTTGTACTGCTCGCAGTAATTCTTTTTGCGAACGCTGGGCATCTCTTTCGTTAAACATAACTGGCGGGGTACCGAGCTTACGCATGGTACGGTTAATCCATTTGGTAGAATCTCGTCCAGATATATTGTAGATGTATAGTTGTGTTTTGAACAGACTGAACCATTTGGCATTGGTCGTCAGATGGATGTACTGTTTTAACTCAGAGGAGGAAAGATCTTTGGTATCGGAATAGATTTTGACTTTGTTCAACAAAAAATCTCCATCCGGAACATACTTTGTTGCCGAACAAGCCATGATGAACAGCATGGTAGATAAAATGCATAGCGAATGAAAAAATCTCCTCATAATATGAAAAACATTGTGCAAATATAAGCGATATTTTGGTAGCATAAAAATAATTCAATAGTTTTGCACCAATATTGATACTTGTCTTATGATAGAATCTCGGTTGAGCAAAAATAGAATAAATTATATTCATTCTTTAGAACGTAAAAAAGATAGGAATAGAGAAGGGGCCTTTCTGGCTGAAGGGGTAAAGGTTGCGGGTGATTTGATGGGAACTTATCATTGTCTTTTCCTTGCGGCTGTAAAAGAATGGTTTGATGCTCACCAGGAAGTTCGTGCCGATGAAATTTGTTGTGTGTCGGAAGAAGAACTGCAGCGTGCCAGTTTGATGAAAACACCTCAACAGGTTCTTGCCGTTTTTGCACAACAAAAGGAATCTTTTGATATACCTTCTTTAGATAGCAGCCTCTGTCTTGCGCTCGATGGCGTTCAAAATCCTGGAAATTTAGGGACCATCGTTCGTCTTGCCGATTGGTTTGGTATCGAACATATCGTTTGTTCACCCGATACAGCAGATATTTATAATCCGAAGACCGTTCAGGCTACAATGGGAGCGATGGCCCATGTCAAGACACACTATATGGAATTATCTTCTTTCTTCGAAGTTTTGCCTGAGAGCGTTCCAGTTTATGGCACATTGCTTAATGGTAACAATATCTATGAAGAAAAACTGACTTCTTATGGGGTTATTGTGATGGGCAATGAGGGGAGAGGAATACGTCCTGAAACAGAGAATTTTGTCAATCGTCGTTTGTATATTCCCAATTATCCTCAGAATCGGTTGACTACCGATTCGCTTAATGTAGCTATAGCTACGTCAATCGTATGCGCTGAGTTTCGGCGACAGACTGTCTATTAATACAGTCGTAAGGGGAGAGGTTATAGGCTATTAATTTCCCCTTTTCTTCAACAATCTCAATAAGCCCGTCTACCCATACTGTTGCCGGCAATTCTTGTTCGAATGGATAGTTTTGCTTAAACTCACCCTCTTCTAATTCTATTATCTGTTTGACAAGAATCTTATCATCCGTCATTTGTAACAACGGAGATGCATAACGGTGTCTCATTATTTTGTTTTCTTAATCGGGACTGGGTATTTCGACTTGTTTTGTTGCATTTGCTTCTCAAGAGCCTCTTGTCTGAGTTGATATCCATGTGGAGTAGGAGAGTCTGTACGTTTCTTGTTCAGCTCTTGGGGTGTCAGTCTATGAACTCCTTGTATTATGGCTTTTGCTGTATCTACTTTTGCCGCATTCGGAACTTTACCTCCAACAGTTCCCGGTATGTGTTGGCCAATATTGCCGGGCGCAGCCTGCGGTATCGGTTGTCCGTTAGGTTGTTTCATCTGTCCATTGGGTGGCATTGATTGTCCATTTGGCATATTGCCTGGCATATTATTGTTTGGAGCACTTGGCATTGGCGCATTACCATGTGCATGATAGCGTTTTAGTGCTTTCGTTTGAATGACAATAGCTCCCTGTATTCCCTTTGGAACATAAATGAAACCATTTATTTTTCGAATGGGAATAGGCAGATTGTTTTGAACTCTTAGTGAGCGATTACCCGCCCCCATGAGCTGAGCGATCTGAGTTACTGTGCTGTCGTTTTGGTAACAAATGCTTAATGACATTGTGGCACCTCCATTCATCATTCCTGTAGAAATGAAGTTCACGTTCCATTCAAATGCATCTCTTGGATGGAAAGTCGAATCGGGGGAAATAGAAAAAACTATTTTATTATGCATATCATCACCTGTCAGACGAGTATTTTTGGCGAATGTCCAAATGTTCAAACTGTCGCCGGATGCAGCTCCTACTGGATTGCGTTGCGATTCGGTAATCAACTTGTTCATTTTGTTGATGTTCGATTTCAGTCGGTCCTGTACTTTTTTATAAATATCAGACATGTCTTCTGTATGTCTGCAATACCATACCATTGACGAGTCGAAATCTGCTTCTGAAATACCGTATTTGTCAAAAACTCCCTGAACAAAGTAACGCTGTTTATACATCTGATCTGGAGGAAGATTCTCTGCCATAGAACGGGCAAGATGATAGTCGTACAATACATCTTCCATTTTTCCCTTTGAAAGTACATTCTTGGGACGGCGTTCGCAACTCGTAACGGATACGAGCAGCAAGGCTATAAAAAAGAGGAAGAAATATCGCAGAGAATTCTTCATAACACTGAATAGTAATTATTTATTTGAGTTGTTTGAAAGATGTATTGAAGTATTTGCTATAAAAGATTATCAGTGCGATGATTCCACAGCTGATGCACGAGTCCGCAAAATTGAATATAGGGCTGAAGAAGATAAAATGTTCTCCTCCCACAATTGGCATCCACATAGGCCAATATGTATCAATAATAGGAAAATAAAACATGTCTACGACTTTGCCGTAAAGCAGTGAAGAGTATCCGCCTGCTGCTGGAAAAAGGGATGCTATTTGGGTATTGGTACTCTCGTTGAAGATAACCCCATAGAACATACTATCGACAATGTTTCCTACCGCACCTGTAAATATGAGCGATACGCAGATGATGAAACCTGTTTTTGCACCATTTTTTACCATTTTATACAGGTACCATCCAATGAGGATGACAGCAGCAATGCGGAAAGTCGTCAGAAATAGTTTCCCGAACAATTCCATACCGAAAGCCATTCCGTTGTTTTCGGTGAAGTAAATATAAAACCAATTGGCAATACGAATATTATCGTGAAGATACATATGTGTCTTCACGATAATTTTGATTGTTTGGTCAATGATAAGTGTACCGATAATGACGATCCATGCGATACGTCCTTTCGTAAAAAAATCTTTCATTAATGAAAACCTTTTTGTTTGGCTTCAACACTTAGTGTTGCATGAGGCACGGCGCGAAGTCGTTCCGCCGGAATCAATTTGCCTGTAGCCCGACATATTCCGTATGTTTTATTTTCTATACGTACCAATGCAGCTTGTAATTCTTTGATAAATTTGAGTTGGCGTGCTGCCAAACGGGTAGTCTCTTCTTTAGACAATGTATTGGCACCTTCTTCGAGCACTTTATACGTGGGTGATGTGTCGTCGGTATCATTACCGTCGGTTCCCATCAGGCTCTTTTTGAGCATATCATAATCACGTTGTGCTAACCCCAGCTTCTCATTGATTATAGCACGGAACTCTTCGAGCTCCGCGTCGGAATATCTCGTCTTTTCTGCCATTGTTTTTCGGTTTTATATTATTACTATTTGTCTTTCATAATTTTAATCATCAAATCGAAATCATCAAAGTTCAGTACCGTTCCGTCTTCTATTTTATCAACCAATTGGAGTGACAGTCCCAATACTTGACCGCAAATATATTGATTATATTCGGTTACAGCATCATCTGTCAGTTTATTTTTGGCTAATTCAATATGTATTTTATCGGTAATGTCAAATCCACTCTGCTTTCTTAAGTTCTGAATGCGGTTGACCAATTCGCGAGCAATACCTTCTTTGCGTAGATCATCTGTCAGCGTCACTTCAAGGGCAACAGTCAGCTTTCCTTCATTGGCAACTAACCATCCGGGGATGTCTTCGTTCAGAATCGTCACATCTGCAGTTTCGAGTGTTGCGTTCGTATCACCCAGCTCTAATTGAATAGCTCCTTCTTTTTCGAACTTACTGATCTCTTGTTGAGTGAGCTTTTCTACTGCACCGGCTACCTGTTTCATCTGTTTGCCAAATTTCGGCCCTAACTTTTTAAAGTCAAGTTTAATCTTTTTGACAAGTACACCGGCTGTATCATCGATATACTTCACTTCTTTTACATTGACTTCTCCTTTTATCAGCTCTTTTACCGCTTCAATATGTTGACGTTGTTCGTCGTCTACAACAGGTATCATAATGCATTGTAACGGTTGACGTACTTTGATGCTGACCTTGCGGCGCAAAGCCAATACCATAGATGTTATATCTTGAGCTATTTGTTGGCGCGCTTCCAAGTCACTATTAATGCACTGTTCGTCTGCTATAGGGAAATCGGCGAGGTGAACTGATAGATGTTTTCCGTCATGTCCAGATACTGCTGTCAGGTCCGAATAGAGCATATCCGAATAGAACGGAGCGATAGGTGCCATTAGCTTGGCAACTGTTTCGAGGCAAGTATATAGGGTTTGATATGCAGACAGTTTATCTTCTGTAAATTCTCCACCCCAGAAACGTTTACGGTTCAGACGAACGTACCAGTTGGAGAGATTATCGCTGACAAAGTCCGAAATGAGTCGCCCGGCTTTAGTCGGTTCCAAATTATTATATGCGAAATCCACTTTCTTGATGAGGGTGTTTAGCAGTGATAATATCCAACGATCTATTTCGGGACGTTTTTCGAAAGGAATATCAGCTTCTTTATATTCAAATCCGTCGACATTGGCATACAATGCAAAGAATGAATAGGTGTTGAACAATGTTCCGAAGAATTTACGGCGAACTTCATCAATGCCTTCCAAGTCAAATTTCAGATTATCCCAAGGGGCTGAGTTGGTAATCATGTACCAACGTACAGGATCAGCTCCGTATTTGTCCAACGTAGCAAACGGATCGACCGTATTGCCTATGCGTTTAGACATCTTGTTGCCATTTTTGTCAAGTACCAATCCATTGCTCATTACCGATTTGAAAGCAACGCTATCAAATATCATTGTGGCAATAGCGTGAAGTGTAAAGAACCAACCGCGAGTTTGATCTACTCCTTCAGCGATGAAGTCGGCAGGAAATACTTTTCCCGAATCCAGCAATTCTTTGTTTTCAAACGGATAGTGTATTTGAGCGTAAGGCATGGAGCCTGAATCAAACCAAACGTCAATAAGGTCTGTTTCTCTCTTCATCGGTTTGCCCGAATCGGAAACCAATATGACATCATCCACAAATGGACGGTGCAAATCTATCTTATTATAATTTTCTTCTGTGTATACTCCGGATTGGAAACCTTTTTCTTTTAACGGATTCGATTTCATTACACCGGCTTTTACCGATTTCTCTATTTCGTTATAGAGTTCCTCTACAGACTCGATGCACTTCTCATCTTTGTTGTCTTCGCTTCTCCATATAGGTAATGGAGTACCCCAAAAGCGCGAACGGCTCAAATTCCAATCGTTCAAGTTCTCCAGCCATTTGCCGAAACGGCCTGTTCCCGTTGACTCGGGTTGCCAGCGAATCGTTTTATTGAGTTCGTACATTCTTTCTTTGCAAGCTGTCGACCGGATAAACCAGCTGTCTAGCGGGTAGTAAAGTACCGGCTTGTCAGTACGCCAACAATGTGGGTAGCTATGGACGTGCTTTTCTATCTTGAAAGCCTGATTGTTCATCTTGAGCATCATACACAAGCTGATGTCCAGTGTCTCATCTTTATCCGTGAGTTTTGGATCATAGTCGTTCTTTACAAAGCGACCGGCATATTCATTATAGAGTTCTACATTCATTTTTGTCTGAACGAATTCTTCATCCAGCTCTTCTACCAGATAGAACTTACCTGTAAGATCTACCATTGGTCGTATTTCTCCTTTTTTATTGATGAGTTGAATAGCGGGGACGCCTGCGGCTTTTGCAACGTTTGCATCATCTTGACCAAAGTTTGGTGCGATGTGTACAATACCTGTACCGTCTTCTGTTGTTACATAGTCACCGGGAATTACCCGGAAAGCTCCTTCTCCAGGATTTACCCAAGGCATCAGTTGTTCGTATTCCATGCCTACAAGGTCTGTACCTTTATATTCTCCTACAATTTTGAAAGGAATGATCTTATCGCCTTCTTTGTAATCTTCGAGCTTCATTCCATCGGCTTTGTGATCAAAATAGCCATATATACGTTCTTTTGCCATTACGACCGTAATAGGTTTGCCGGTATACATGTTGTATGTTTGAACTGCTACGTAGTCGATTTTAGGGCCGACACAAAGAGCCGAGTTCGAAGGTAAAGTCCATGGAGTGGTAGTCCAAGCTATAAAGAATGGAGTTCCCCATTCGGCCATTTCCGGCTTCGGATTCTTCATCTTAAATTGGGCAGTGACAGTCGTGTCTTTTACTTCACGATAACAGCCTGGCAAATTCAATTCGTGTGAGCTCAGTCCAGTTCCCGCAGCAGGAGAATAGGGCTGTACGGTATAACCTTTGTAAAGCAATCCTTTTTTGTGAAATTGCTTCAATAGCCACCATAATGTTTCAATGTATCGGTTATCGTAAGTGATATAAGGTTGTTTCATGTCTACCCAATATCCCATTTTGTGAGTGACGTCCTCCCATTCTTTGGTAAATTTCATCACATCTTTTCGGCATGTTGCATTATAATCTTTTACCGAAATAGTCTTACCTATATCTTCTTTGGTAATACCGAGTGTTTTCTCAACGCCCAGTTCGACAGGTAGTCCATGTGTATCCCATCCGGCTTTGCGGCGGACTAGGTAACCTTTCATCGTCTTGTATCTACATACGATATCTTTAATGGAACGAGCCATGACGTGATGAATGCCCGGCATGCCGTTGGCAGAAGGAGGCCCTTCGTAAAAAACGAAAGAAGGAGCACCTTCACGTTCGGTCATACTTTTGGAAAACACACTGTTTTCATCCCATTTCTTCAATACCTCTTTATTGATCTGCGAAAGGTTTAATTGTGAATGTTCGGTAAATTTCATATAGCAATAAAAATGTCTTATCTAATTAAGGGTGCAAATTTACTAGAAAAAATAGCTTTAAACAATGATATTAGTCAATTTTTTCATTATAGCCTTTGGCAAGTCCGCCAGCCGATGTTTCTTTGTAGAGCGATGGCAAGTCGTGACCGGTTTGTTTCATTACCTGAACAACCCGATCGAACGATACTCTATGGATACCATCTGTGAATGATGAATATAGATTCGAATCGAGAGCTCTCGCAGCTGCAAAAGCATTTCGTTCGATACATGGTATCTGTACTAATCCGCATACCGGATCGCATGTCATTCCCAAGTGGTGTTCCAATCCCATCTCTGCAGAATATTCAATTTGTGAAGGACCACCTCCGAAGAGCTGGTTCGATGCAGCCGATGCCATGGCACATGCTACACCCACTTCGCCCTGACAGCCAACGTCTGCTCCAGAGATAGATGCATTTTGTTTTACGATGTTTCCGATGATGCCGGCTGTTGCAAGTGCTCTTAATATTCTTTTGTCGCTGAAATCATGACTTTTCTGAAGGTGGTATAATACCGCTGGCAGCACTCCGCAGCTTCCACAAGTAGGTGCCGTTACAATGATGCCTCCGGATGCATTTTGTTCACTTACTGCCAAAGCGTATGCAAATACCAATCCTCTAGACTGAAGGGACCGTTTATATCCCGATGCTTTTATATAATAAGTGTATGCTTTTCGGGGTAAATTTAGTGGTCCGGGCAGTACACCTTCTGCTTCGAGTCCATTCTCGACAGAAGCTTTCATGTGATCCCATACATCAGCCAAGTAATCCCATATATCGCATTCTTCGCATTGTCTCACATACTCCCAATAGCTCTTCCCATTTGTTTCGCACCACTTCATTATCTCGGTCATACTATTCATTTCGTATACTTCTCGAGTGTTGAATCGATCTTCTTCACCTTTCCCTTCCGTTAGCGCTCCACCACCAACACTGTATACCGTCCATGAATCGGTAGGCTTGTTGTCCGCATCTAGTGCTTCGTACTTCATTCCATTGGGATGGAAAGGAAGAAATATGGTCGGTTGCCATATTATTTCTACTGGAGCAATCTTTTGCAGTACTTCGGTAATGGCTACGTCAGTCATGTGCCCTTTGCCTGTTGCCGCCAGACTTCCGTATAGTGTTACACGAAATGATTTGGCGTCGTTGTGACTGTCACCAAAAATGTGGGCAGCCTTTTGAGGTCCCATTGTATGGCTACTCGATGGACCTTTTCCAATTCGATAGAGTTCTTTGAGCGATTTCATATTTATATAGGTATTTATAGATCTACAACCGTTATGCCGGCACCTCCGAATTGTACATGCTCGTCGGCAAAATGTACTACACCCGGCACCGTCTGCAAGTATTGGCGTATCAAGGTGCGCAAGATGCCTGTCCCAGTACCATGTAATATTCTTACCCGGCTGATGCCTAGTAAAATGGCATCATCGACAAAGTAAGTCACGGCTTGGATGGCTTCATCGCCTCTCATGCCTCTTACATCTATATCTTGTCTGAAAGAAAGTTTCTTTTCGTGTATCTCATCTTGAGTTTCTTTGCCTACGAACGATTTGGTCGAAGATGTCTCTTGTTTTGTGAGGGTGGCCCTTTCCAATTTACTTAGTTCTACTGTTGTTTTAATGCTGCCGAATACGATAATCCCCTTCTTACCATTTATATCGGCAATCTTTCCTACAGAATTCTGTCCTTTGATACGAACGGTATCGTCTATCTCGAGAGGTTTTTCGACTTTCGGTTTCATTACGGTTGGAGCAACCTTCTTTTTGTTCTCTTTTCGTTCTTTGTATCGTGCTTGTTTCTCTTGCAGACGTTGCATCTGACGCGAAATCAACTGCTCCTTTTCTTCGTCAGACGCTTTTTTCTTCACTTTCTCTTTGAACTCTTCCAGAGTCTTGCGAATCTCTTTAGTCTTTTCTTTCTCGGCCTGGGCTTCTTTGATAGAGCGAATCGTGTTTTCTATTTGGGCGTTCGATTCCTGCAACATCTGCTTCGCTTCTTCCTTTGCTTTCTCGATGATCTCTTTTCGTTCTTTCTTTAGATCCTCAATTTCTGTCTGATAGCGAATTGTTATATCTTCGAGTTGCTTTTCTTTTTGATGGATGGCTTGTCGCTTGTTTTCCCAATAGCGTTTGTCGCGCACAATGTCTTGCAGGTATTTATCCGAGTTGATATAATCGCTTCCGACCAGTTCCGAAGCTTCTGCTATTACATCTTCCGGCAAACCGATCTTACGTGCTATCTCTACTGCAAAAGAACTTCCCGGATTGCCTATCTGAAGCTGAAATAAAGCTTGCATCAAATGCCTGTCGTAGAGCATTGCTCCGTTTACGACACCTTCGTGGTCTTCTGCAAAATGTTTTAAATTTTGGTAGTGGGTTGTAATCACTCCGAAAGTAAGTTTCTCGTTGAATCGTCTCAGTACAGCTTCGGCAATAGCGCCTCCTATCTGTGGTTCGGTACCTCCGCCGAATTCATCAATCAATATCAGGCTTCGTTCGTTACATTGCTTCATCATCACCTTCATATTCGTAAGGTGCGACGAGTAGGTACTCAGATCGTCTTCGATAGATTGTTCGTCTCCTATGTCGATAAATAGATTGTCGAATAGCCCTATATGGCTGCTTTCACTCATCGGAACCAATAGTCCACATTGGAGCATGTATTGCAATAGTCCCACCGTTTTCAAACACACAGATTTGCCTCCTGCATTCGGACCCGATATCAGCAATATACGTCGTTTGCGAGTTAACTCAATATCTAATGGCACCACTTTTTTATCGTGCTTGGCCAGCGATAGTTGTAATAGAGGGTGAACAGCCATCGACCAATCGATGATTTGCTGGTTCTCTAGAACAGGTTTAATACTATTGGTGCGGATAGCGAAACGAGCTTTCGCACGTATGTAGTCTATTATAGCCAAAAACTCATAAGAATCCAATAGACTGGGAACGAAGGGACGTATCACTTTCGAGAAGTCTGTCAGTATGCGTATAATTTCTCTCCGCTCTTCGCTCTCCAACTCTCGAATGCGATTGTTTGCTTCGACGACTTGTTCCGGCTCGACAAAAACCGTCTTTCCGCTTGCCGATTCATCGTGAACAATACCTTTTATTTTTCGCTTCAGCCCGGGAGCGACAGGTATCACCAATCGTCCATCGCGCATAGCCGGTGTAACGTCTTTGTCAACTACTCCATCGTTTTGAGCGCTATGCAAAATGTTGGCAAGAGTGCGAGAGATCCCGCTCATAGTCGAAGCCAATTCCCTGCGAATTCGTGATAAATCTGACGAGGCACTATCTTTTATCTTGCCATATTTATCTAAAATCTTATTGATCTGCGATACCAATTGTGGAAAGGCCATTACGTCTTTGGCCAATTGTCGCAAAGCAGGGTAGGGGTAATTCGATTCGTCCGCAGCTTCTTCCTCTTCTTCTTCTATTTCTACATTGTCTTTTCTTCTTTTCAAGAATACAACAATGGCGCTGATTGTTGCCAGCGAGCGTTGTAGGTTGAATAGTTCTTCCTCTTCAAGGTACATGCCTTCCACCTTAATTCGTTTCAGTGAGCTACGCACGTCGAAAAAGTATTGGTCTGGAAAATCATCCTCTTCCTGTAGTATGCGAACAAATTCGTTCGTCTCATTCAGTTCTCTTTCCACCTTGCTGTAGGTGCTCGAGAATTCCATCTCTTCCACTTTCTGTTTGCCCAGTGCGCTCAAACATTGCTCCATGAGCATTTCACGAACCAGATTGAAACCTATTTTTATTTCGAAATTTTGCGGATAAATCATATATCTTTCTTCCCGTTGTCTATAGAATTTGCTACAAAAATACAACTATTTTCATAAAAAATTCTTTTTCCCACTTGTAGAATTAAAAACATTTGTACCTTTGCAACGCTTTAAGAGAAAAAGCGCTCCTTGAAAAGAGTTCGGAGAGGTGGCTGAGTGGTCGATAGCGGCGGTCTTGAAAACCGTTGTACTGCAAGGTACCCGGGGTTCGAATCCCTGTCTCTCCGCAAAAAAAAATAGAATCTTAGAAATTCAAGATTCTATTTTTTTATTATAGAAATTGTTGCTTTTTACAACAACCAATGGCGTTGGTTCTAATATCCGTATTCTCCTTTCAATAGAATGACTTCGATTCTATTCTCGTCGAATTGCCCCTGTATCTTTGTGAAGTAATTGCATATCTTACCTCAGTTCGGGATAAGAGAAGTAAAAAATAGGGGATAAAAAAGTTGGTAATCACAAGAATATTTTGTATATTTATATTTGAAAATCAATAATTTACAAAACAAATTCAATATGATTATCAAGGACAAAATTACAGAAATATTTTATATTATCGATGAATTCAGCTCTATATTTGATGCTGAAATAGAGAAGCGCCATCTATTATCCACTACAGGGAAAGCCAGACGTATGAGAAAAGCCTCTCTT
>JAYRGW010000060.1:0-13932 GCA_041907665.1 Bacteroidaceae bacterium
AACGTGGTCGAAAGAAGAATTCTCGCACGCCAACTTTCATCACCCCCTTGTGTAGCCCATTATCAGGGCCAATTTAAGAGAAATCATAACGCATTGATTCTCTGAGAGAAAACATGTTTTACGTGTCCCATTTTGGCGTCGTGCACACGTATGGGTCTGATATACAGTCAGTAACGGTGACAGAAACGTTTTCGTAACTAAAATAGAAAAAACGAGGTTTTACATATCTACACGAGGTATCTTTAAGTATCAGTAAGAACCGGCGACTTCAACAAATCGGTATTGTCTTTATCCTTCCAAAACGTCATATGCTCCTAAAAATGTTGTCGTATGTTAGTTTTTCCGAAAACTTAAGGACGTCACCGAAAAAACTAACATACGACAACGACGGCTGTACACTTGTTTTGCTTTGCAAAAAATCAACCGTATGTCGCAGCGGTAACTAACGGATGTTGTTGAAGAAACTAACGTTAGTTATCACAACAACTAGCGTTAGTTGCCGCAGTAAGTAACGGAAGTTACGGCAGCGACATACGTCTGTTTTTAGAGGCCTGTAGTTTTGACTGTGGTACTTCTTGGAGCGTACAATATGTAAAAATAACGCGATTTGTTATAGTATTATTGAATAATTTTTTATCTTTGTTTTAATATCAAATGATAGAAAGAAATGAAGCAGTTATCGGATAGAGTGATTCTGAAAATCGAATCTTATATAAGTTTGTTAGGTATATTGGTTGTGAGTCCGGCCAATAGATATTTTCCGTTTAATCATTTTATTAGTTTTTCTATCTTATGTCTTTTTCTGGGCCTTGTCTCTTTGTATGCTTTATTAAGGAAGCCCGTTGTTGAACAGACTGTTGATGTTCCGGAGGTCGCAGAGGAGGAGCGTCGTAAGTATCGTAGGCTCTTGAAATTAAATTTTTCAATTGCTATTGTTATATCTATTGCTTCATTGTGTTTTTACTTTTTTCTGTAAAGATTAAACTCTTGTTGAAATATAAATAAGTTTGATTTATTTTGTTATTGGACAAGGCTTATGTTATCTTTGTAGCGACAAAATATTTATTACCACTTATATTATAACAAATGGCAACAAAAGAAAACAAGTACGTCAATGTGGCGTATAAGCTCTATACCACAGAAGATGGTGAGAAAGAAATGGTGGAAGAAGCAACAGCTGAACATCCTTTTCAGTTTATTACAGGATTGAATACTACGATCGATGCTTTTGAAGATGAAATATTGAAATTGAATAAAGGCGATAAGTTCGACTTTGTGATAACAAAAGACAAAGCGTATGGTGAATACGATGAGCAGCATGTATTTGATCTTGAGAAGAAAATATTTGAAGTGGATGGTCACTTTGATGATAAGAATATAGTAGAAGGTGCTATTGTTCCGTTGATGGACAATGAAGGTCATCGTATGAATGGTGCCGTGTTGGCTGTTGAAGAAAACACAGTTACTGTAGATTTGAATCATCCGTTGGCTGGAGCTGATTTGAATTTTGTAGGTGAAGTGACCGAAATGCGCGATGCGACTAATGAGGAAATTCAAGGAATGATAAATATGATGAGTGGCGAAGGTTGCAGTTGTGGTTGTGATAGTTGCGGAAGCGACTGCGAAGAAGGTTGCGGCGGGCACTGCCACTAAAAATGGTCTTTGTGACAGCGTATGTTTTTTGAGTAAAACAGTGAGGCGTATTATTTGATAAACCTATAAATATTATTATCATGTTTAATTCTTTTGGCAATATTTTCAGATTGACTAGCTTCGGCGAATCGCATGGCAAGGCGATAGGGGGAGTGATTGACGGTTTTCCGTCGGGTATTGTAATTGACGAAGATTTTGTTCAGGAAGAGTTGAATCGACGTCGCCCAGGCCAGTCGTTGCTTACGACTCCTCGTAGCGAGGATGATAAGGTAGAATTCCTTTCTGGAATCTTCGAAGGTAAATCAACTGGTTGTCCTATCGGTTTTGCGGTTTGGAATAAAAATCAGCATTCGGCTGACTATGACTCAATCAAGAATGTATTTAGACCTTCGCATGCTGATTATACTTACAATGTGAAGTATGGTGTTCGGGATTATCGTGGTGGTGGACGGGCATCTGCTCGTGAAACCATTTCGCGGGTTGTTGCAGGAGCTCTAGCTAAGCTTGCACTTAGACAACTCGGAATAAAAATTACTGCTTATACTTCTCAGGTCGGTCCTATAAAACTAAACCCCGATTATAGCCGTTATGATTTTGACTTGATAGAAAAGAATGATGTTCGTTGTCCCGATCTTGCAAAAGCTAAGGAGATGGAAGAACTGATTCTTCAGGTTAAGAAGAGTAGCGATACTATTGGAGGTGAAATAACTTGTGTTATCGCAGGATGTCCCATAGGACTTGGCGAACCGGTATTCGGTAAGCTGCACGCAGCGTTGGGTAATGCTATGTTGAGCATTAATGCTGCCAAAGGTTTCGAATATGGCGTAGGAGTGGACGGAGTAGAGCAGAGAGGATCGCAGCAGAATGATGCTTTTTTCAATGATAAGGGCAAGGTTAAAACTCGTACTAACCATTCGGGTGGTATTCAAGGTGGAATAAGCAACGGTGAAGATATTTACTTCCGAGTGCTATTCAAACCTGTGGCTACTGTTCTGATGGAACAAGAGACGGTGAACCTTGACGGCGTAGATACGACACTTAAACCTCGAGGACGTCATGATCCCTGCGTCTTGCCTCGTGCCGTACCTATTGTGGAGGCAATGGCTGCAATGACAATACTCGATTATTATTTGATTGATAAAACCACTCAATTATGATTTGAGTGGCAGACGCCATGAACAACCGTTCTTCCATTCAGAACATCCATAGGCTGTCTTCCCTTTGATAACAATTCCCTTTCCGCATAGCGGACAGGCTTTTCCCAATATAGAGTCGTCGGGCTGTAAAGTCTTAGACGGCTCTTTTTCTTTGGTTGCTATCGGCTTTTCGACTTTTTCTTTCTCGTTGTCTGCTTTTGGCTTTGCGGGAGCACGCTTACGCGACTTCTTTTGGGCAGCCAATTTTTGAATTTCTTTCGCAGGCGTAGTCTCTGTCGTAATATGTCGATTGCTGTTGTCGCTTAATACACTATTGACAATCTCTTTCAACATTTGTTTCAACTCGTCCAGAAATGTTTGCGCATCGTATGTCTTTTTCTCTATACTCCGCAACTTCTTTTCCCATATTCCTGTAAGCTCGGCAGATTTGAGTAGATCTTCGTGAATAAGACTGATGAGTTCGATGCCCGTTGGATTGGCCATTAAGTTTTTTCGCTCTTTTCTTATGTAATGTCGCTTGTATAGTGTCTCAATGATAGCTGCACGAGTAGATGGGCGTCCTATTCCGTTTTCCTTGAGAGCATCACGTAGCTCTTCATTATCTACTAACTTACCAGCCGTTTCCATCGCTCTCAACAAGGTCGCTTCCGTATAGTATTTGGGTGGTTGTGTCCATTTCTCGTTCAAGTCGGGCAAGTGAGGACCACTTTCACCCTTTTCGAATAAGGGTAATGTGCGTTCTTCATCATTTTCTTTATTGCTGCTTTGTTCTATCACAACTCGCCATCCGGGAGAAAGAATCTGTTTTCCTGTGACTTTAAACTCTATATTGGCTGCCTCGCCCATTACCGTTGTTGCCGAGAATTTGCAATCCGGATAAAAAACAGCTATAAAGTGTCTGGCTACTAAATCATAAACACGTTTTTCCATATCGGTCATTCCTTGCCTGCATTCTCCTGTCGGAATGATGGCGTGGTGGTCTGTTACTTTAGACGTGTCGAATACCTTTTTACGTTTCGGTAATTTTTTCCCCTTTAAAGGCTCTGTAAATGGGGCATAGTCTTTCAATCCAGCTAATATGCCGGGGCACTTAGGATATATGTCATCACTTAGAAAAGTCGTATCTACACGTGGGTAGGTAGTGAGTTTCTTTTCGTAGAGAGATTGTATCATCTTGAGTGTTTCGTCCGCCGAATAACCGAATTTCTTATTGCATTCTACTTGGAGCGATGTCAAGTCAAAAAGGCGTGGAGGAAATTCGGAGCCTTCTTTTGTTGCCACATCGGTAACAGTGAAAGGAGATTCTTTGATAAGCTCTAGTACGGCGATACCATCTTCTTTCTTGCTGAAACGACTTTTTAGTGCCGAAAACACGGTATCGCGGTAAGTTGTCTTTAACTCCCAATATTGTTCAGGAACAAAATTTTCTATTTCTTTTTGCCTATTAACGATAAGTGCCAATGTTGGTGTTTGAACACGTCCGATAGAAAGAACACTATTCTTTCCGCCTCCACCATATTTGATGGTATAGAGCCGCGTAGCATTCATACCCAACAACCAATCGCCTATGGCTCTGGATAGTCCCGCTTCGTATAAAGATTGGTATTCCGATTGATCTTTTAATGTCTTGAATCCTTCTCGGATAGACTCCTCCGTTAAAGAAGAAATCCATAAACGCTTGACGGGACAGTGTACACCACTTTTCAGCATTACCCAGCGTTGAATAAGTTCTCCTTCTTGCCCGGCATCACCACAGTTGATGATTTCGTCTGCCTGCTGGAATAGTTTCTCAATAACATGGAATTGTTTCTCGATGCCTTTATCAGATATGAGTTTTATACCGAATCGTTGGGGTATCATCGGTAGGCTGCCTAAACTCCACGATTTCCATAAAGGAGAATACTCATGAGGTTCTTTCAGCGTACAAAGATGTCCCAGTGTCCATGTCACCTGATATCCATTCCCTTCCAAATATCCGTCTTTTCGCTCTCTGGCGCCAAGAATCTCGGCAATGTCTCGAGCGACTGACGGTTTTTCTGCAATACAAACTATCATTTCAACTTATTATAGTAGGCAAAAGTACTGTAAACCGCGAGCAATAGCAAAAAAAGCTGTGCTTATTTTATTGAGTCTGATAGGAGCAATGTCCTTTTTACTCATTCGTTGTCGAAGAGAAAGCTTTAACAATATCTTTCCAACTGTCGCAAAATGCTTTCATAGAAGGGAAAAGAATGTTTGCACCTGCTTCCCACAAAACCTCGTCTTCGAGCTCTCCTGTATTCAGCGCTATGGTAAAGATTCCGGCTGCGACACTTGACTGTATGCCGAGCGGAGCATTTTCGACAACAATCGCTTCTTCCGGTTTTAGATGCCCCTTTTTCAGTCCCATTAAATATGGTTCGGGATGGGGCTTGCCTATCTTTACATCAAAGGCTGTTACCATGAGTTCTTGTTTGAATAGTCCAGGGTAATTTTCTTCCAATCGGCCTAAAAGAGATTTTTGTCCTGATCCTGTGACAATCATCGGTGTGAGCCCCGATTGTCGCACTTGATGGACCAAGTCTAGGCCACCTTCAAAAGGTTTGGCTAGCGGAAAAGTATTGAAAACATCACATTTATCTTGATATATCTTTTTTATTTCTTTGTCTGAAAAATCCCTGCCATACTGTCTTTGAGCTATAATATTAATAGTGGATGCACCGGTTCGCCCCTCATTAAAATAGGCTTCTTTTTCTTCGAATTGCAATCCGTTTTTGTGAAGAGCCGAGCACCATGCCTTGGCATGATATGGCATTGAATTGAACAACACACCGTCCATGTCGAATAAAACGGCTTTCGGTGAAAGATTAGGGTAAGAATGGGATGTTAGATATTTCTTAATGTATGTCTCAAACATGTTATTTGTTTTATACCAATAAAATTAACACCACATCGACATCCTAATATTTATTTTTAGGATAGTGCGATGTGGGGTCTATAGTTATTTTGTTCTAACCGAGTAGAACACTTACTTTTTCAGTCTTTCTTGAATGGCTTTTGACTCATTTTCGTAACCGGGCTTATTGAGCAGCGCGAACATATTCTTTTTGTATGCTTCAACGCCTGGTTGGTTGAATGGGTTAACGTCGAGTATATAACCACTGATACCGCAACCTACTTCAAAGAAGTAAATCAATTCTCCAATGGTTTCTTCTTCGAGTCTAGAGATAGATAAGTGGATGTTTGGAACACCGCCGTCAACATGTGCCAACTGGGTACCGAGCTCAGCCATCTTATTTACTTCATCAACGTGTTTGCCTGCCAAGAAGTTTAGCCCATCCAAATTTTCGTCGTCAGAAGGAACTCTTAATTCGTTGTCTGAATTCTCTACCGAGATAACTGTTTCGAATATACTGCGTTCGCCATCTTGTATCCATTGACCCATAGAATGAAGATCTGTCGTGAGATCGACCGATGCGGGGAATATGCCTTTGTTGTCTTTGCCTTCCGATTCACCATAGAGTTGTTTCCACCATTCGCTCACAAAATGTAATTTTGGATTGAAGTTTGCAAGGATTTCAATCTTCTTGCCCTTCTTATATAGTTCGTTGCGGGTTGCTGCATAGATAGCTGCAATATTCTTTTCGAATGGTACATCAACGCCACAAGCTTTCTCCATTGCAGTAGCACCAGCTACGAGTTTCTCGATATCAAATCCTGCAACGGCAATTGGAAGTAAACCGACAGGGGTAAGAACAGAGAAACGACCGCCTACATTGTCGGGTATAATATAAGATTTGTAACCTTCTTTGTCGGCAGTAATGCGTGCAGCTCCTTTTTTAGCATCGGTGATGGCTACAATTACTTTGCGAGCCATTTCTTTGCCTCGTTGATCTTCGCATTGCTTCTTTAGCAAGCGGAAAGCAAGTGCTGTCTCGGTTGTTGTACCTGATTTGGATATATTTATAACGCCGAACTTTTTATCTTTCAGAAAAGAAGTCAATTCAAAAAGGTAATCCTCTCCCAAGTTGTTACCGGCATAAAGAATGACCGGAGCTTTTTTGTGATCTTGTAGCCAACTAAAAGAATTGGATAGAGCTTCGATAACGGCGCGAGCTCCTAAATAGCTTCCGCCTATACCTGCAACTACAACTACTTCACAATTTTCTTTGAGAACTTTTGCCGTGGCATTAATGTCATCAAGCTCTGCTTTGGTGATAGAAGAAGGCAGGTGTAGCCATCCTAAAAAATCATTTCCTTTTCCGGTACCGTTTTCCAGCGTCTGACGAGCTGCCATGGCAACTTCTGCATAGCCATTAACTTTTTCTTTTGAAATAAAACCGAATGTCTTTTCAATGTTTAAACTAACCATATCTCTTACTTTTTAAGTGTATTTTAGTTGAATCTGTTTGTTAACTTAATAATTTCGGATGTGCTGTTTTTCTTCTCGTACAAGATGCTGTATACAGTATCCAAAATAGGCATATCAATATGAAAATGCTCATTAATTTCTTTAATACATTTTGTTCCGTAATAACCTTCGGCTACCATTTCCATCTCTATTTGTGCGCTTTTTACCGAATAACCTTTTCCTATCATAGTACCGAATACTCTATTGCGGCTGAAGTTAGAATAACTAGTTACAAGTAGGTCGCCCAGGTAGACGGATGAATCAATATTGCGCGGCATAGGGTCGATAGCTTTTAAGAATCGATCCATTTCGCGGATGGCATTGGATATTAAAACGGCGTGAAAGTTATCGCCGTATTTTTGCCCATAACAGATGCCAGCAGCAATGGCATATACATTTTTTAGAACAGCACCATATTCTATGCCCAATATGTCTTCACTGACCGATGTTCGGATGTAATTGTTGGTCATCTTTTCCGCAAAAAGTTCAGCCTTCTTTTTGTTGGAACAAGCAATGGTCAAATATGACAATCGCTCTAAGGCTATTTCTTCGGCATGGCTGGGACCGCTCACTACTAGAATGTTTTGAGAAGGAATATGGTATCTTTTCATGAAATACTCTGATATGGAGAGATTTTCATCCGGTACGATTCCTTTTATAGCACTTAAAACAGTCTTTTCGCTTATGTCCTTTGTTAGCTTCTCCAGATGCGATTTAATATAAGGCGAAGGAGTTACCAATATTAGAGTATCCGATTCGTCAACAATCTTGTTGATGTCCGAACTAAAACGAATGCGACTTGTATCGAATGTGACGTCCGTGAGATATGCGGGGTTGTGACCTAAACGGATGAAGTCGGCAATACGATCGTCGCGGCGCATATACCAATTGATGGACTTCTCTTTCGACAAGAATATTTTCGCTATGGCGGTAGCCCAACTACCCCCTCCTAAAACAGCTATTTTACTTCGTCTAATTAGCATAGCTTTTCTAACCATTCGCCAACCTCTGCTACAGTAGGGTTGGTAAGTTCTAGTTTGTATTTCTTGTTGATACCACAAATATCCATTTGAAGTTTTTGGGGATTGACTCCCTTCATGTCTTCAATCAGATTGTAGCCTGCTTTGTAAAATACAGGGACCCAATCAGCGTTGATGCCAAGAGCTGTGAATTTTTCAACAGAATCTCTTTTGGTTTCTTTTTCAGGACGCATCTGTGGAAATAGCAGTACTTCCTGAATGGTGCTCTTTCCGGTCATGAGCATAACAAGTCTGTCTATACCTATGCCGATACCACTTGTAGGAGGCATACCATATTGTAGTGCTCTCAAGAAGTCCTGATCAATAATCATTGCTTCGTCATCACCCTTATCGGCAAGACGCATTTGCTCTTTGAATCGTTCTTCCTGATCAATCGGATCGTTAAGCTCGGAGTAGGCATTTGCCAACTCTTTTCCATTAACCATTAATTCAAAGCGTTCGGTTAAGCCCGGTTTATTACGGTGCATTTTTGTTAAGGGGGACATTTCTACTGGGTAGTCTGTAATAAATGTAGGTTGTATAAAGGTCCCTTCACAAAATTCTCCGAATATTTCGTCAATGAGTTTCCCTTTGCCCATTGTATCGTCGATCTCCATGTTTAGCTTTTTGCAAACTTCTCGAATTTGTTCTTCGTTCATCTCGTGGAGGTCATATCCCGTTTTCTCTTTAATTGCATCAAGAATGGGTAAACGACGGTAGGGAGCCTTGAAACTGATTGTTTTTCCGTCTATAACACTTTCACATGTTCCGTTGACAGCTATACAAATTGTTTCGAGCATTTTCTCCGTAAACGACATCATCCAATTGTAGTCTTTGTATTGAACATAAAGTTCCATACAAGTGAATTCTGGATTGTGACTTCTATCCATACCTTCGTTACGGAAATTTTTTCCTACTTCATAAACTCCTTCAAACCCACCAACAATGAGTCTTTTCAGATAAAGTTCTGTGGCAATACGTAGATACAGATCTATATTGAGCGAATTGTGATGTGTGATAAATGGACGAGCGCTGGCGCCACCTGGTATAGATTGCAGAATAGGAGTCTCGACCTCTGTATAACCTGCGCCATTGAGGATGTTGCGCAGTGTTTCGAGTATCTTGCTACGTTTTAGGAAAGTGTCTTTTACGTCTTCGTTAACGATCAAATCTACATAGCGTTGTCTATAGCGTAGTTCCGGATCGTCGAAAGAGTCGTAAACATTTCCATCTTTCATCTTGACGATAGGTAGCGGACGCAAACTCTTTGAAAGAACGGTTAACTTCTTGGCATGGATTGTTATCTCGCCCATTTGAGTTCTAAAAACAAAACCTTCAATGCCGACGATGTCGCCTATATCCAATAAACGTTTGAATACGACGTTGTACATATCTTTGTTTTCTTCAGTCGAGATATCATCTCGAGTGACATATACCTGAATACGACCTTTTGAGTCTTTTAATTCGATAAACGACGCTTTTCCCATAATACGACGGCTCATTATTCGTCCGGCGATAGATACTTGGCGTTTAGGTTCATCTTCGGCTGTATCTTTATATTCGGCAATAATGTCTGTCGAAAAAGCATTTGTTACATATTCTTCTGCAGGATATGGGTTGATACCCATCTGGCGGAGCTCATCCAAACTGTTGCGACGGATAATCTCTTGCTCACTAAGTTCTAATACATTCATTTAAACAGTTTTATATACTTATTGAAGCGCAAAAGTAATAATAATTTTAGGATAAATCGAATAAAATGATAACTAATTAGTTTAATTACGGTGATTGGGTTGGTCGAAGCAATAAAATATCGTTTGTCGTTTGTCATTTCATTTTTCAATAGTAACTTTGTCAGCAATTGAAATAACTAGATGTGAAGTATATATATAATTATAATTAAAGATGGATCCTTTTTCAATAATCGATAAATATTATCCTGATGATAATAGCTTGAGGCAGATATTGGTTATTCATAGTAGCGAAGTTAGAGATAAAGCACTGTGGATAGTCGATCATCATCCCGAATTGAATGCCGATAGGCAATTTATTATTGAAGCTTCGATGCTTCATGATATAGGCATCTTCTTGACGGATGCTCCTTCTATTTGTTGTGTTGGTACTGAACCTTATATTCGACATGGCTATTTGGGAGCCGAATTAATACGTAAAGAAGGATTTCCTTTGCATGCATTTGTTTGTGAACGCCATACGGGGGCCGGACTTTCTTTAGAAGATATAGAACGTCAACAATTGCCCGTCCCACATAAAGAAATGTTGCCTGTAAGTATAGAAGAGCAAATAATTTGTTTCGCTGATAAATTTTTTTCGAAGACCAAGTTGGGACAGGAAAAAACGGTCGAGAAAGCACGAGAAAGCCTTTCTAAGTATGGACAGGTTGGGTTGAAAAGGTTTGATAATTGGTGTAATAGCTTCCTTTAGAAAACTAAAAGATTAATAAAGTACGTCTAAAAAGCCATTATTTGCTGAAGTTTGAGTAATTTTGTCAGTTACTTTAGTAAACGCATATTGAATGTCGTCATTTTATTGGAATAAGATATTAGCAGCATTAATAGCGGCGGCCATTTTGTTGCCGGCGTTGGCTGAATCGCAGCGGCCTAAACGGAAGACAGTTTCGCCAACGACTATGAAGGCAGATGCTGTAAAGGTTGATACGTTGAAGAAGGACTCTTTGGCTCAAGATACTGTGGGCAAGAAAAAGAAAACTTCTCTTAATGCTCCTGTACAATATTCCGCAGACGATTCTATCGTTTTTACTCACGACGGATATGCTCATCTTTACGGTAAAGGTAAAGTTAGTTATCAAAAGACAGAACTCGATGCGCAAGTTATCAGTATGAATATGGATAGCAGTACTGTTTTTGCTCGAGGAGAAACGGATTCTGTAGGTAAAATTATTGGTAAGCCTGAGTTTAAGGATGGAGATACTCCTTATGACTCAAAAACTATTCGATATAATTTTAAAAGCAAAAAGGGTATTATCAGCGATGTTGTTACTCAACAAGGTGAGGGTTATGTAGTAGGCAACAATGCGAAGAAGGGGGCTAATGATGAGCTCTTTATGAATGGCGGTAAATATACGACGTGTACCGATCATGAACACCCTGACTTTTATTTTCAAATGACTCGTGCAAAAGTCCGCCCCAAAAAGAATGTCATTACGGGGCCTGCTTATTTAGTTGTTCAAGACGTGCCGTTACCTATTGCGGTGCCGTTCTTTTTCTTTCCTTTTACTAGTAAGTATTCTTCAGGTATTCTTATGCCTACTTATATGGACGACTCAAGTCGTGGATTTGGTTTGACAAATGGGGGTTACTACTTTGCAATCAATGATTACATGGATTTGAAGTTGACGGCCGATATTTATACAAAGGGTTCGTGGGCTTTAAATGCATTGACTAATTATAATAAGAGGTATCGTTATTCGGGATCTTTTCAGGCTGCCTATCAGGTGACCAAAACTGGCGATAAGGGATTGCAGGATTATGCTGTAGCAAAAGACTTTAAAATAGTATGGAACCATCGACAGGATGCAAAGGCTGATCCTAATAGTACTTTTTCGGCTAGTGTTAACTTCGCTACCAGTAGTTATGAACGGACAAATGTGAATAATTTGTATAATTCGCAGCTAATGACGCAGAATACTAAAACGTCAAGTGTTAGTTATTCACGAAGTTTTCCCGATCAGAACCTGACATTGTCGAGCACATTTAATATCGCTCAGACACTTGCCGACTCTTCTATCGCTATCACTATGCCTGATCTTAATATTGCAATGAGTCATATTTATCCTTTCAAAAGGAAGAAGGCCATAGGAAATGAAAAATGGTATGAAAAAATATCATTGGGTTATACGGGGCGTCTGACAAATAGTATTAAAACAAAGGATAATAAAATATTCAGTAGTAGTCTGACTCGTGACTGGATAAATGGAATGCAGCACAATATTCCTATAAGTGCTACTTTTACCTTGTTCAAATATTTTAATGTTACCCCATCTCTAAATTATACTGAACGTTGGTACACGCGAAAGATAATGAAGGAATACAATCCGACAACAGGAAGCCTGATGATAAATCCCGGTGATACGATCTATGGCTTTCATCGAGTCTATAATTATAGTGCCAGCCTGGGTGTGAGTACAAAACTTTACGGTATGTATAAGCCATTGTTTATGCAGAGCAAAGAAATACAGATTCGACACGTATTTACGCCTACTGTCAGTATTAGCGGTGCTCCTGATTTTGGAGCCTCTCATTATGGATATTGGAAAAAGTATGTCGATAAATCCGGTAATGAACAATATTATTCTCCCTATTCAGAGCAACCTTTTGGCGTACCAAGCCGTGGCAAACAAGGACTTGTCAGTTTTGATGTGTCTAATAATATTGAAGCGAAATATAAGGCAAAGAATGATTCGGTTAAGAAAATAAGTATAATTGATGAATTAGGTGCCAGTATTTCTTATAATATGGCTGCTGATTCCAAGCCGTGGAGTGATTTGAGCATGAGATTAAGATTGAAATGGTTTAAAAATTATACGTTCAATATGAATGCTTCATTCGCTACCTATGCTTACCAGTTCGATTCGAAGGGTAATGTTTATGTTGGCAATCGTACAGAATGGTCTTATGGACGATTTGGACGTTTCCAAGGCTATGGCTCATCCTTTAGTTATACGATTAATAATGATACTTTCAAGAAGAAAGAAAAGAATAAAGACAAAAAAAATAAAGAGAATTCAGACGATGAGAACTCGGAAAGTGATCCTTCAAATAAAAATCAGGATCCGAGTATGAGGCAAAAGAAAAATGAGCCTACAAAAGAGAAGGCTAAGCTTGATGCCGATGGCTACGAAGCTTTCAATATGCCGTGGTCTATTTCATTGAATTATTCATATAATATTACAGAGAATACCTCCGCTGCGATTAATAAGCATACGATGCGTTACCCCTATAAATTCACTCATAATGTGAACATGTCGGGCAATTTGAAGCTTTCTAATAAATGGGCATTTAATTTCTCGGGTGGTTATGATTTTCAAAGTAAGAAAATAACACAGACAGCGGTGAGTGTTACCCGCGATTTACATTGCTTTACTATGACTTGCAACCTTTCTCCATTTGGTACTTATAAATACTATAGTTTTACTATTAGAGCATCGGCGAGCATTCTGCAAGACTTGAAGTGGGATCAGCGTAGTCAAACGCAAAGCAATATACAATGGTATTGATTTTGTCTTATGATAATGATGCAATATCGGATTTTGATATAAGCAAAAGAGAGGCTACATGGTAGCCGAAATATTCCTGAAGAGTTATTTTTTTCAATTAGCCAGGTAAGTATCGTATGAAATCAATGCTAACATACTTCCCTCTATACAGATTTTAGCCCTTTACTTACTCCCCCGTCCTTGGAGATGTTCGGGCTATTCTTTTGTTAGAGAAGGTGTTTCGTACACATCGTATTGAATCATGGCTATCATATTTAAGGTATTTCTGTTGACTCATTTAGGTTTTGTCGTTCCACCTAGGCAGGGCTGACGCATTAAGAATTTAGTTTTCCTTCCATTTAGAATCCAAAAGTTCTATCATGTAATTTTCATCCCATCCAGCCAGTTTTCTTTTCATCTTGAAGCTACCTTTTCTTATGCTATTTTTTATTTGTGCAAGGGCAATCTTGTTGATGAGAG
>JAYRGW010000061.1:0-13670 GCA_041907665.1 Bacteroidaceae bacterium
CATTCCGAACAGAGAAGTTAAGCCCCGCCGCGCCGATGGTACTGCCCGCAAAGTGGGAGAGTAGGTCGCCGCCGTTTTAGAAGGAAAGGTTCCGGTAATGCCGATCAGGCTGCCGGAACCTTTTTCTGTTTTTATACTAACCCCCGAACATCCCGACAGCCCTTCTATCGCAGCTCACCGGTAAAGTCTAATCGCGGCTTAAAATATCTTTGTCACTCCCTTCAATAGCATACCGCGCTGCTTCATAGTGCTTAATACTGTGCCCCGTATACAGGCGGCTGATTATCCAGGAAAGGTAATAAGTCTAAAGAGAAAGACTTATGTATGTAACTCCTTTAAGTTATTAAAAGCGGAGAGGCAAAGAATGCTTGTTGTGATCGAGCACGTGTTTAATGTATCAGTAGTTCATCGTCTCAGGTAAGGATTGCAGGTTTATATGTTCGGCGAAGTGCTTGTCTGACTGTGGAGGTATTGTCAATGAGATTCTTTGGACTCAATCAATGCTTTTTATTATATGACGCATAAAAGTATATCAATTTATAATCCGTAGCTGCTACCCTTAAAGGAATAATAGTTTATCATCTTGCGGATTATAGGATGCTGTTTGTTTTTTTTCTTCGTCTATTTTCTCTCTTTCTGTGTTTTGTTATGTATAAACGTCATGTACAGAACCTGTGATGTCCGTGTTTGATTCTTTCTTTGTTCGCATAGTGGATTGAAGGGATACCTTTTCTTCAGGAATAGATGAGGGAAACAATGGTTAAATAATTATTTTTACTTTTTCATATAGCTCCTATGCAGTATCTTTGCTACAATAAAAATGATTGTGATGAAGAATGTGGTTCTTTGTACTGATTTTAAAGCGGATTTAGTTGCTGCTATTGGGCGTTGTGAACATGATAAAGTATTTGTGCTTACAGATGTGCATACACAGCAATTGTGTCTTCCTCTGCTTTTAGAATCTATTGGTAATGTACAAACGTTTGCTGTAGGTGCTGAAGATTTAAATAAGAATATTCAAACATTAGTTTCTGTGTGGAACTTCTTGAGTGAAAAGGGTGCATCTCGTCACTCTCTTCTTATTAATTTAGGTGGGGGAATGATAACAGACTTAGGAGGTTTTGCTGCTTCTACTTTTAAGAGAGGAATCAATTATATTAATGTTCCGACTACCCTACTGGCGATGGTTGATGCTTCGGTTGGCGGTAAAACAGGTATAAACTTTAATGGCTTGAAAAATGAAATTGGCGTATTTAATGCTGCAAATTTCGTTTTGATTGATACCGATTTTCTCCGTACTCTTGACCACTATAATATTTTGTCCGGTTATGCTGAGATGTTGAAACATGGACTTATTAGTGACGTTTCTCATTGGGCTGAACTTTTGAACTTTGATATTAATGATATCGATTATGTATTGTTGAAGCAACTAGTTGGCCAAAGCATTCAGGTTAAGCAGGTAATAGTTGCTCAAGATCCAAATGAAAAAGGTATTCGAAAGGCGTTGAACTTTGGTCACACTTTTGGTCATGCTTTTGAAAGTTTGGCTTTGGCTAAACAAAAACCTATCTTACATGGTTATGCGGTTGCTTATGGTATGGTTTGTGAACTTTATATGAGCTGTTTGCAATCTAGCTTTCCTAAAGACAAAATGCGACAGACAATTCATTTTATAAAGGAAAACTATGGCCTCTTTTCTTTTGGATGTGATGATTATCATCATCTTTATCAGTTAATGTTACATGATAAAAAGAATGAGAATGATGTGATTAATTTTACCTTACTTGAAGATGTCGGTAAAATACAAATTAATCAGCAAGCTGATAGGAAAACCATTGAAGAAGTTCTAGATTTTTATAGAGAGTGTATGGAATAAAAATGGCTTATATTTTGTATTAATCAAAATAAAGCTGTACTTTTGCACTCGCAATTCGGGATGTAGCTCAGTCCGGTTAGAGTACGCGTCTGGGGGGCGTGTGGTCGCTAGTTCGAATCTAGTCATCCCGACATTTGATGAATGAGGAGTTAGGCTATTAGCTTAGCTCCTTTTTTTTATTGTGGTGGATTTAGCTTACTGCTAAATCGGAGTTAAACATTAGCAATAACACTTTGTTATACTCATGGTAAAAAACATGCAGTTGATTTTTGCAAGGTCTATTTAGACTCGGTCTAAACACACCCTTACAGATAGCTGAGTGACCGATTTATGCATAACAAATATGCAGCATCCGTTTTTGAGAAATACTTCATCTCCGACAACTTCTTTTACATCTATCTCTGGGGGCATCGACATCTTTTCAAGTTCCTTTTGTATTCTTTCGAACGTCATTCTTGGCACATTAGATTTAGGAAAAATAAATAACCCGTTAAAACTTTTTTTCTATCTTTGCGTCTAACTAATAAAAGCATGTACTGAATAATGGAAAAAGATCCAGCACTAGAACAAGAATTCATTTCAACTGTCCAGCAGAACAAACAGATTATCTATAAAGTCTGTTATATGTATGCCTCCAACAGTTACGAATTGAATGATTTGTATCAAGAAGTTGTCATAAATTTATGGCGAGGATTCTGCAATTTCAGAGGTGACAGTTCTATATCAAGCTGGATTTACCGCATAGGATTGAATACTTGCATTTCTTACTATAGAAAATCATCTTCACGCCCCAAAACCGTAGCATTAGTTGATAACCTTGAAGTTTATGAAGACACTTCTAAAACAGCACAGCTAAAAGAGCTTTATCGATTAATCAATATGCTTAACAAACTAGAGCGGGCACTAATATTGCTTTGGCTAGACGATAAAACATACGATGAAATAGCAGAAATTATGGGTCTAAATCGAAATACAATAGCTTCGAAGTTAAAGCGTATCAAAACAAAAATTGTAGAGATGGCAAACCAATAAATTGGAGGATAAAAATGGAACTGGAAAATATAAAAAAGAGTTGGGAAGAACTCAACAAAAAATTAGATAAAACAGAGATTGTCAATCAACAACTGATAAAAGAAATGATTGTACAACGTTCTCAAACAGCTCAAGAAAAGCTCTTCAAGATGTTTATGTTGATAGCTGCAGTTATTCCTATATTAATGATCACTTTCCCTTTCATGTATGAGGAAATCAAAATAGGTCAACGTCCCATGATGAACATTGCGACGGAGATACTACTTTCTTATGTACTTTTCACCCAAATAAAACTATTGCATTACATCCACCAGATGGATATACGCCAACGTGATGTTACCGAGATTGCCTATTGTACACTAATGTTTCGCAAATGGTTTAAAGTCAGAATTATGACAGGGATGCCATTAGCCTTACTGTTTATAGCATTTTACATGTTCGAATTACATACGACAACCGACATATTGAAAGAAAAATCTTTTTGGATAACTCTTATCATACTTATGCCTATTGTATTTTATACTTGCATTTTAAAATTTAGAAGTACCTTCCGCTCCCTCAAAATAATAGAGAAGTCGATAACAGATATCAAAGAGTTAAAAAAACAGGCCTAACGCAATGTAGATAATCTTCGAGATGGATATATTAACGATCCAATAGTCAACATTACACAAAATGGCAGATGTATATCACTGCTATAGACGGCGTATGTTACTGTGGCAACTAACTGTTGATGGATCTAACAATTGATCTCGATTAGAGGTGTTTATGAAATGAAAGACAAGTTTTTGTTAAAACGGATAGCCGATAGCAAAATGAAAGCCGAGTGATTTTCTGAAGCTAGGGATATTATAATAGCCTGACTTTCCAGTATCCCACGGGTCGTGGAGTGCCACACCCACATCTAAACGAAACACAAGATAGTCTATATCGTATCGAATGCCACAGCCCGTACCTAGCGCTATCTGTTTGAAAAGATTCTTTCCGTTGATTTGAGAATCAGGACGATTTTCATCTGCACGCAACAACCATACATTACCCGCATCCAGGAACAGTGCTCCAAATATACTCCCCATTATACGAAATCGATATTCGGTATTAGCGACAAACTTAATATCACCAGTTTCTTCTATATAGGAATATTTTGCTAAATCGCCATCCAGATGATAACCACCCGGTCCAATACTACGAACGGTAAAAGCACGAATACTATTGGCTCCGCCTACATAAAACTGTTCACTATAGGGCGCTATCGTAGAGTTACCATAACTATAAAGAATACCCGCATTGACACGCGACACAAGGTTTTGATTCTTATCAATAACCCAAGTATACCGATATTCGCTACTTAATTTCAAAAACTGAGCAAAAGGAGAGCCGAACAAGTCTTTATTCTTTTCGCTAAACGGACGTCCCAAAGCTCTGTATATCAAAGATGTTATATTTCCACTCGACATAAAATCTATATTCCACCAAGTTCCATTTTTCCTGTTTTTTCTATTCGTATTATTATAAGTCAGTGAATACTCAAAAGCTGGAATGAACTTATTTTTCAAACTGACATAAAGTGCAGGAGTCCTAACAGAGATAGAATCAAACGCAGCAGTAGTGTGCTGCAATACATTAAATGAAAGTTTCAAAGGAGTAATACTATGGTGATAGAATCGTGACGGTTGAAAATCATAGGTAATATTGCCTCCAAACGACAACAACTGATAATATTTAGCACGATTCAACTGGTCATAATTAACATTAAAGGTGGTACTGGCATCAAAATCATATTCACGCCTGCCTAGTCTAGGAAATAGCACACGAGGAAAAGTAAGTCCCGAGTTAACACCAAATTCCCAACTGTTGAGCATTGAGCTTCCGGATTCATTGCTTGTCTGCCATTCGTAAGAGCCCGTCAGTTTGGTTGTCCACGTCTCCCCACCCTTAAAAATATTATAGTTCGTATACACCAGAGAGGCACCCGGTCCTGTCTGGTCGTTACTTTTGGTAGTGACATTTGCACGCAATTCTATTTCAATAGGCTTATTGAGCACAGCTTTCCAGAGCACATCAAGAGTGTCATTAAGCTGAGCAGTATCTCTAGGCATATATTCAGCGGTGACTGATTTAAATATACCAATCTGACTAAATCTATCCAATATAACAGATTGCCTGCGTTGATTATAAATTCGGCTATGCTGTAGCTTTAGTAACTGCGGATTCTTAGTAAACAATTGATAATTAATACGACGATACAACATTTTTGGTTTCAGCTGAAGCTTATTGTAATAGTATATGTTCAAATTCTGATACGAGAGATATTTATCGGGAGTCTCACCGTTTTTGCCCATAATATAAACAGACTCATCTCCCAAATAGTATGGACGGAAAGCATATTCAGGAGCACCAGCTGTAGGTATTAGTTTCAAGCTTATCTTACCCGGGTGGCGAATGGTATCTGCTTGATAGCTCAAATAATTCGTACTAAAGTAATAATAGCCTCTATTGCGCAAAAGTGTATTGATACGACTACGCTCTTGATCGAGAGCAGGTATATTGAACTGATCGTCGGGCGAAACAAGAGATAAACGACGAGCATTATTCATCAATCCAAGCATCCCTTTGTTGAAATGTTCGTAGTAGACGGTATCCACTATAGCCGGATTGCCCATTCGTACAGTATACTGCACTTTTACTTTCTTTTCATTGGATTTATTATAAATTAAATCAGCTTTTACTGAACCACGGAAATAGCCATAATCATGCAAAATATTAGTTGCAATTTTTGTACGAACAGGTGGGTTGACAGAAGTAAGCAGTACTGGAGTAGCCGCCAAATGTTCGAATAGCCAATGTCCAAATCCGTTTTTGTTCTCATACTTATATAGTAAATTGTACATCCACAGACCTGTCGGGACCGGAAAGCGCATTGTTGAGCTTCCTAGAAAAGAGTTATTTGGAGCTTTTGCAAGTACCGCGTTCACCTCTTCCATACACATCGATCCAATTTTGGTATCGGAAGGCTCTTGAATGATCATCTTCTTCTGACCGGTATAAAGCACATCGCCCTTAGGTAAATGACCAGTCGTAGAACATGATGCCAATGATATAAAAGCGATCACATACAATATTATCGATTCCCTTTTCATTTATTTTTCTTTTTTCTTACGGAAGATGAACAATTCTCCGAATTTATCTACACGTTTATGAAACAATAGGCCTACACCTGTCTCGGTGATTTCACCATCGAGTATGCTCTCATAATTTTTATTATGGAAAAGTTGTACATAACGAGAACCGGTATCATCTAATCTGTACTCTAACGAAATATTATCAATAAACGATTCTATGCCACTCGATGTGTTTTTGGCCGAAGATATTTTTCCACCCACTACAACACGAATTCGGTTATTGAAAAGTCTCTGAGAATAGCGAAAACTATAGTCCGTAACCGTCCCACCCGTTTCAGCATCATCATGGTTTTCTAATCCCATCGAAAGGCTACCATTTTTAATATTACCGACCAATTGATTAATCTGACTCGAAAGCACGCTATTGAGTGCAGCAGTACCCATATTGATTTTATTTGTCTTACTACCTGACTCAAGATAAATACCTGTTGTGAGTAATATGATAGCCTGTTTATTTTGTTCTTCTGCACTCATAATAGAAAGCTGATTCTGAACATTAGCATTATCGGGGGCACTAAGCGTAAAGAGAAGCGTAGGTTTGTTCAATCTATCTTTCATAGATAAGCCCACATTAAAATTAACGGCCTGCGATGTCCCATCATCCATTGTCACCGAAGCAGTAACTTGTTCAATAGCATCAAAATTAATCCGTGGATTATATGGATCTCCATTCCAGTCGATATAGCTGCCCTGCGTTATATTAAAATTTTTCAGGGGCACAACTGGCATGGAGTATCTGATAGTACTGCTCCCTGCCAAATTATAACGCCCATTAAGCGTAAGATCACCCTGAGGAGAATAACGGAAATATAAATCCCCGCCACCTTCCAAAGCTACTTGACTCGATCGGTCGGCACTCAGATCAGCTTTCAGTTGAACCGAAGGATCAATATGTAAATCCATTCTCATATCAAAGCCACCCAAAGAGACATTAGACCTTACCGAATCATATTCATTCGCAGTATTGGAAAAATTGGTAAATGTCACCAAATCACTCAAACGATCCTCTATACTCAATGGAGTATTATCAAGGACATAAGTTATATTCGTTTTTTTCTTCACATTCATATTCCCGCGCATCACTAGATTATTAAGCGGACCTTTCAAAGTAGAATTAAAATCGACTATTAATTTTCCATAGAGTAGACAGCCATAAGTTCTCGGAGCACTGATGAGGGCATAATTTTTAGCCTGCATATTCAAATTGGCTGTAGGACGATACAGATTTTCAAAACTCACATACCCATCAATAGCAAATGGATTATTGTCTGTTGTGTAGATAGCATATTTATCAAACAGCAGTTTATTATTAACAATTTGCAAAGGACGGCTATCAAATTTATAATGCGTGCCAGCCTGATTGTAGGTTAGCATCACACTATCCATTTTAAGCGACCCATTGATGACAGGCTTCGTAGGCGAACCTTCCAAATGCATATTGCCATCGATATCACCTTCGAACGATACCATTTGATTGGGGACAAAGACATTGACAACCTTTAAAGGGAAGTGATCAAATCGGGCATTGACGTCCAATGTGTCTTTTCCACCTCCTTTAGGATTTAAATCACCATCTGCGAGCAACACCTTTTTACCGTCTTGCGAAATATACGCATCAACATATTGTCTGCCTTTTTCACCCGGAAGCCAAGTAGCCCCAAGCGTCATATTACCGATCATCTTCTGATCATAACACAATTTATCGATATTACCTTCTATCGAAAGAGACATTTTCTTCTCATCTGTCTGCACATAATTAGCATCGAGTGATAGCGTCCCACTAAGCGGTGGAGAATAAGGAAGCAATCTGGCTAATTCATCCAGTTTTACTTGACTGATTGCAACATCCAAATTCCGCAACGAAGTACTATCATTATCGACCGAGTGGATACGAAAACTCATATTCTCATTATCGACCAAATCAACATTGGCAAGAACACCTCCATTCGGTAACAAAGATATTTGGTTATTATTGTTTTCAAAATGAAACTGTCGAAATGCTATAATCGGCTTCTCTGGAATAATATTCAGCAATATTCCTCCTTTTTTCTCATCAGACGTGAAACGAACTCCTAGGCGAAGTCCCGTATTATTAGACTTATCAAAATATTCGGCAAGCAAGTTTCCATCAACCGAATTAATTTCACCATTGAGTGCAATACGAAAAGCTCCCATCGGATTTGATTTATTATTAATAGCTCTTCCGTGTATCTCTATGTGGGATGTATCCTGAACGGCAACCAAGGAGATGGTATCTATCTGAGTAGAATCTTTCTTCAGCCCCAATATTTTGGCATGGCAATCCAATCCTTGCAACGGGCTCGTGCTTATTCCTATGGTCATATTACTAAATCGAATACCTTGTAGCGCGAGATAATCTGCAAATGGGTTATTGATACCCGTATGACAATAAAAAGTGACCTTTGGCAAAGCACGTCTCAAAGCCGCATGGTCGAGGACCCTCACCTTCAGTTGGTGCATTAACGTATTCGTAAATCTATCAAAACGACTTAAAAATAGCGGCAACCCCTCACCTGAATTGAAATTCAGTTTAAAATCACCGGTAGTCAAATGCCCTGCCACACTATCTTTATCTACACAACCATTCAGGACAAAAGCGAAGTCTTTCTTTATAGGAGAGCTTAACATACCTAACTTATATAAATCGACTTTATCGACATTCATATTCACATTGCCACGCGGATAATGTAGATTGACGGTACAACTTCCATTGGCCGACATTTTCAATAATTGATTATCACTATCAAATTGGGCATGAACAATACCCTTTTGCAAACTAGCATCAAAATGAATATTGGTAAACTTGTGTGTCTTATATTCCAGATAGCCAACAGACATTTTCGTTTTGGCACGGGTACTATTCGATTTTATATCAAAACCAGCTCCTTCTATTTGAGCATCAGCCGTTAGCAGATACATATCATCTTTAGGCAGAAAACGGTGGAGTTGAAATTGATGGGCTTCTACAGATGCCTTATAACTTTTTTTCTTCGTATTAAAAGATCCTTGAGCTACAAGACTTCCCTTTTTATCATTCAGAATGGCCCGACCATTATAATTGCTCCCCTTTATTACAATATTCATCCCTAGAGCTAAACCCGAAGGAATAGCAACACGCCCGTTATTCAGGCCCATCATCTCAGTAATAAAATCAAGACGCCCCATTTGCATCTTCAGATCAATCTTTCCAGAACGCCGTTTCTGATCTGCCAGAGACAATAGATAGCCCGATCCATTCATCGAGAAAGCTCCAGACAAGCGGGCTTCCAAACGAGAAATACGAACTGATTGCATATTTCCTTTAATCGCAGTATGAATCACCAATGGAGCAGAAGGATACTTGTGTATCAATACAGAGGGAAGCGTTTTTGTCCAAAGCAACACATCACCTTTGCCAATATACGCGTCCATACTAACTTGGGCATTATTATATTGTCTCTTGATCTGCATAATATTCCAAGGACAAGAGCCGCTTATTCTTACCTCACTATAAGGCGTACGCATAAAGAGACCAGGTACGTATATCGTATTATTATCAGTATGCAAATAAGCCTGAAGATGAGTAACAGTAAAACCGGAGCGATCGTAGAAAGAGACATTGCGAACCGTCGCCTTCATAACCTTTCGGCACATATAAAACGATTCAATATTCATTTGAATATTACGAAGCAATAAATGAGAAGTACTCAACTCATGCGCTTTCCATTTACCATTCCCATTATCATAACGAATCTTACCGCCATTAATGTGCATATGTTGTATCGCATACCACGGTTCTTTAATACTGAGTCGTACGTTTGAAGCACCAGCATTCTCTAAATAGGCAGAACAGTATAGATGATCCTTTGGAAGACCACGATAAGAGAATGCGACCTTGTGTATTTTCAGTTTCTTTACTGAAATATTCCATGGTGCAGGAGGAGTGGTGTCCTTTTTCGTCGTATCCGTAACAAGGGCGATATTCATATGGCTATTCTCTACCGAAGCCATATCGATCATCGCAACATGTTTGTCAAAATCAACCTGAGTTTTCAAAATAGCATTTCCAATATCTCCCTTCAGGCAAACACCTTTAATAATATCGCGAGTATAAAGAGAAGTACTGCAGAGACTCACATGATCGACCTCAAAGCGTCCTTTAAACAGAGGAATAGGTTTCACTATCAAACAAAGATCACCTGCCCGCAATATGGTATCTCGCCGACTAACAACCAATGCATCGCCAATCGAAAGTCTAAGTGGAAATTTAAGTCCGATACGGCCGATAGTTATTTGCATTCCCGATTTAGCAGAAGCATATTCGGCCGCTTTACGGCACAACGCATGTTGAATAGGAGGAATATACAACGATACAACGAGCAAAAGAGCAAGAATAAACGGAGATGCAATTGCCCACAATAAATATTTAGCCCATTTCCTTTTCATTATATCCCGTTTATTGTTCTTTGCAATACAACAAAATGCTTTTGTAGATTAGTTGCTAAATGCAAATATACAATTATTTTCTTATTGTTCATTTTTATATGACAGATTTTCAGAGAGGTCTCATGAGTATTTTATAAAATGTTTTTGTATTTTTGCTCAACAGATATCAAAAACGCTAAAGCATTTATTATTTACCCCATAAAAAATCAATAAAATGAAAGTTACTGGTTATTTCGATCATTGCAACATCAATGTTGCCAATTTAGAGCGAAGCATTGCATTTTACAACAAAGCATTGGGACTCACCGAATGTAAACGAAAAGTCGCCCCTGATGGTTCGTTTATTTTGGTCTATCTTACCGATCCCAAAAAGGACTTCCGTTTAGAGCTGACTTGGTTAAAAGATCACCTTCAACCTTACGAGCTGGGTGAAAACGAAAGCCATATTTGTTTCCGAGTTGCCGAAGATTATGAAACAGTACATCAATTTCATCAAGAGATGGGCTGTATCTGCTTTGAAAATACGACTATGGGATTGTATTTTATCTGTGATCCGGATGGTTATTGGTTAGAAATACTCTCTGCCAATTATTAATTAAAGACACTCCGCTCTATATTTTTTAACTATAGATATACTCCAATAGTTGTTTTTTTACCATACTCAATACTTGATTTACCGATTTTTCGAATAGGGTTCACCGAATAAGTATTGCTCGACAGTACGTTTAGGCCTATCTTTGCAATAACAATTAAAAATAAAAAGGAAATGGGAAAAAGAATTTCAGGCAAACTATTTGCAGGCGGCTTAATTATTATCGCCGGTGTTTTAGCTTTATTATTTAATATAGGAGTATTACCTATTGAGTGGAAAAATATTGTACTTTCATGGCAAATGTTAATCGTTGCTATCGGCGTGGGACATTTCATCAATCGGCACTATATAGGTGGCGTTATTTGGATAACTATCGGTATTGCTTTTTTACTGGCACCCCTATCCAATGTGATGGGATTCAATTACCCTATGGTCCATCAACTCATCTGGCCAATAGCCTTAATTTTAGTTGGCTTTCTATTAATTATCAGCCACTCCAGAAGGCATCATCCTTATAAACATACGTTTTGGAAAGAACATGATAGACATTCATCATGTAATTTAAGTGACGATGGTAAGATCGATTATAATGTCATCATGAGCGGTATAGAAGAAATATTTCTTAAACCTATCTTTAGAGGAGGAGAAATAAACAATATTATGGGAGGAGTAGAACTTGACTTAAGAAAGACAGCCCTTCCCGAAGGTCAAACAGTATTAAAAATGGATGCTATTTGTGGTGGCATAACATTATATATCCCCCAAGATTGGAACGTCGAAATAAAAACATCTGCAACATTAGGAGGCTTTTCCGATAAGCGGTTGACAAATGGAACAGATGAAACTCACAAATTAATCATTATCGCCAGTTTCATTATGGGCGGAGGGGAAATAAAATGCTAATAAGCTTTTACAACAGCAACAGTTACAAATTATGGCGGAATATTATTATATGTCTCGCCATCAGCATCTGCTATACGACCAGCATTGGATGGATAATACATCTCAACGCTATAGAGATAGCCTTAGACGCCGTTTTAACAGTTTCTTTGCTGTTTATCGGATCAATAGCACTATGGAATATCTATTCTTATGCTATCCCCGAGTCTACAAATAATTTTCAATCGCTATCGCTCCATATATTATACTGTTTCATAAGTATATTATTTATAGTAGGTATCGAATCGATTTTTATCTATGTTGCTTTTCCTAAGTCTTTCACTTCTTTTGCTACCACTTTACCACTGAGAGTTTTTTGCATGACCTTATTATATATAGCTCATCGAGAATTTCACGATGCCAATAAAAAGATTCAAGAAGATAGCGAAGACGAAATAATAGAAGAAAGCGCAACAGTGAATGATCCGATAGAAAGGATAACAGTCAAAGTAGGACAAAAGATAAAAGTAATACTCGTAACCGACCTCGTATATATTAAAGCAGAAGACGACTACGTGGCATTTTTTACGACAGAGGGACATTGGTTGAAAACAGGAACCATGAAGGACTTTGAAGCTACATTACCTTCCAATAAATTTGTAAGGATTCACCGCTCATACATTGTCAATATTGACAAAATAGTAAAGATAGAGCGTTACGGACAAAAGCAACAGCTACAGCTTACAACAGGTGAGCGGATACGTATAAGCCCTAACGGATACAAAATTTTACGAACTAAACTCAATTTGTAAAATGAATAATGATAATAACACTGACGCTTCCCCTTCTACAATTGAAGAAGAAACGATAAAGGCCGTTTTTTACATATTCGGCGAATTACTTATTATTTAATTTTCTCCATTTTTGTGTGAGATAACATAGGATAATACACTTTTAATTATTAAATGTTGCAAGCACTTTCGCAATAGGATTTTACTCAAAACTATCTGCTACAATAATATCAAATGCAGAAGAAATTGATAATTAACCGTTTGATCGAGTTGTCAAATATCAGAGCGAAATTGATTATGGACTGAAAGATATTGGTATCATTTTCATAATCGTTTTGGTGTTATGGTAACGATATGCAGAAATAATTTCAGACCGATAAGGGAGGCACAACGATGTCTTCCTTATCTGTTTCTGACGACATAAGGACGTGGCTTGCGACTCACGCTCGTGAGTCGCAAGTTTCATAAGGGAGAAAATTTATTTTGGTCCTTATGAAAATTTGAGAACATAAGGACCAAAATATCGTAATGTCTTTATGGTATATTAATTGTTTAAAAACACGATCCGCCAACAGGTAAAACCTTATGACAAGTACACGATTATCCACCAAAATCCCCTAAAAAACGATGAATAAAAAGGGACCTGGATTCGAAAAAAAAGACTATCTTTGTGTCATTAAAGAATTTAGAGAAAAGTCGGAACATGTTTTATTTACTTACAGGCAGGAAAGATGGAGAGCTTTCGCTTTCCGGAAAGGCACAATTATGTATTCATCCTTTATTTAATGGAATACTTTTGTTGTTTATTTGTTTAATAAATTCTATTTTTGCGAAGACACCGGGGCATTCTCTGTGCGGGAGGCATAAAGAAT
>JAYRGW010000062.1:0-13475 GCA_041907665.1 Bacteroidaceae bacterium
CCGCTGCCATCGTAATATAAAAAATGCACTCCAAACTGTGCTCCTTTAAATGATCCCTTCTTGGATCTTCAACTTCTCTTAATATTGTTACTAAGTCCATATTATTTACATATTTAATGTATTAAAGTCATGTAAAGATAGTAAATAATACGGACATAAAAACAATATAATAAACTATATATAAATGTATTAAGTTAACAATGTATAATGAAAATGCTTAAACTAATTCTTAATGCGTCAGCCCTGCGTTTAATGCCATCCCACAAATAATTCTGCAAGTTTAAATGAACAGTATAAGCACCCGTCATCCAAATTTTGTTTAAGCGATCATTATCGCATTCAAAGGAGCCTTTGTATGGCAGATTGTTATATAAAAAGGACGCGCGTACTTCTTTTAATAAAAAGTCCGTATTTTCACCCAACAAGTCAATCCTTACAAATCGAAAACCAGTATTCCCATATTCAGCGACTCCCAACCAAGGTAGTGGGAGAGTAAAATCACGAATAGCATGATCGTTAGAAGCGCCATTCTTCCCATCAATGTCGCTCATCGCTTCCGAAGCCGATTCTCCAAAACGAATCCGAACATTCACGTCGTGCGTAGCCGATTGACCTGTCACAATTTGAATTCCACCTTGCAGTTCTCTGCCAAAATCGAGAAGCAACGATACCCTTCCAGTCTTTCCGTTCTTCAAATGGCAAAGATTTCCATCCGACAATTCAGCTTGTCCATTACCTACTTTTAAAAGGCACTCAGTACCCGAAATTGTTGCATCATCCGTAGCTTCCTTCCATATTATTCTCTTAGGTCCTAAATAAGCTTTTGTTCGAAAATCATATTGAGAAATTTCATTGCCCCAAACAGGAGGCAGACGAAATTGTGAATACGCAGATTTAGACAATAACAAAAAAACAAATAAAGTAAAAAATTTATAACATTTCATCTTATATATTCTAATAATAAATATTGTTTTATTACGCTCTTATTTCATGATAGCAAAAATAAATAAATTCACTCTAACACATTATCCCAAATCTTTCAATTATTATCATTATTTGTTCATATATCCATTAATCAAGGATTACAAGAAGTAAAAACAATATCCTATAGAATTTAATAAAGATAAATAAAACGAATTAAGAGGAAAGTATTGTTTTAAACAAGAGCATAAAAAACGACAAATTATTTGTACAAAAGAAAATAAAGAGTACATTTGCATCAACAAAAAAATATTTTGTTTTTTACTTCTTTAATTTAATTATAAATATTACAATATGGTACAACGATTTATTCTGAACGAAGTATCTTACTTCGGTGCGGGTTCACGCAAACAATTACCAGAAGCCATCAACCGATTAGGAGGGAAAAAGGCACTGGTAGTATCCGACAAAGGATTAATAAAATTTGGAGTAACAAAAATGGTAACTGACGAGTTGGACTTAGCTAACATTCCCTATGAAATATATAGCGAGATAAAACCCAACCCAACAGTAACAAATGTAAAACAAGGCGTAGAAGCTTTTAAAAGAGCAGAGGCAGATTTAATAATTGCCATTGGTGGAGGATCTTCAATGGATACAGCCAAAGGAATAGGTATTGTTACTACCAACCCGGAGTTTGGAGATATCGTTTCATTAGAAGGTTGCGCACCTACAAAGCACAAGAGCATCCCTATCATAGCAATGCCTACTACAGCAGGGACCGCAGCAGAAACGACCATTAATTATGTAATCATTGATGAAGAGAAGCAAAAGAAAATGGTATGTGTCGACCCTAATGATATACCTAGCGTTGCTATCATCGACGCAGAGCTAATGTATTCTCTTCCCAAAAGTTTAACAGCAGCTACAGGAATGGATGCACTAACTCATGCCATCGAAGGATTGATAACAAAAGGGGCATGGGAAATGTCGGACATGTTTGAAGTAGAAGCCATAAAAATGATTCACAAGTATTTAGAGCTAGCTGTCAACGAACCTAAAAATCCGGAAGGAAGAAATGGTATGGCCGTAGCACAATACATTGCAGGAATGGCTTTTTCAAACGTTGGATTAGGTTTGGTGCATGGCATGGCACATCCAATGGGAGCCTTATTTGACATTCCTCATGGAGTAGCCAACGCCCTATTGCTTCCTACTATCATGAAATTCAATGCAGAGAAGTGTATGGATAAGTATGTAACTATTGCCAAGGCAATGGAAGTATATAAAGATGGCATGAGCAAAGAAGAAGCAGCCAATGCTGCCTGCGATGCGGTACAAAGTCTAGCTATAAGAGTAGGCATTCCGCAACATCTAAGCGAGCTGGGTATCAAAAAGAAAGACATTCCAGCACTAGCCGAACAAGCTATCAATGATGTCTGCACTCCAGGCAATCCAAGAGATGTGAAGATAGAAGAAATCATTGAATTATACAAGAAGGTTTTATAATAAAAAGCACGACTAAAACAGCCTATCAATATTCAACAGATATTTGATAGGCTGTCTCTTTTATAAGAACGTAAAGGCCAACAATTCCATCTTTTTGGGCACAAGGTTTTTCAATCAAATAATATTTGTTTCAGAAATTATATCTATCTTTGTCACTACTAATTAAAAACATAAAATTAAATAGATATTATTATGGCAACACCTCTGTTTAAGTATCAGCCTATGTTTCCGTTAGGCCCAGATACAACCGAGTATTATCTGCTTACTAAAGACTATGTATCAGTAAGCGAGTTTGAAGGGAAACCTATTCTTAAAGTTGCGCCCGAAGGACTGACCGCAATGGCCAATGCCGCTTTTCACGACGTTTCATTTATGCTCCGCAGATCACATAACGAGCAAGTAGCAAAAATACTAAGCGATCCGGAAGCCTCAGACAATGACAAATACGTAGCTCTTACATTCTTACGCAACGCAGAAGTTGCAGCCAAAGGCATTCTTCCATTTTGCCAAGATACGGGTACGGCAATCATCCACGGAGAAAAAGGACAGCAAGTATGGACAGGATTCTGTGACGAAGAAGCCCTCTCAAAAGGTGTATACAAGACTTATACTGAAGACAATTTACGTTATTCGCAGAATGCTCCCTTGAGCATGTACGAAGAAGTGAATACAAAATGCAATTTGCCTGCACAAATAGACCTCGAAGCAACCGAGGGCGATGAATATCGTTTTCTATGTGTAACCAAAGGTGGAGGATCGGCAAACAAAACCTATCTATACCAGATGACAAAGGCCATCTTGAATCCAGATACGCTTGTACCATTCTTAGTAGATAAAGTAAAATCTCTTGGCACGGCAGCCTGCCCACCTTACCATATCGCATTTGTCATAGGTGGAACTTCGGCAGAAAAGAACCTGCTGACTGTAAAACTTGCTTCTACACATTATTATGATTCACTGCCTACAACTGGCAACGAATATGGACGAGCATTCCGCGATATTAAATTGGAGGAAGAAGTTCTCAAAGAGGCTCACAAAATTGGATTAGGAGCACAATTCGGAGGAAAATATTTGGCTCATGATGTACGAATCGTTAGACTACCGCGTCATGGCGCTTCATGCCCAGTAGGTTTGGGCGTTAGTTGCTCTGCCGACCGCAACGTCAAGTGCAAGATCAACAAAGAGGGCATCTGGATTGAGAAGTTGGATGACAATCCAGGCAGCCTTATTCCTCAAGAGCTCCGCAAAGCTGGCGAAGGAGATGCCATAAAAATAGACTTAAACCAACCGATGAAAGATGTTTTGAAAGAACTAACAAAATATCCGGTTGCAACCCGCCTATCACTAACAGGTACTATCATTGTTGGCCGCGATATTGCTCATGCCAAACTGAAAGAACGTCTTGACCGTGGCGAAGACCTTCCGCAATACATCAAAGATCATCCGATTTACTATGCAGGACCAGCCAAGACCCCAACAGGTATGGCATGCGGTTCTATGGGACCGACCACGGCAAACCGTATGGATCCCTATGTAGATCTTTTCCAAAGTCAGGGTGGAAGCATGATAATGTTGGCCAAAGGTAATCGCACAGAAGTAGTAACCGAAGCATGCAAGAAATATGGAGGTTTTTACCTAGGCAGCATTGGCGGTCCGGCAGCAATCTTAGCCCAAAATAACATTAAGAGTATTGAATGTTTAGAATACCCTGAATTGGGAATGGAAGCTATTTGGAAAATTGATGTTGTAGACTTCCCTGCATTCATCCTAGTTGATGATAAAGGAAACGATTTCTTCAAACAAATCAAGCCATGCTGTTGTAAAGGATAGTTTTTCGAGATACAAATAACAGCAAGCATCTAGCTATTTTGCATTCTATAACAAATACACCTAAACAGATAAGGTATCATAGGATTAGAATACAAGAGTCCCATAATTGTTTTAAACAATTGATAATCAACAAGAAATTCATAAGGACAAAAATATATTTTCGTCCTTATGAATTTTTGTTTTTATAAGGACGATTTTTTGTTTTCGTCCTTATGAATTTTTGAAAACAATACTAAGATTATATTCATTCAAAAATAGCTACTACATTTTGGAGAATAATTGTACGAAAAAACGCTTAGAATTGTTATACATTCTAAAAAATAAGATTATATTTGCAAATAAAATGACGTTATCCGCGTCTAACATAGAAAAGTTCAACAATGACTGTAAAAGAAATAACTCAAAGTAAAGAAGGAAACTTTTTTCTTTTGGCAGGTCCCTGTGTCATCGAAAACGAAGAAATGGCCCTCCACATAGCAGAACGGATTGTTAATATTACATCACGTTTGCACATTCCATATACATTTAAAGGCTCATACCGCAAAGCAAACCGGTCAAAATTAGATTCCTTTAGAGGAATAGGAGACGAAAAAGCATTAAAAATATTAAGTAAAGTACATCATACTTTCGGAATTCCTACCGTTACTGACATCCATACCCAAGAAGAAGCCATAATGGCTGCCGAATATGTAGACATACTACAAATACCGGCATTCTTGTGTCGGCAAACTGACCTATTGGTGGCAGCAGCCAACACTGGAAAGGTAGTAAACATAAAGAAAGGGCAATTTCTCTCGCCCGAAGCAATGAAATTTGCTGCCGACAAAATAGTTGAATCGGGCAACCCCAATGTAATGATTACAGAACGAGGCACTACTTTCGGCTACCAAGATCTGATAATAGACTACCGAGGCATTCCGGTTATGCGCAAATTTGGTCATCCCGTAATATTGGATGTAACTCATTCTTTGCAGCAACCCAATCAGGCAAGTGGAGTTACCGGGGGTATGCCGGAGTTAATAGAAACAGTAGCCAAAGCAGGTATTGCCGTAGGAGCAGACGGACTATTTATCGAAACGCACGAGAATCCTGCCGAAGCCAAAAGTGATGGTGCCAATATGCTAAAGTTAGACTTACTAGAAGACCTACTTACCAAATTGGTAAGAATCAGACAATCCCTAATATAAATATTATACAAACCAATCAAACAAAAGTATTATATGAAACATTTAAAACAACTTTTTTGTTTAATCGTTTTACTGGTAGCTTGCAGTGCTCAGCAACTGTGCGCTCAACAAATGCCACCTATTCCGAAAGACCCCAATGTAAGAGTAGGCAAACTAAGTAACGGACTGACATACTACATCCGGAAAAACACACTTCCCGAAAAAAGAGCTTTCTTCTATATTGCTCAGAAAGTAGGTTCTATCCAAGAAGAGCCTCAACAAAGGGGACTTGCACATTTCTTGGAGCACATGTGTTTCAACGGTACAAAGCATTTTCCCGGTAATTCGCTCATCTCTTATTTGGAGAAAATCGGAGTAAAATTCGGAGAAAATCTAAATGCTTATACCTCGATAGAAGAGACTGTTTATAACATAGACAATGTACCCACAACAGCTCCTCAAGCCATAGATTCTTGCCTTTGGATATTACACGATTGGTCTAACGACTTGACTCTAGATCCGAATGAGATTGAAAAAGAACGCGGAGTAATCAACCAGGAATGGCGTACTCGTCGCAACGCACAACAACGTCTACAAGAGGCCATGATGCCAGTCATTATGAAAGGATGCAAATACGAAGACTGCATGCCTATCGGCCCGATGGAAGTAGTGATGCATTTCAAGCCGCAAGTATTGCGCGACTATTATGAGAAATGGTATCGTCCCGATCTCCAAGGAGTTGTTGTCGTTGGCGATATTAACGTAGACGAGATAGAAGCAAAAATTAAAACTATATTTGCAGACATCCCTGCTCAACCCAATGCAGCCAAACGTATCTACTATCCTGTCCCAGACAATAAAGAGCCAATTATATTCATCGGACAAGACAAAGAAAATCCGACGTCGAGTGCCACCATCTTCTTTAAACACGAAGCAGTACCTGACAGCATCAAAGGTAATTTGATGTACCTCATACAGAATTATGCAACAGACATGATTTGCAACATGCTCAATTCACGCTACAACGAAATGCTACAAAAAGCCAACCCTCCTTTTACCGGAGCAGAAGTATTTGACGGCAATTATTTCGTAGCCAAGACCAAAGATGCTTTTGGTGGATATGTAGGAGTGAAAGAAAATGAAGTGGACAACGGATTCGGCACCCTGTATCGTGAAATACTCCGTGCGAAGAAGTTCGGTTTTACAGATTCTGAGTATGCACGTGCCAAAGCAGATTTACTCCGTTCTTATGAATCGCTCTATAATGAACGCGACAAACAAGAGAGTAGCAATTACGTAAAAAAATACGTACGCAACTTCTTGGATAACGAACCTATTCCAAGTATCGAACAGAAGTATACTTTAATAAACCAAATAGCTCCAAACATTCCGGTAGCAGCTATTAATCAAATGATTCCTGAGTTAATACCCGACAGTAACATGGTTATTGTTTATACTGCTCCCGAAAAAGAAGGTTTAAAACTACCGACCAAAGAAGAACTCCTTGGAGTAATCTCTAAAGTGAATGCAGAGAACATTACGGCCTACGTAGACAAAGTATCTAACGAACCGTTGATGGCAGCCAAACCAAAAGCAGGCAAAATACTTTCTACGAAGAACAATCCTGCAACAGGAACGACAGAAATGGTTCTTTCAAATGGAGCAAAAGTGATTATCAAAAAGACTGATTTCAAAAAAGATGAGATCACGATGAAAGCCATAAGCAAAGGAGGTAAATCTTTGTTCCCTACAAAAGAGATGATCGACATCAACAGCATGGATGATGTTGCAGGCTTGGGCGGTCTAGGAAAATTCAGCACTGTAGACTTGCAGAAAATACTAGCAGGCAAAATGGCCTCTGCCTCAGCAGGAGTGTCTCTTACTAGCGAAGCAGTAAATGCTTCTTGCTCGCCAAAAGACGCAGAAACAATGATGCAGTTGGTTTATCTCACATTTACTTCGCCTCGAAAAGACGCAGATGCTTTTGCTTCATACAAAACTCGTTTGAAAGCAGATCTTAAGAATCAGGAAATGGAACCAAACACAGCACTTAGAGATAGTATAACAAGAGCAATATACAAAGATAGCCCTTGGGTGATGCGTATGAAAGAGAACATGGTTGATAAGATTAACTATGATAACATATTGAAGATGTATAAAGACCGTTTCTGTGACGCTAGCGATTTTACCTTCTTCATAGTAGGCAACGCTGATGCTAACGCCCTGAAACCGTTTATCGAAACCTATATCGCATCTTTGCCATCTATTCATCGCAAAGAGACATACAAAAACGTTATCAGTATTAGGAAGGGTATATATACGAATGAGTTCTTTAAAAAACAACAAACTCCGACATCTACCATTATCATGATGCAAAGCGGTGACGAAGCATACAATTTAAAGAATGATATTCTAACAAGCATGTATGCACAAATCCTAGACATCGTTTATACCAAGACTATCCGCGAAGATGCAGGGGCAGCTTATTCCGTTTCAGTACAAGGCGACCTCAGCTCTTATCCCAAACCATACTCTATGATTCAGATCTACTTTCCAACAGATCCGGAAAAGAAAGATTTGGCAATGAAACTAACGAAAGAAGGCATTGCTAAAATTGTAAAAGATGGCCCGGAACAAAAAGATTTGGACAAAGTAAAAGAATTCGTTTTGAAGAAACATGCCGAGAATGTTAAAGAAAATAGCTATTGGATGGGAATTATGACAGAACAATGGAGAACAGGCATAGACTTCAACAAGGATTTTGAAGCAATAGTAAAGAGCATCACAACAAAAGATATTCAAACTTTTGCTGACGGTTTGAACAAGCAGAATAATTTCATTACAGTAACCATGACATCTTTGGCTAAAAAATGAACATTTTTAAAGAACTTTGGAAGCAAGGCAAGCTTGCGTCGAAACGTAACCCGATGTTCGACAAAAGCAAAACAGCTAAAATATGGATATATATAGGTGTTGCCTTTTGGGCTGGGTACCTAATATTCTTAGGCGTAATGCTTGGCGTTGCTCTCCGTGGAGAACATGTCTACAGAAGTCAATTATTAGGTACATTGATATTAATACCATTTGTTATGGTAATTGATTTCTTGATGCGTTTCCCGTTCCAACAGACACCGACACAGGAGGTAAAACCTTACCTCCTGTTGCCGGTTCGTAAGCAACGAATCATTGACTTTCTACTCATTCGATCGGGATTGGATCTTTTCAACCTATTCTGGTTCTTCTTGTTTATCCCGTTTGGTTGCGTCACAATTATTGGTTATTTTGGTATCCTAAGCCTTATCAGTTACTTATTCTGTATATGGATACTTATCATAATCAACAACTACTGGCATTTGCTTTGTCGCACTCTTATGAATGAGAGCTTAGTATGGTTATTACTTCCAATTAGTATTTATGGTGGAATCATTAGCCTGATTTTTATTCCAAAAAAATTTCCGGCGGCAAATATCTTATTAAATATCGGCGAAGGTTACCTGAACTTCAACCTACTGTACATCATACCAACAATTGCCATAGGTGTATTGCTATGGATTATCTGTAGCAACTTGATGAAGAAGCTAGTTTATAAAGAAATAAATCGTGTAGATGATACAAAGATAAAACACTTGTCGGAATATAAGTTTCTGGATAGATATGGACTATTGGGTGAATTCTTCCGTTTAGAATTAAAGATGCTATTTCGCAATCGTGCAACAAAAATGTCAATGCGAGTTATCTTGATATGTGTCATAGCTTTCTGTGGAGTTATGAGCTTCACACCTGTTTACAATGATGCCTTCGGAAAGTTTTTCGTAACGACCTATGCTTTTTGTGCAGTTGGCGTAACTTTATTGCAGCGCATTATGGCCTTTGAAGGGAACTACATTGATGGATTAATGGTGCGCAAAGAATGTATTTTGACATTATTGAAAGCTAAATACAATTTGGCAACGTTATTTGTCATCCTGCCATTCTGTCTATTAATCCCTGCTATTATAAAAGCAAAGATTACACTATTATTTGTTATTTCGGTAGCCTTCTTCTGTAGCGGATTCGTATACTTCCTATTATTTCAACTAGCTGTATACAATACCGAAACTGTACCACTAAATACAAAAATATCTGCCAGACAATCAACATCGAGCATGCAAAAAGTAATTACTTTTGCTGCCTTGCTTCTCCCAATGGGTATATATCCAATAATGGAATGGGCTTGTGGACAAAAACTTGGCGACTCGATACTACTAGTTATTGGCATAGCTTTTATTCTCACTTCCAACATCTGGTTACGCAATATCTACCAAAGGTTTATGGCAAGACGCTATAAAAACATGGAAGATTTCCGCGATAGCCGCAACAACGAATAAACCATAAAACATAGAAAGACGATGATTGAGATAAACAATTTAATTAAGAATTTCGGCGAAAAGACAGCAGTCAATATTGAACATTTTGAAATACAAAGTGGACAAATGCTAGGGCTTGTCGGAAATAACGGAGCCGGTAAGACGACCCTATTCCGTTTGGCATTAGATCTTTTGGAAGCCGACCAAGGCAATGTTACAGTAGGAGGAGTTGACGTAAGCAAAAGTGAAGAATGGAAAAAAACAACCGGAGCTTTTATTGATGACGGCTTTCTGATAGATTATCTCTCTCCCGAAGAATTCTTTTATTTCAGTGGCAGACTTTATGGAATCTCAAAAGAAGAGATTGATGAACGCTTGAAAGAGTTCGAACACTTCATGAGCGGAGAAGTCATCGGACAAAAGAAACTGATACGTAACTACTCGGCAGGTAATAAACAAAAAATAGGCATTATATCGGCCATGTTGCATTATCCTCAAGTTCTGATTCTTGACGAACCTTTTAACTTTTTGGACCCCACATCACAATCGCTCATCAAACACTTGCTCAAAAAGTATAACGAAGAGCATCAGGCTACAGTTATTATATCCAGCCACAATCTTAGTCATACGGTGGATATCTGTCCTAGAATTGCACTGCTCGAAAAAGGAATCATTATAAAAGATCTAATAAACGAGAACAATTCTGCAGAAAAAGAACTGGAAGATTATTTCAATGTAGAAGAATAAACGATTAAACAACACAAAAAGTCATGAAGAAAATATCCTATTTAATTATTGCACTGCTCCTCGCAGCTGTCCCATCGCAAGCTCAATTATTATGGAAAGTTTCGGGTAAAGGACTTGCTCATCCATCTTACTTATTTGGCTCTCATCATTTAGCAAAACTAAGTATTGTAGACAGCATAAAAGGATTAAAACCAGCTTTCGAATCGGCGAAACAAGTGGTAGGCGAAATAGACATGAAAGACATGATGTCGCCACAAGTAATGACAGAGATGCAGAAGAAAATGATAATGGGAGGAGATTCTACATTACTAAAGATTTTCACTCCCGAAGAAAGTCAGAAAATAGACAAATGCATCCAAGAATATCTTCCGGGCGCAACATTGGCTATGGTACAAAAGCTACGCCCCGCTGCTCTAACAAACCAACTTACAGTGGTAATGATGGCAAAACAGCTGGGAGGATTCAACATGCAAGAACAGCTTGATAGTTATTTTCAGAAAGAGGCTAGAGCAAAGGGCAAGAATGTATTGGCTTTCGAAACAATGAATCAACAACTAGACATTCTATTCAGTGGCACTCCGATAAAACGTCAAGCAGAGTTATTGCTCTGTCTCATTGACAATATTAAGGAAATGTCTCAGCAAGCCTTGCAACTGACAGCCTACTATAATCACCAAAAGCTAGATGCGATGTACCAACTTTCGCAAAAAAAAGACGGAACCCACTGTGACAGCTACCAAAGTGAAGAAGATGCCTTAATAAAGAACCGCAATAAAAACTGGATGAAAACAATCCCTTCAATGATAAAAGAAAACTCTTCGTTTATCGTTGTCGGAGCACTTCATTTGGCTGGTCCCGATGGACTCATCGCACTGCTAAAGAAAGCAGGATATACAGTAACTCCAGTTAAATAACCGATGAGACAGATGATTAAAGCTTGTTTATTTGATTTTGATTATACATTGGTTGATTCACACGTCGGAATTGTTAAATGCTTCCGAATTGTTTTAGAGCGTCATAAATTCACTTCAGTGAACGATGAAGCAATAAAACGTACCATCGGTAAAACACTCGAAAAATCATTTTCGATACTAACCGGCATTACTGATGATAAAGAATTATTCAAGTTAAGAGAAGAATACCGCAAAGAGGCAGATGTTTATATGAATCCGAACACCCATCTTTTCCCTGATACGGTATCAACGCTCACTACGCTGAAAGAGAGCGGGCTCATGGTAGGTATTATTTCAACAAAATATCGTTTCCGTTTCATGGAAGTAATGAATAAACATTTCGCCGCTAATTTCTTCAACATTCTTATTGGCAATGAAGACATCAAACAGCCTAAACCTCACCCTGAGAGTATTTATCAAGCTCTGGACGAATTGCATATCCATCCCGACGAAATGATATATGTAGGCGATAGCACTGTAGACGGAGAAACAGCAAAAAATGCCGCAGTACCATTCGTAGGAGTTACAACAGGGATGACAACCGAACATGAGCTAGCTACTTATCCACATCTGGCTATTATAAATTCATTGCAAGAGTTGCCAACAATAATAGAAAAACGATCTATATTTTGCTAAATTGTCGTATGTTAGTTTTTTTGGTGACGTCCTTAAGTTTTTCTGAAAACATATGGACGAAAATATTTTTAGGAGCATATGGCATTTTGAGAAGCCAAAGAACACTTTTTAAATGACAAAAAAGATTGCTTTCAGCCTTTATATAAATGGATACAACCAAATAGATATATTCCATCAATTTCTATTGCCACCATTTTGTTTCACACTTATTTAACTCAACAGAATAATCTTTATGAATAAGAAGATAATACCGGCAAAGAAAAAAAACAAAAGATTAATTGGATAATTCAAGAAAACATACTAATTTTGTGCCCTGATTATTCCGAACTGGGCAAAAAAGAAGTGCAATTCAGCGATTGAAGGGCCGCCCAACGGAGCTAACCTGTTTTAATATATACAACAGATGTACGCAATTGTAGAAATCCAAGGCCAGCAATTCAAAGCAGAGGCAGGGAAAAAACTTTTTGTTCACCACATTCAAAATATCGAAAATGGTGCAACAGTAGAATTTGATAAAGTATTATTGGTAGACAAAGATGGAGCTATCACTGTAGGAACTCCCACCATAGACGGAGCAAAAGTCGTTTGTGAGGTTATCTCTCATTTGGTAAAAGGAGACAAAGTTCTTGTTTTCCATAAAAAGAAAAGAAAAGGTTATCGCAAACTTAACGGGCATCGCCAACAGTTCACAGAAGTTTCAATTAAAGAAGTAATTGCTTAATCATTTAAAAAGTAAAAGAAAATGGCACATAAAAAAGGTGTAGGTAGTTCTAAGAACGGCCGTGAATCAGCGAGCAAAAGATTAGGCGTTAAGATATTTGGTGGTGAAGCTTGCAAAGCAGGTAATATCATCATTCGTCAGAGAGGCACAGAATACCATCCGGGTGAAAATATCGGCATGGGTAAAGATCATACTCTTTTCGCCTTAGTAGATGGTACAGTACAATTCAAAGTAGGTAGAGAAGACAGACGCTATGTATCTGTTGTTCCAGCTAGCATTGAAAAAGCTGAAGCTTAGTCTGTAAATTAAATCTTATACAAAAGACCTACACTCTAAACGTGTAGGTCTTTTTATTTGCAAGCAAGCACTTGTAGTAGATTCTGAACTATTGGTGTCCGGTAAAACCTTAAGAGTATGAAAAAGGATTTCAGAGGACCTATACAATGGTATTCTGAAGTGTTTTTTGAAAAATAAGCCCCCTAATCAAAAAGTGACGGCTGAGAAGGAGGAGAACTAGAGTGATTAATGATTTGCAGCCATGCCTTTTCAGGATTTTCGCAGAAACTATATATGTTTATGTAGTACATTAACGTTTGTCTTATCATCGTTATAAGATTGGAGAAGCTCCACTCCCGCTTTATTCTCT
>JAYRGW010000063.1:0-13354 GCA_041907665.1 Bacteroidaceae bacterium
GATATTCAGCTTTACGATCCCTACGATGAGGTGGCCCATGGAGTATTGAAAAGCCACAACGGACGTAGCGAATGGTTATTCCATCTATGCGATGACGATGACAAAATGAAACAGAAAGGATTATCGGCAAATGAAGCGAACCGAATCAAAAGCTTGAGTGAATGCTAAAATCAACGTAAAAACAGTATCGGGCAAACGCAACAATTTTACTGATATAGCATAAAGAAGGAGATTGGAACATAATACCGCATCCTTAACCAAAGAAATATTATGTAAAAGAGAAAGACGCGTTTCTTGTCTCACAACTGTGCGACAGGTGTATCACAGCCGTGAGACAACTGTATCACAAGTGTGAGACGAGTGTATCACGGCTGTGAGACAAGAGACACTACCATAGCCGATGTAATAACATCAATAATGAGATTAAGGAAGCTGTTTAAAGAGTGAATAGCACTCTAAATCCATGATTTCTCGATCATACCGCTGTTCGGCTCTACGCAGACAACCTTCATATTGAAACCCACATTTTTCAATAACCCTTCGCGAACGAGGGTTAGAGGAGTAGCATGTGCAGGAAACAATATCGATTGGCAATTCGCAAAAAGCTGTTTCTATAATGGCCAATGCAGCTTCTGTCATTAAACCTTTGCCCCAATAATGTTCAGACATGGCATAACCCAACATTATAGCATGTGGGTTATTGCGTCGTGGGTCGTCAATAAGTCCGATGCTACCGATCATCTTTCCAGAATCTTTCAACACAATACCAAATACATTTTCTTTTCCAACAAAAACCTCCTTTATTATTTGAAGCGTTTCTTCTATATTGTCATGAGGTTTCCAACCAGCATTTGGTCCCACATTAGGTTCTTTACTGTATTCAAAGATGTCTTTCGCATCACTTTCGTGTATATGGCGAAGCAATAATCGAGCAGTCTTAATTTCTTTCATTCGTATCCCAACGTTTTTAATAATTTGATGAATTTATTTTCCGACAGTATTTCATGAGTGATGAATTTTCCATTCCAAAACAAACTATAGGTAGTGAATGGTGTAGGGACGGCGTGCGCTTGTTCTGCCGAATCTATTAATATTGATTTGAAAGCGAGATTCTTTTCTCTGGCTAAGTTCTCAATAATTGGAACATATTTTGCGGTAAAAGGACATTGGTGCGTATAATACAGCTCAAATCCGCGATTTCCAGAGACGACAGACTCCTGCAAACAGAATCTAGGCTTTTCTGCCTTTTTGTCGAAAGGAAGGTAAAACAGTTCGAAATAAGGTTTGGCCGTATCGGAAAGAACAAACCCTTTATGGCGAAGAAATGATGGGTCACTAAGGAATGACATTTTTCGTGAAGAGGATAATACAACAATACCTTGTTTTCCTTTCGCTTTGCTATCGCTAATACATTCGTCCAATAATAAAGAAGAATATCCGTGTCCTTTAAATTGCCCCGACACCCATAAGCAATCAATATACATATAGCCAGCGGCATCAATTGGGACCCAAGCCTTTTCAGCTGGAATATATTCTATGAAACATTTGCCGCGTACATCTCCCTTTTTAAAAACTAACCCATCATCAAATCGAGCGGTAAGCCACGATTTCTTTGAGGCTACCTGAATATCTTTATTGTTTGATATAGCACAACAAATATGTTCTTGGTCCAAATTTTCTTTTGTTACTGTTATTATATTCATATTTAAGAATAAGTATAAGTTTAAACACACTAATTTAAATAAAACGACGATTAAATCTTTCTGAATTGATAACCTGCTAATGTTGACAATTCGGACAATAATAGACGCTACCGCCAAGATATCCCTCTTTTATCAATCGGGAACCACAACAAATACATGGCTTTGCATACGTGTTTTTGGACAATATGCAACGATAACCTCCCACATTCCCTAGGAAATCTCTTTCTGTATCGCGTCCTCCATGAGCAATCATATTGTTTAGCGTTTCTTTAATAGAATGAAAAAGCATTTGCTTATCTTCTGCATTCAACGTGCTTATCTTACGCTTCGGATGAATGCGGGCGTTAAATAGAATATCTTGCAGCACGCCATTACCCAACCCGGGAATTCGCTGTTCGGTAGCAAGCAAAGCCTTAACAGACATATCTCTCCGAGCTGCTTCTATTAAGCCGCAGAAGAACGAGAAGTCAAACGTTTCTGCTAAAGGAGAGAGCTTTTTAATGCTTCCTGTATAGTAAACGTTGTCTAGCTTCCCACAAAAAGCAAGGATATTGCCATACATCGCTACAGTAAAGACTAGATAACTACCATCTTCGAAGGCAACGAGCAATTGAAATTTTGCAGGACATTTCTCTACGGCAGTATAATATTTCATACTCGTTCCGTCGCTAATAGCCAAATGAGTTTCATTGTCAAAACAAATATCTATGAAACTGCCATAGCCTTTTACACTTTTTACCGTTCTGCCGGTAAGAATATAAGGATAGTGCTGTGCATCACCGTTAAACCAGGCAAAACGATGCGGGCTGGTTGCGTTAATAACATCGGAAACAATCTTGCCAGTCAGAATTTTTGTTGCCTGTTCACTAATCGTGGTAGACTCCGGAATCTCTATCATACTATATATATTTGCTATTTGATTTCAAAATTCTCTGAATGAAAATTACTATAATATCGCCCCCGTAGAGCGTTAAAACGTAAGACACAATAGTCCGAGTCTGTAACCCCGGCAGGATAATACATTTCGTCACCCTCACGCCAGATTCGTTCTTTTGCCTCAGCGGTTTCGAGTACTTCCATTTCACCAATCAAGTTAATTCCACAAAAATTTCGATGGTCCACAAAATAGATACTAGCCTTATTATTCTTTTTATAGCATTTTACTTTATTGGACGAGGTATTTGTAGTAAACCAAAACGCTTTTATTCCTTCGCGTTCTCTAGGCTTAAGCATCGCCTTAGTGACGGGGCATTCGTTTTCATCGATATAGCACATAAGTGCCATATCACTCTTTTCGATAAGATGGGCAACTATTTGTTCTAAGTTTTCCATGATGATTGACTTTTCTTTTTATAAATTAGTTATTGATATTATCAGCAGTCAGTACACTTACTTTACAAACGATCCTATTTCGATTAAATTACCCTCCGGATCGGCAATATAACAGGTCCGTTGTCCCCATGGTTCAGTAGTAGGTTGCATAATAGATTGCGCGCCTTTGGCAATAACCTCTTGATATGTAGAATCGACTTTCTCGAAGTTTTCAACGCTCAAAGCGATTTCACAATGCCCACTCGTGCCTTTGGCGTATGCAAATTGTCGATTGGTCATCGTTTCAAAATCTGTCCGACGATAAAGTAAAAAGAGTGTCCCATCTTTTTCCAAGTAGACATTAGAGGTGTTTTCTTCCTCTTTTATTTCGAATCCCAATATATCACGGTAAAAGCGAACCATTACGGCCATATCTTTTACAAATAGTCCAAAACCATCTAGTTTCATCTTTATTTCTTCTTTGAGTTATTTGTATAATCTAAATCATATAAGCTTTCGAATCTTTTTCGGTGATAGCTCTTATTGGCTTACACGGAGATCCAAAGGCTACATAGCCGGCAGGGATATCTCGAGTAACTACACTGCCAGCACCGATCACAGCACCATCGCCAATACAAACCCCACCCAAAACGACCACATTTGCAGCAAGCCAAACATTATTTCCTATATGTATATCTTCTGCAAATTCGGACATAGATACATGTCCATCGGGATATTTCATAGCAACCCGCTCTGTGGCAATCAATGGGTGATTGGTAGCCATGAGAGATACATTTGGTCCAAACATTACATTATCGCCAATAAAAATAGACGCATCATCCATTACCGTCAGATTAAAATTGGCAAAGAATTTATTTCCTATAAATGTATGAGAGCCATAATTAAATTGGATAGGCCCTTGAAAATAGAAGTTCTCTCCAATACGCCCAATCAAATTGTGAATCATCATCAATCGTCCTTTATCGTATTCATCCATTTGATTATATTGACGACAAAGCTCATGAGCCTTATGTTTTATATCGCGAAGCTCTTTTGTACGGGCATCAAACAGCCGCCCTGCAAATATCTTTTCTTCTTCCGTCACTTTATCTGTTCATATATAGATTCAAAAACCGTTTTTAATAACTTATTATTTTCCAAATGCTCATCAAAAATCAAATCAGACAGAGACAACATCGGCTTAGCACTTTCGTAAGGCAACTCTTCTGCAGCATCGGGCAGAAGCTTTTTACTCAAAGGCGTCAGCTTTACCAAAAAACGATCATCGTAAATGCCCGCAACTACTTTCTCTCGATAATATATCAAATATTCGCCCATCATTTTACGCCACTTAATATTCTCAATACCATCTAGCTGAGTCAATACAAAGTCTAGTGTTTCTTTTTTTGAAGCCATAAGTATTCTCCTTCTGATAGTTCTTTTATTTATATAAATTTTCTCATTGCAGCTTGCCTAACTTTCTTCCTAATCGTTCGGATTTACGAAGTAATCTTTCGGGAATAACTTTTTTCCCTTTTGTGCCCGGATATACAACTTTTCCTATAACCTTAAAGCCCGAGTAATGAAGTATTTCTCTCATTGCTCGCAAGGTTTTGGTAGTCTGCTTAAACAAAAAGCTAAAAGGCCAAATAGTAGTACATGCAGTAACAATTACCGCTTTTTTGCCTTTATGCAACGGAATAGGAATACCTAGCTTAGATTCGCCCATCATCGAAGGGACAATGCGATCAAAAAGGAGTTTCATCTGACCATTCATATTGCCCCAATAAACGGGAGTACCTATGACCAAAGCATCACATTGCTTTATCTCTTCAGCTATTAAATGGGCATCGTCATGAGGCAGAATACAAACATCTGTTTCGCGGCACTTCATACAACCCATACAAGGGCGAATCTTCAAATCATTCACATCAATCCATTGTACCGAAGCATCCTTTATATCTTTAACGACATGATGAAGCATCGTTGCCACATTACCATTCTTGCGAGGGCTACCATTAATAACTAATATTCGCATATCACTTCTTTTTAATCGTCATTTCCTTTTTATCGCTCATTTCCTTAGCGTATTGCATTTCTCCTACCTCTTTTATACGATAGATACAAGCTTTACGATCGGAACGGAATATCAAAGCGAACATTTTGCTGACAAAATTATTATATTTGCCACAATCTACCACATTCATCGAGCATTCGGCACACGTATGATAACTGTTCTCTTTGTTACAACTTCTGACTTTGCACCACGAAGCTTTTTCATTCTCCCTGCATCCGGGACATTTACCTTTCAGATATTTGCGGCAAGCTCCACAATAAAGCCCACAATAAGATATCAGATCTACATTTAGTTTTACTTCATTATCCATAACGAATACAATATTTGGTTGATTGGGTAAAATTACTAAATTATCTTTTATAGTATATTACTATTCGATCTAAATATCAAGAAGAGTTTATTTCATTATCAAAATAAAATTGATTTTCTCCTTCTTTTGTTCTCCATACTAAAAAAATTGCAACGGAACTAAATTTTTTATTCATTATTCATAGGGTATTTCATTGATGAACCATCTTAATAGTAGAAAGGCCTTAAAAAAGAAACAGTAACTTATAAAACATTACATCATGAAAACTTTTTTATATCAATCAGTAACACTGCTGCTCGCTATCTTATTATCGAGTACGGTATCTCTGCAAGCAGAGACAGCGAACAAAAATGGAGATTACATCACTGTATGTGGAGTAGTGAAGAATAAAGGTAATAACAAACGCTTGGAATATGCCAATGTTGCTATCAAAGGAACAAATATCGGCACTGTGACAAACGAAAACGGTGAGTTTACTCTAAAAGTAAAAAATGATCTGCAAGCCCAATTAGTCACAATCTCGCATGTCGGATTTATCAGCGAAGAAATTCACCTGACTGGAAATGATATGAATAATCTGACAATATTTCTGATTCCACAAAATAACTTATTGAATGAGGTTATAGTACGTGGCGATGCAGAAAATATTGTAAAAGACGCTATTCATCGGATAAAGGCGAACTATGGAGATAAAGATTGTATGTTGACCGGCTTCTACCGCGAGACTGCTCGAAAGAGACAACATTATATCAATATTTCAGAGGCTATAATCGATGTATTTAAAACAACCTACAACAATCGTTCGACCAATAGTGACAGAGTGCAAATTATAAAAGGACGTAAACTACTTAGCGATAAAAGTGGTGATACACTCGCAGTAAAACTATTGGGAGGTCCTAACTTGGCAGTCTATGTAGATGTTGTGAAGAACCCAGACGTACTATTGGAGGAAGGAGACTTAATGTACTACAAATTCAAAATGGAAGAACCCTCTTTTATCGATCATCGTTTGCAATATGTCATCAGCCTGTCACCACGAGTTAATTTACCCTATGCGCTATATTTCGGGCGGCTTTATATAGACAGTGAAAGTATGGCAATCACTCGCGCCGAACTATCGCTAGATATGAGCGACCGTAATAAAGCAACACAAGTTATTTTGATGAGAAAACCATTCGGACTTATTTTCAAGCCTCAAGAAGTAACCTATCTTGTAGACTACAAAGAAAGAGATGGTAAAATGTGCCTGAACTATGTTAGAAACGAAGTAAGATTCAAATGCGATTGGAAACGGAAATTATTTTCAACCGGTTACTCGGTGGTATCGGAAATGGTAGTGACCGATTTAAACAACGAAAACGTAAAAAATATTCCTCACAAAGCAGCATTCAATCTTCACGATGCATTCTCTGATAAAGTAACAGCATTCACGGATGAGGATTTCTGGGGCGCATACAATATAATAGCACCTACCGAGTCGTTAGAAAAGGCTGTAAACAAGTTGAAAAAACAGTATAAATAATCGAAGAAATATTATTATGTTAAGCTTTTTTTGAACTATCTTTGTTATGTTATCAAGATTCTGGGACTATGTTGAACGATTTATTGATATTGACAAAGATTAGAGAGGGGGATATAAAGACCTTTGAAGAAGTCTTTCGTCTTTATTATGCCCCTCTTTGCTTATATGCTTCATGTATTGTGAGCGGAAAAGATGCAGCCGAAGAAATTGTACAAGAATTGTTTTATGTACTATGGCGCGATAAAGAGAAGTTGCAAGTAATATATTCGCTCAAAAATTACCTTTATGGAGCCGTGCGCAAAGAGTCGCTACAATATCTTGAACATGAAGAAATAAAGAGACGTTATCAGGATGCAATGGTTTTAAAGGAAGATAACAGCAAAGTATCACGCAGCGCAGAACATGAACTAGAATTTGAAGAACTACAAGAACTTATAACCGACACATTAAAAGAACTACCACTTCGCAGATCAACTATTTTTAAGATGCACCGATTTGAAGGAAAGAAATATGAGACCATAGCCTCTTCGTTGGGACTTTCGGTAAAAACAGTTGAAGCAGAGATGAGTAAAGCGTTGAAAACATTAAAGAACAAAGTAGAACTCTATTTTAAAGAATAATAAGATGAATAAGGACTTATACAATAAAATGACAGACAATGCGTGGAACAAAGTATACGCAAGAATCGAAGAGGAAGGATTTACGGCAAATGAACAGCACCGTCCCTTCCGCAAGATTATGCCAAGATGGGGAGGCATTTCTGCTGCTGCCTGTGTTTTACTATGTATAGTTCTATCGGTGCTCTATTTGGCAAAAGACAATACGCCTGCACCATTATTGACACAGATCAACAATGACGCAACTTTTACTCTCGTCAAAACATTGGAAGACGGAACAATTGTTTACTTGGCCAATCATTCTTCATTAGTAATACCCAAACACTTTTCTTCAGAAAAAAGAGAAGTAACACTTAATGGCAATGCTTATTTCGATGTGACGCACAAAAAGAAATGTCCCTTTGTTATAAAGACAAAAGAAGTCGTTGTAGAAGTTCTCGGTACTGCATTCTATGTAAGAAGTTCTGCAAGCAACTTCTTCGAATTATCGGTCAATAGAGGGAGAGTGAGCGTCACAAAGGCAGGGACTGATAAAGCGGTCTTCGTAGATGCGGGCCGGACTGTGACTTGCAATGCTGAAGGCTTACGACTTGAGACTACAAAAGACCATAAACAGTTTAATGAGTACAAACGTTGTATCCGCTTCAAAGATGAAACTTTAGGAAATATACTAAGAGCCATAAACAAGCAAAACGATAATAAAGACGTATTGCAAACCATACCAAGCTTGAACGAACGCAAACTAACAGTGTCATTCTGCGCAGACTCGCCCACCATGATAGCTACTCTTATTAGTCAAGCTCTCCACTTGAGATACACGGTCGACGATCATACTATAACGATTAAATAAATATTCTTCGGACATGGCACGCTTTTTCCGTTCTTCTCTGTTATTTCTATTAACCATTTTGACATTATCATACCATACGGCGGCCATGTCAAACAAAGAAGATATTGTGGTGCAGTTGCCCAAAAGTAAAGGCACAATATATCAACTTTTTGACATTATTTCTCAGAAAACTGGATTGCAGTTTATTTACGATAGTAGTATCATTAACAATGAAAAGAAAACAAAACTCAAAAAAGGAAGTTATACTATTCGTCAAGCCGTTTGCCTTGTCGCAGGAAACAATAATCTAAATGTACGTATAATAGGAAATCACATATTGATTACACTACCCGATAGATCTTATAATAAGCAACTGCGAACACCAGTCAAAGAACATGAAAAGCAATTTACTGTTATAGGTACTCTAGTCGATAAGTCTACTCACAAACCTTTGGAGGCCGGTTCCATCAGAGTGGAAGGCTCTTCTATAGGGAGCGTAACAAACAGTAATGGTGAATTCAGGCTGATATTGCCAGACTCACTTCGAACATCCTATCTTGTTTTTTCTCATTTAGGTTATGCAACACAAGCCTTCGAAGCCGGTTCGCTGACAGGAAGAGCTTATACGATAGGACTTCAAGAGCGAATAGTTCCGCTGCAAGAAGTTGTATTGCGATTAGCAAATCCACTGCATCTACTAGATAAAATGCGGGAGAATAAAAAATCCAATTATCCCTATCTTCCTGTATGCGCGACTACTTTTTATAGAGAAGGAATCGAGTACGATAAACGCTTTGTGAAACTAAACGAAGGAGTCTTCAAGGTTTACAAACCATCATCATTGACACTCGAACCAGATAGAGTAGAGCTTTTAAAGATGCGCAACATTCTCAGTACAAATGCTAAAGACTCGATAATGGCAAAGATAAAAGCAGGTATTGATGCCTGCCTATTGCTGGATATTGTAAAAAACGTTCCCGACTTCCTAGAAATGAATGCTAGCGAATATGAGTTTATATCAACAGGTATAACGTCTATTGATGATCGTATGGTCAACATTGTTTATTTCAAGCAGAAAGCAAATATTGATCAACCATGCTACTGCGGCGAACTTTATATCGATTCAGAGAACTATGCTTTAATTGGTGCTCAATTCGAGATCAATCCCAAATACATTAAAGAAACGACCAATACATTTGTAGAGCGAAAAAGCAAAGGAATGAAAGTTACCCCTCAAAAGATATCGTATAGCCTAGCCTACAAAAGATGGAACGGTCGCTATTACATTAGTTACGTAAGAGGCGATTTACATTTCAAGCTCAAGAACGACAAGAGATGGTTCGGGTCGTCACATCTGCATACATGGTTTGAAATGGCTACCTGCAAGATCGATACCATACAAGTGAATCGCCTAAGAAGGAAAGAGGTTCTACCGCGGCGTACCATTTTTGAAGAGGTTCACTTCCCGTACGACGAAAGTTTTTGGGAGAACTTCAATATCATTCCTATCGAAAACCAATTAAGTGAATCGATCGAAAAGATTGCCCTCAAAATTGAAGAGGTCCTTCACGATGACTGAAATACTTACGGTAAAGAGCACGTGCTCTTGCCACTCCATCACCACTTTGCGGATAATGTATCTTCATGGACAAATCGATAAATTTACGTCCCCACCGATAGCATTTATCGTTAAATGCTTTCTCATCAAAAGTTCGATGTTGAATACAACAATCCGTCACTTCATTAATGAACATATTCCAACGAGGTGCATAATAGTTTGATATCAACCCGCTCCATCCACGGCGAGCATAATCGGTAAGTTGATCTGTATCTCCCCATACTGTAACCAATGTACGAGCATTTATCTCATAATAATCTTTCTCTTCGGAATTTATTCCCATATCGCGTGCACTCTCTATCCACTGTCTCAATGAGAAAGTCGAATGGCAAGCCACTAATTCATCAGTTTCTTTCAACAATGTCTTCATCTGTTTTCCTATCAGTTCAACCTCCTTTATATTTCCACCCTTATAAGCAATAGCAAAGCGATCGCGCAATTGTTGAAAATAGCCACCCAATACCTGTCTACCAATATTTATCACATCAAATAGATAAGTGTCACGATTGCAATCTTTTATAGAAAGTAACTTCTTCCAAGCATCTACCAAACACTGTAGATCTTGGTCGGACATATAATTATTTTTCAATTCATAGGAGCTGGTCTCTAAGCAAGGGAACGATTCAATCAATGTTCCTTGAGGCGAACCTGTAACTGAATTCAATACATCCCGATACATTGATTGCCATGCCATGCGCGCTTTAGCAGACCGCTTACCAACTCTTCTATCAGCCAAACAATCAATCCAATCATTATCTTTTTGTGGAATATTCCAGGCTTTATCAAACAAAAACTCATAGGCAAATTGATTCACATCAAGTCCCTCAAGTGTCCCTCCTATTCCGGAGAAGTTACTTTTTGCTTCACTATAAGTATGTGACAATCGTTCGCTGATACGTTTTAGTGGACCACAAACCATTGTATTACCACCGAAGTTACCCAAATAGCACCATATAAATGGCTGACCGAAGAAAGAATCCGTCCGCTTCCAAACCTCTGTGTTGTCACAAAAATAATCCAGTAATATCAATTTATTCTGGGGCACGCCTTGCAAAAATGCCTTTATACGAGGATTGGTCCAATGCTGCGCATTATAATAGAAAAGCCATCCCATCTGAAGCCATACTGCATTTTCGTCCACAGCTTTCAAAGATTGATATATGTGAGAAGACATCAAAGCCAAAGAGTCTACATTCCAACTAGGCGGATCTACCTCGTTAAAACAGTCGATACCATATATATGATCTGTTCCGTAAGCCTTTGTCTGTTCATTCAGATATTCTTTCTGAATAACTGAATATAAAGAATCCATCGGATTCAAAAAAGTGCACTGATATTTTTTATCAAAGCGGCACCATTGCGAAACATTTGTGGTGAGCAAATGAGGAAATAATCTTTTGAGCGCACCAGGGATATGGCCAGCAAATGCTGGCAATACCGGGTGCATGTTCAATTCACGTTCTCTCTCTACTATTTTCTTTTGAAGTAACCTCTGATTATTCAACCAACTCATTGGCAACGGACCTTGCCAAGCATCTATATTACTCATGCGATGCCAAGGCAGATGTGCGGGTCCTGTAAAATAGGAACGGATCTCCGCATCAGTCAAACCAAATTTTTTCCACACATTATACCATATCGACTCTTGCCCTGTGATAGCCAATGGAGTATTAACACCATTCAATGCCATCCAGTCTATTAGCCTTTCCCAATCCTTCCATTTCCACCAAGGCATTGTATAGCCGAAAGTACAGTAATTCAGAAAAAAGCGGGTTGGCACTTTGGCGCAAATCTTCACCGGATTCTTTACTATCGGAAGTTCCTGTGGAAGCTGTACAGGATCAGATGCAAACCACGAGATTGTCGTATGGCAATAATTCTTTAAATAATAATTAAGCCCAACAGCCATCGAGTTAGCATTATTCCCTGAAATACAGATTTTATGTCCATTACTAGCTAGTCCGAAAACATCTTTATCCGAGACAATGTGGCTGAAGACAAAAGCTGCTTTGTGTTGAGGCATAAGCCGCTCCACCATTTGCTGCATAACTAAAACATCTTTGTCGGCAGCATTAGAAAAAGGAACAATAAGTAGTAGGCAAAACAAAAGAAGAATCGAACGTTTCATAATGTTGGAGATTATCTATTTTTCTTTTTATAAACTTTTACATAATCAACCATAAATGTATCAGGGACACAGGCTTGCTTCAGGCTTTCTCTCTTATCTGGAATCTCCATACTCAATATAATGTATTCTTTGATGTGAGAAATGCCGATTGTTTGTTCGTGATATTTCAATCCATCTATGAAGAAGGAATATTTATTCTTTGTCCATTCCAAGCCAAAAGTATGATATCCATCCGATAGACCTTTCAAGCGACTTATCATTTCCTTGCTCGATTTCATTTTGGGACCATAAGCCCAATGTAGACAATGAGTCAATGTATCTTTACCCATCTCTCTAAAATACTCGAAAATATCTATTTCAGTTCCATATTTTGCCGGGTCGCTACCTTTACTTATCAAAGGAGACTGCATCCAAAAAGCAGCCCAAGGACCGCAACCGTTTTGCAACTTTGCTCTACATTCATAATAACCGTAACTATTCTCAAATTTCTTTTCCGTGCCTATCATGCCTGCTAATACGCTATCACCTTTAATGTCAAACATTAACATCAATTTGCCATCACGTACTTTTACCATAGAAGCATCGTTATACCCTATACGACGTGGTCCAATACCTCGTAATCCCCATTTAGTTGTATCAAGGGAATTTCCATCGAAATTATCTTCCCAAACCAACTGATAACCATGTTTTTCGGGAAAGAAACATTGCTGATTTAAAGCATTGTTCTCCGACGAATAGGGATAATTTCTTCTGCTGCAGCCGAAGAACGAAAGGGCTACAACAAATCCCAACACCAAATAGATCAAGTTTTTCATATAAAAATATTTTTAAGTGTTTAAAAGTAATCATTTATTTTAATATAATCTTATATTTTACACTAATTTAAAATATATATCCAAGTATTTAAATTTATTTACTTATTGTCCTGCTATTAAAAACGCTAAACTAAAAGCCAATAATTCGTTTTATAGACAACTCCTTTGAGTTGCAAACTCAGCCCTTTAAAAAACAGACGTATGTCACCGGCATAACTAACGGATGTTACTGCGGTAACTAACAGAAGTTATCGTAACAACTAACGTTAGTTTCTCCAACAACATCCGTTAGTTATGGCTGCGACATACGGTTGATTTTTTGCAAGGCAAAACAAGTGTACAGCCGCCGTTGTCGTATGTTAGTTTTTTCGGTGACGTCCTTAAGTTTTCGGAAAAACTAACATACGACAACATTTTTAGGAGC
>JAYRGW010000064.1:0-12223 GCA_041907665.1 Bacteroidaceae bacterium
CTTGAAAATTTCAGAAGGCTTACGATTGACTACGAGTATCATGCAGAAACAGCTGTGGCTATGGTGCAATTGGCTTTCTGTAAAATCATGCTTAATAAATATTACAATTAATTTTTAAACAGCTTCTAACATGATGCCCAAGAATCAGAAATAATACTATTGGTACTACTTACCAAGAAGTTTGCAACATCTTCGCGGTCGGTGTTACTCGTCATACGTTCGTTGTTGTTTCTCGTAAAATGAGTATTGTCCGAGCGCATCTCCTCGTAAACATAGCCTAGACTATAGATCGTTCTTAGACTGGCATACGCACCATTCACAGCCTCCGTAAATTGAGTCTCGGTTTGATAAAAGTTATCCACAGCTGTAGAACTTGAAGGAGTAATATCTAGAAATGATTCGCTGCAAGAAGTAACAAATATTGCCGTTAATATGATTAATATCTTTTTCATACTACATAAAATTAGAAATTATAACTTAAAAAGTCAATTTAAAACCGAGAGTGAATATTCTAGGAATAGGATATGTAGTCATATCGACACCCAGACCTTGCCAACTCAATTCATTTTCAGAGGTATTATTAATCTCAGGATTCAAACCCGGATAACTTTTCCAAACAAAGAGTTGCTGACCGGACACATATACACGTGCTTTGGATATATAGTTGTTTTTCTTTATCGGAATGTTATACCCTATTGTTATATTTTTCACTACAAGATGAGAAGCGTCATATACCCAACGGCTATTCTTCAACCGGTAAATTTCGGTTGTTCCGGCAGCTGTACTTGGTACTACACCTTTGCCCGGATTATCTAGAGAACGCCAACGATACTTCACTTCCTTGTTTACATTAAATACGCCATCGAGATTGTACTCATTGTCGGATGAACCCAAGAAAACATCTCCTCCTACCTGACCGGTAAGGAATATACTGAGATCAAAGTTCTTCCACGAAAATTGATTTGTTATACCAAACAGCATATCAGGATTCGGGTCACCGATAATTGTTCTGTCTTCAAGAGTTATGACGCCATTTTTATCTACATCTTTCATTCTAGCCGTACCCACTTGAGAGCTTGCATGTTTGGGTTGACTATCAAACTCTTTTTGATTCATATATACTCCATCAAAAACATATCCGTAAAAGACACCTGCAGGTTTTCCTACTTGTAGGCGGTTCCAGTCCGAATAAACCTCCTCGCCTCCGATAGGTTCGTTATTAGTACTCAACCTTTTTATTTTGTTACGAGCAAAAGTCAAATTCAAGCTTGTCTTCCATTTAAAGTCACGAACAAAGTTTCGAGATTCAATATTTATTTCGTGTCCCCAGTTGTCAAAACGACCGACATTACCCAATATTTCACCAAATCCTGATGACCAAGGAATATTCGTTTGATAAAGCAAACCGTCGGTTATTCGGCTATAATAGTCATACGTAATAAATATACGATCATTAAAGAATCCGAAATCCAAACCTATATTCAATTGCTTGTTTTTCTCCCATGTAAGTTCGTTGTTTCCTATATTGGACAACGATTTACCTTGAGCGAGGCTACCGCCCAGCGCATAATTATTTTTATATAACTGACTCAAATATGCATAATTTCCGAAGCTGTTATTACCAGTCATACCCCAACTACCTCTAATCTTAAAATAATTCATCACTTTAGTCAAAGGCTTCATAAAACCCTCTTCCGAAGCAATCCAACCTACAGAGAAAGAGGGGAATGTTGCATATTTGTGTTTCGGAGCAAAACGCGAACACCCGTCATAACGTATGTTGGCCTGAAATAAATAACGATCTTTATAGTTGTAATCAATTCGTCCCAACATCGAGGCCATGGTCCACTCTTCCGAACTGCTACTTCCTGTAATAGTAGCAGCTGCATTAAGCCATGATATATCATCATCGGGGTAGTCTGTTCCATTAACATTGCTCCATTCGGAGTTGGCTTTCTGTGCCGAATAACCAACCGTTGCACCAACTGTATGTTTTCCAAAAGTCTTATTGTATGCAAGAAGGTTTTCAATATTCCAATTATAATAAGTTGTCGTAGAATATGATCCGGTAGCTTTGTTTGGAGGAGGAGACATAAGACCGCCCGACACGTCAGAAGGTATCCAAGAACGGTTTCTGCTGGTACCAACATCCGTACCGATCTGCAATTTATAAGTCAAACCGTCGAAGAGATCAATATTCAGAAACGCATTACCTATAACAGACAGTGCTCTCGAATTATTCAATTGCCCCTTAATGTATCGTAACCAGTTGGGCTGACCAAACATACCCGGAGAGTCTAAACTAACCTTAAGGCTGCCATCTTTCTCATAAGGACTTTGGCACGGATCCGCAATCAAAGCTGCACTCAATACTTGGCGATAACCATCTGTATTTTGGTTATTGTAGATTTGAAGCGCAGGTGCGATATTGACTCCTATCCGAACTTTATTGTTCAGTTTAAACTCATTGTTTGCACGCACAGAATATCTGGTGAAATCAGAGTTTAATATAACACCATTTTGCTTATAATATCCCAAGATAACCGTTGACATCGATTTGTCGGTACCACCGGAAAGCATTAAATTGATATCGAGTGTTGGAGCATCCCTCGTCAGTAATTTATACCAATTCGTTCCTTCACCATATTGGTCAGGATTCTTGTACATATCGGGCACTTCCTGCCCACTGTCTTCATAAAATTCTTTCTTGTACTGAGCAAATTCATGGGCATTCATCACATTCATCTCATTCATACCTTTAACGGTTTGAACACCATAATTCACTTGAAGATCTGCCTGAAGTTTTCCGCTTTTGGCTTTCTTTGTAGTGATCAAAATAACACCATTGGCAGCTCTGGAACCATACAAAGAAGTTGCTGCAGCATCTTTAAGAACAGTAAACGATTCGACCTCGTCGGGATTGATATTATTTAGACTTGTCGAAATAGGAAGTCCGTCTAATACAAAAAGAGGAGAATTGGAACTCAAAATAGAGAATGCACCACGAATACGGAAGCCCATACCCTGCCCCGGCGCGCCAGTCGATTGGTTTATCTGAACACCAGGCATTTCGCCTTGTATCTTTTGACCGATTTGTCCAACCGGCATATCAGACAGATTATCAGCTTTAACGGTAGTAATAGATCCCGTCAAATCTTTTTTCTTCTGTGTACCGTAACTGACAACTACAACCTCATTGAGAACCTTGGATTCTTCTTTCATTATGACATTTATCTGGCTCGCCTTTCCAACAAGAACTTCTTTGGTAGAATAGCCTATAAATGTAAAAGATAAAACAGCATCATTGCCAGAAACCTGAATAGAATAATTTCCATCAGCATCTGTAATTGCAGCATTATGAGTAGCCCCTTTCTCTACAATACTTACACCGGGTAGAGCTTGCCCATCGTCAGCCTTCACATTTCCGGTAACACGTTTTTGAGCATACACCGAAAATGATGAAACAAATAGTAAAATCAAAATTAATGCCAATCCACGCACAGCAGAAAAAGGAAAGATGTTTTCCAATGATCTTCGCTGCAATAAAGGATGTTCGCTTTTCATACTAATAATTTTCTCAAGTTTTTTCATACGCGCTTTTTAAATATATTAGACATTTATCAGACTTAACATTTTCAATAAATTATTTTACATATACGCAAGGATAGCCTCATCATATTAGTGAAAAACAATTAACGATACAAAATTATAACTTTGTATAGCAGATTTACTTCACTAAATGATGAATGAATTTAAATAAATGACACAAAGATATACAAACATTAAAAGAGTAACTTAATGCTTGTTATTTTGAATATAAATTACATTATTCTACTATAAGTTCATCCGTAAAAATATAACCGACTTTCTTATTTGCAAGATCGGGTTTGGCTACATAACGTATGTATCGTATGTGCTCTTTTCCACTCCAACCGAACTTTTTAAGAAAAAAGCCTGTTTTGCTGAATGGAATGTCATTTTTAATAGAAGCAAGTAATTTGTAATTTACACTATCGGTAGAAGCATATATCTCTACTTCTTTAGGCAACCAGTACCAACCGAATGAGTCTTGTTCAAAAGCTGCATATATTTTGCGAACAAGCTGATTAGAACCCAGATCGACAACGACATCCATATTGCCTCCTATGAATCCCTGCCATCTATTATCTTCGGGTGACCATCCTCCTTGAATACCATCAACAAGAGCTGTCTTACCACCCGCAGCATATTCATTATTATACAAACGTTTGTATTCTATTTTCTTACCATAAGCCAAATCATGTATCGGATTAAAATATTCCTTACGCTCGCCTACTTCTTTTTTCAAATTAAAAGGTTTATATCCTTTCGACCTTAAGAATATGACAGCATTCAATGCATTCTTGCGAAATCTGTTATAGTCCTTTTTATGTGGACTAGTCCAACCGGTTTCTGCAATAGCAAGCAACCGCGGCCATATCATCAATTCGGCATTCTCTTCTGTAGGAATAAACTCTGTCCATAAATTTGCTTGTATTCCCAATATTCTTTTTCGGTTGTCAGTGTTCAATGAATCGGGAATAGGATTATAACCGTATACTTTTTCTAAAGGAGTATATCCCGCCCAAGACAAAACGTGAGAGGTAGGAGCATCCTGATAAAAGTTGAAATAGCAATATCTAATTGGAGTCATTATGGCATCGTGCGCATTCTTTACGGCATTAAGTCCATATTCTTCTCCCCGCCATGACATTACTGTAGAATTAGGTGCCAATCCACCCTGCATAATTTCATCCCAACCCAGCAGCTTACGACCATGACTATTTATAAATCGTTCAATGCGATGTATCAAATAGCTCTGCAGCTCTTCCACATTTTTCAAACCTTGCGCTTTCATCAACTCGCTACACTTTTTACAAGTGCTCCAATCTTTCTTTTCAGCTTCATCTCCACCAATATGAATATATTCAGACGGAAACAGCTCCATAACTTCGGTCAAAACATTCTCTAAAAAAACAAATGTATCCGGATTTCCAACACAATAATCGGCACTGACATACGGTTTGCCCTGGCAAGTCAGCTGGGGATAAGTAGCAAGCACTTCTTCACTATGTCCGGGCATCTCTATTTCGGGAATAACCGTAATATATCGATCCGAAGCATATTTCACAATTTCTCGTATATCGTCTTGAGAATAATAGCCACCATAAGCACCGGCTGTTTCTTTTGTACAATATTGCTTGTTCATATCATCCCATGCCACCAAATCTTCAGATGTACGCCAAGCAGCTTTTTGAGTCAACTCCGGATACTTTTTAATTTCAATACGCCAACCTGCACCGTCAACAAGATGCCAATGAAATTGATTTATCTTATAGTATGCCATCATATCCAATTGCTTTTTTATAAACTCTTTGGAGAAAAAATGGCGAGAGACATCTAACATAAAGCCTCTATGCCCAAGATATGGAGTATCATTAATGACCAAATTAGGTAAATTCTTTTTCCCATATTGATTGACAAGTTGCATAAGCGTCTGCAATCCATAAAAGATACCTATTCCTTCTTTAGCCTTTATCACAATTCCATTCGAGTTGATATCCAACGTGTAGGCTTCCGGATGAGCAAACTGATTTTTATCAATCAACAATTGCAGACCTTTCGATTTCGAAGATTTACTATTCATTTTCGAAGCGAATGGGAAATTATTGATATAGCTGAGTATCCGTTCTTTTTCATCTCCTTGCAAGTCTGTATAAATTGCATTGGCATCAAAATGGCAAAAACCTTCTTTTATCACAATCTCTTGCGGCATAGGGATAAGATGCAAATCTTCGCTTTTCACCTTCTTATGTCCATAGACATTGGAAATGAATACTAGTAGTAATATAAATAGATAGTTACGATTTTTGTTTTTCATGTTTTTAATCTTTAGTAGATGTATATTCTATGAACGTTCTATTGATATACGAAAACTTTAACAGGCCCCATCAATCCAGCATCGGGCTCTCCTCTATATGGTGTTGGTATCGTTTGATAATGGTTGGACAAAGTGCTATACACCAAGATTTCTATTTCATTTTTACCGTTATTCAAGTATTTTGTAATATCCATCTTATACGGATGGCTCATCAATATGCCTGCATATTGACCATTCACTCTTATCTCGCATGAAGCCACTACGTCCGACAAGTCCAAGATAGCCTTCATACCTTCTTTTATAGAACCTATATCCAAAGTTTTCCGATAATACATTCCACCCGAATAATATTTCAACGCACCTACCTTAGACCAATCACCCGTATTCATCAAACCCTTTCCGGTTTCCAATTTAACAGGTTCTGGTATGGCACCTGTACCTTGATACCCTTTTTCCTGTTCGAGAGAAAAAGCTACAATTCCCACTTTCTTTTGCGTTTCGGGTAAAACAACACGATATGTATTAATGCCTGTATTGTCATGTTTCAACAAGCGCACGTTCTTATTAGAGACAGGAAGTCCATCAAACCACACTTTTAAATTTCGCCCTGCTATTTTGAAAGTCATGGCACTTAAACCCGGAACAGAACTAAAGCGATAATTCCAACGCCTATACTTGCCTCCAAACGGATCGTACTTCAAATGATCGGAGAATCCCCATTTCATAGAAATAGTATCGGAATAAAGAGTATACTTTGCATGAATCTGAGATGATTGCGGATACAAAACGACCGCGCTTCTATCCCTAAGATCATGATACTCCCCGATCTGCATTTTATAATCAACCTTACGGGTATTGGCATAACCAATAGACAGTTTGTGCCATCCTTTGGCAAGATACATATCCGCAACATTATTTTTCCCATCTACGAGAACAATCGAGGGTTTTACGCCTTCTGTTATCATTTTGTACCTTCCATTAGAGGGCGCATAAGCATAAGTATTATATACTTGATGGCATCCGCTATTAAGAATAAAAAAGCGATCGTCTACTTTTCCTTTCAATCCATGCATTCCTTGAGCTCCGGGATTATCCCAAACGCCATATTGCCATGAATATTCATACGGCATACTCTGACTAACAGATACAGCATCAATAGCCTTTTCGATAGGGATATTAGTAGATATGGTATCCAATAATGCTTGAAGTCCATAGCCGTAAATACTCTCTTTCCAATCAGCATCATCAAAATCGGGCTTCATCCAGTCCTGTTTGGAATGGTCATCCGGATGATATCTAAAAGCTCTCGCTTCTGCCGAAATAAACTCATTGGATGCAGGCAAACGAAAATCGCCCCACTTATTATTCATAGTAGGCAGCAGCTCTATTTCCCAATCGCCACCAAGATTTATCTCTTTTAATAGTTTCTCATCGCTTTGTTCTTTTTTCGCCAATAACGGCTCACCGGGAGAAAACACCAATAAGAATGCATCATCCGCACCTTCATCCAGTTTCAACCACGAGCCTTTATCTGTTCGTTCTACAACAGGAAAGGGTTTTGTACTGCCGTTAGAAGCATCCCACAATTCAACCTTACCTGTATTTCGGAAGAAGCATTTTGTATTTTTAGGTACATCCATTACCATATATACATCCCTGAATCCCACTCTACGGTGAAGTACTTTACCTACTCCGCCCATCGGGCTAAAATCGGGTGTAATCAAAGAATGAATAACAGAAGGAATAGAATCACTGTTTGCAACATAGAGTCCAACGCCTCCCGCTTTATTTATCTTTTTCGTATCTTCTCTTCTTAATGTTGCATCATGGGCAGTTATACCGAACATCTCCTTCATCATTAAGTCTATATCCTTGTCATTCTCTCCGGACTTTGTAGTAGACTTCGGAAGTTCGCCTGAAGCGATAACAATACCTCCAGAGCGATAATGCGCCAATATTTTTTCGAGAGAGCTGTAGTGCATCGCTTTCATATCTACAAGAACAACGATTCTATAATGTTCATCGGATACATGAAGCATGCTGTCGCGAGCAGAAGCCTTGCGCAATGCTACATAATTGATAAAATCATAATCCAAACCCGCATTACTCAATTTCAAAGCAGTATCAAATGCCTTCTGAGGAGTTGCTTCCGGATATGCCTGCATGGCCTCCGTAGGATAAACGAGGGCAATATCGCACACATGACTTCCTTGACTCATCAGATAACTTAGACGCTCCGTATATTCAAGCCATTTCTTCATGTGCGGCCAATAAGGCATTCTAAAATGAAAACACGGCGGAGCCCACTCACACCATCCTCCATGAGTGGTGTAATACAACCCATGCATACACAGCAGATTGCCTCCAGCCATGAAATGATGGTTGATTTGTCGAGTCAACCAAGATCCGGAACTACTCCACCCCATACTATGAAAAGCTTCCAGCCACGTACGAGGTCTTTCGTACAAATGGGCTATAGAGCTAGATATTTTTGTTGATAAGAAACTGGACCCCTTTGCCGGAGCATCATTGCCGGGAGCTGTATACCAACTGTTCGCTCTGAAATAATCCAAATAAGCCAACGGATTGATACCACGTTCAAGGTTGTCGCTTCCATATATCAAACCACGTTCTGCCTGCCAGTCGTATTTGGGTTTAAAATAGCGTTCTTCTGCCAGGTCAAGAACGACATCACAATAATCCATACGTATCTTTGTGGTGATATCGCCAATATTATCAGTCAGTGCAGGGAGATACAAACAAATATCATACCCTTTGCGCTTCTTAAATTCGTATTGAAAATCTTCAGACCACACGCCAAAGTCTATCGGGTACAATAATTCATCTTGAAAGAAATAATTCATTCCGCTCTTGGCATAATCTCCCACTTTCTTTTCAAAGACATCAAAATAACTTTTCACCAGCTCTTTGCCAAAATCGGGATGAAGCAAATAATTCGTTTTTGTCGATATAATATAAACTTTGAATGCTTTGCCGGAAGGAGCTTTCCATTTAATCTTTCCCGAAGAGATATACGGACTTAAATCTATCTTACCGGGATAGGCCACTACTGCAACGATATTTTGAGGCAACAGTTTCTCTAGCGTATTATTCCCGACAACAGCAACACTTTCTATTTCCAACTCACCCTGATAATGTTGAAACTTAGACAGTTTAGCCAAATCATCCGGATAATATCCATTTCCTTTCCAACCTATGGTATAGTCATCCAACCCGACTCCTAACCCTCTGCCGGCACAATCTTTAGTAAAGTCGGTCCATACCTTCCACCAACCATCAGAAAAGAGAGAAGGCTTTCCTCCGTCCGTTTTGCCAAACAATCCGTACCCATTCTTATGAGCTTCAATATCTACATCCGGATCTTGATGAATATAACTCACCGAAAAGCCATCGGTAGCAGAAGAAGAAAGTATATCAAGTTGTTCGTGCAAGCGTTTTATATCCAGACTATCTCCATCCCACCAAAAATATGGTATATTTCCATACCCCTTTGGAGGATGAACGAAATGAAATAAAACATCCATACGAGGATCTTTAGATGGATATCCTTTGCCTTTCTGGACTTGAGAATTGACGCTCAACGTATAAAAGAGGAGCACTAAAACACATATTAAATTTCTTTTCTGCATATCTTTCGAGTTTCGATTTTTTAGGAAAATAAATAAGCTACTGAATCGTTCTAGGTCTATCACACACTTTCACTCCAAAGGTCGCCGAAGGAGTATCCCCCATTTCAAATACCAGATTTCCCCCAGCCATTATATCTTCAAATTTCAGATAAGATTTATTATAACTCTTTCCATTGAGATAAACTTTTCTGATATATCTGTTTTTCTCACTATTATTCAATACACTAATATGGAACACCTTACCTTGCTTCACTTTTATTGAAGCCTTATCGATAATAGGACTTCCAAATACATATATTCCTCCGGCAGGAGCCACCTGATAAAATCCCAATGCCGATAAGACATACCAAGCAGACATCTGTCCGACATCTTCGTTACCACAAATTCCGTCGGGCTTATCAGAATACAAAGTCGTCATGATCTCCCTTACCTTTTCCGCAGTTTTCCATGGCTGCCCCACAAAGGGATACATATAAGCAATATGGTGACTCGGTTCGTTACCATGCGCATACTGACCTATCAGACCCGAGATATCAATCGATGCATCAGGTCCCATGCTACCATTTACGATAAACAGAGAATCCAGTTTAGAAACAAATTTAGCTTCACTACCAAACAGTCTTACCAACCCCTGCACATTTTGAGGAACGAGCCACGTATATTGCCAAGCGTTTCCTTCGGTATAATCGTTCTTCTGATGAACAGATAAAAACGGATCTAAAGGTTTTGTATCGAATCGCCCACACGAATCAACTCCACGAACAAAACCGATGCTTTTATCAAAATAAGTTTTAAATGAATTACTTCTTTTTATAAAATAGGCATAATCGCTGCTTGCATTTCTTTTTTTAGCAACCTGAGCCAATGCCCAATCGGCAATGGCATACTCCATACCCCTCGCCACCGATTGTGTCATCGTATCATTAGGCAAAAAGCCCCATTTCTTATATTCCTTAAGTCCCCTCTCGTCAAGCATCTGAGATTTCTTCATTGCCTCGTATGCCAAATCTTTATCAAATCCCCCATATCCTTTCAAATAAGCATCTGCAACTACGGGTACCGCTGGGTTTCCAACCATCGCGTTCGTCTCATTTCCCACAAGATGCCATACCGGCAACTTGCCCTGTTCTTTATAGATATTCAACATCGTATTCACTATATCGGTTATTCTTTCCGGATGAATAAGAGTCATTAATGGGTGAGCAGCACGATAAGTATCCCAAAGAGAGAAAGTTGTATAGTTGATGAAGTTCTTTGCTTTGTGTGTTTTCTGATCAGAGCCATAATAGCAACTGTCGACGTCGCAAAACTCAGAAGGAGCAATCATTGTGTGATACAGACCTGTATAAAACATACGCATGATAGAAGAATCGGATGAAGAAATTTTTATCTTGTTAAGTTCTTTATCCCAAGCTTTATCCGCATGATCTCTTATTTGGTCAAAATTCCACCCGGGCAGTTCGGCCCTGAGATTCTTTTTTGCTCGATCAATACTGACTGCCGATATTGCCACTTTAACATATATAATCTTTTTTGCAGCACTCGGCTTAAAGTAAGCTACACCATAAGTTTTTTCAGAAGTAAGACTGGTTCCCTTTTGAATAGACGTAGAGTCAGACACCATGAAACGAGCAATCGGTTCCGAAAATACAGCAGTAAAATAGACTCGTTGATCTTTAGCCCATCCGGTAGAATAGCGATAGCCCGAAATCACAGAATCGTTCTCCTGAACAATAAAACCTGCCAGAGGACTATCCCAATCAATCCCCGCCTCAAGATTAAATACGACACGAGGATCTGATGCCGACTCTCCGGCATACGTATATTTATGAAACCCAACTCTGCTTGTAGCAGTCAGTTCAACATCTACATTATATCGATCCAAATGAACCGCATAATATCCGGGAGACACTCTCTCCGTCTTTTTACTGAAAAACGAATAAATTCCGGAAGCCTGATCTCCTTGTATCCCCTTTTTCAGAACAACATCTCCCGTTACAGGCATTAAAACAATATCCCCCAAGTCGCCAGTCCCAACTCCACTCAGATGCATGTGCCCAAAGCCCAATATGGTTGAATCCGAATAATGATATCCGGAGCACCAATCCCATCCGGTAGAAATATTAGTCGGCCCCAATTGTATCATTCCAAAAGGAACATTCGCTCCGACAAATACATGCCCATGTCCGGCAGAACCGATATACGGATCTACATATTGAGTCAGACGAATTCGCTGTTTCACGGGAGATGTAACAACCAACTTGCCATAAGATTCAACAGCAAACAACATTGGCAACAAAATCAGGATAAACTTCTTGAAATATCGTTCTAAATCCATATTCTTATTCATTTTAGAAACTATAAAAAATGAGTATACTATTTTTCTTGCAGTAAAGATAACAAACGAATATCTATTTTTCATAAATAATCACAGTAACAGATTTCTAGCTGCAAAAATAGAACAAGAATGAGGAAAGCTGTTTACTTATCTGATTTAATCACTTTAAAATTTGATACTCTCCTATTCGGCATTAAGTCCCTATCTCTATTTTATAATAGAGTTACTCAAATACCGTAAAAGAAAAGAATAATTTGGGGCCATATATTCCTTGCGACTCACGCCCGTGAGTCGCAAGTTTCGTCCTTATGTTTTTTCCGACTCACGCGCGTGAGT
>JAYRGW010000065.1:0-10974 GCA_041907665.1 Bacteroidaceae bacterium
CTCTCATCAACAAGATTGCCCTTGCACAAATAAAAAATAGCATAAGAAAAGGTAGCTTCAAGATGAAAAGAAAACTGGCTGGATGGGATGAAAATTACATGATAGAACTTTTGGATTCTAAATGGAAGGAAAACTAAATTCTTAATGCGTCAGCCCTGAACAGGTGAATATTTTGTAACTTCCTTTAGTTTTTGTCGTATGATACGTTCGTTTTTTAATAAGTCTGGTTATGTTTCCAAAAATGCTTTCTTAATCTGCGAGGTAGGGGGCGTTTCTATTGCGATAGCCTTTACTGCTTCTGTTTAAAGCCTATCTATACTTTTTGTTTCATCCGATCGGGACCTTTTTCAATGTATAATTATTATTAATGTACCGGATTTCTTTGTTTTGTATGGTCGTCCCAAACCGCCTTTTTCATACTTTTGCATTCGAAAAGAAAAAGAGAACCCCTGAATAGTAGTCATGGAAGATAGAAAAGAGAATAGGGCCGATAACGACAAATTCATCGCTATGACCACTGAGCCTGTACAAAGGCTTATACTCAAATTGGCTTTGCCTACAGTCATCAGTATGTTGGTGACTTCATTGTACAACCTTACCGATACTTATTTTGTAGGGCGTATCAGTACGCAGGCTACCGCTGCCGTGGGGGTGACGTTTGCTGTGATGTCTATCATTCAGGCAATAGGTTTCTTTTTCGGTCACGGCTCGGGAAACTTTATTTCGCGGCGCTTGGGTGCGCGCGATATTGCTGCCGCACAGCAAATGAGTACTACCGGTTTCGTTTATGCCTTTCTGTTTGGTATTTTAATTACGGCGGTGGGTTTGCTATCGCTCGAAAGGTTTAGTATTTTGCTAGGTTCCACGCCGACTATCCTTCCGTATACTAAAGCTTATCTCGGCATCATATTGTTGGGCGCGCCTTTCTTTACTTCGAGTTTGGTACTCAATAATCAGATGCGCTTTCAGGGCAATGCCATGTATGCTATGATAGGTATTGTAAGCGGTGCGGGACTCAATGCGATGCTTGCTCCGTTGTTTATTTTTGTTTTCCATCTCGGTATCTCCGGAGCGGCTATTGCCACTGTCATCAGCCAGGTGTTTAGTTTTTGTCTTTTGCTCGTCATGGACTACCGTTCGGGAGGCATTCATATCCAGTTGAACAAGTTTGTACCTTCGTGGGCTTTCGTAGGCGAGATTATTCGTGGTGGTACTCCTTCGCTTTGTCGTCAGGGATTGGCTTGTCTTGCTACGCTGTTGCTCAATGTCACTGCGGGTGCTTATGGCGATGCTGCGATAGCCGGTATGAGTATTGTTACCAGAGTAAGCTTTTTCATTTATGCTTTTCTTATCGGTCTTGGGCAAGGCTTTCAGCCTGTATGCGGGTTCAATTATGGTGCTCATCTTTTTGAACGTGTGCGTCAAGGTTTTCACTTTAGTGTGGGTGCCGGCTTCGTGTTGCTCACGGTTATTTGTTCTGTAGCTATCTTTTTTGCTCCCGAGATAGTCGGAACTTTTCGCCACGATCCCGAAGTGATAGCTGTAGGTACTGTAGCGTTGCGTTTTCAACTCGCTATACTTCCTTTCTCGTCATTCAACACCGTGAGCAATATGATGTTGCAAACTATTAGAATGAGTGTTCGCGCCAGTCTGCTGGCTTCTGCGCGTCAAGGATTGTTCTTCATTCCTCTTATCCTTATATTGCCTCACATTGCAGGTCTTCGAGGTGTCGAAGTGTGCCAAACGATTGCCGATGTATTTACGCTGGCTCTTACCATTCCTTTGACATTGCCAGTGCTCCGTTCGATGAAAGCCAGTGCGAAAGTTCATAAATAACGATTTTTTATGAATTCTTTAGTCTCTTTCTATATGCGAATACATATAAAGATACTATCTTCGCGCTTACTATTAAGCGGGAATAGGTGTTGTTGATAGATTATGTGTTGAACAATCCCGTTGGTTTCCAGCGATGGTTTCGACTATCAAAAAGAGCTCGGTAGCGTATTGTGTGATTGATTATGCTCAGTTGGACGATACAAGAACGTCTATGGATAGAACGGATTTTCGAAGCGTTGATGCTGGAGATTGCATAAAAGTGGTAAGTGAGGATGTTTGGAAATAACTAAATATACTCGAAGGTCGCAGATTGGAATTTAAGGAAGTAATAATAACATTAATCTTTTAATTATATACTATGGATAAAAAATACCAATACAGATTGTCTGCACAGCAGAAAGTCGACATCGCTCAAAATCTGATTGATTTTTTGCAGAAAGACACAAAACTAACTAGAGATGCTATAAGATTCGTTGGAGATTGGATTCTTACCGGAGTTGGCCAAAAAACAAAAGCTTTTTATGATGTCTGGGAGATTGTCTTGAGAAACTATATGCCTACAACAAGACCTGTTTTGTTTAGGGCCTGCAATAGGCTTGGTGGAGATGGTAAAATAGCCAGTTTTACCGGTCGATTGGAATGTGCAAGAAGATTCAGTAGGGGACGGGGGTCTTTAATAATATGTGATACGGAAGAATTGCTTCCTTTAGTAGAAGATGATTTTTATCGACCTGGCGAGTGTGAAAACACATTCTACCCTCTTGTTGATGTTTTAAAAAAAGTGAAGGCTTCTGGTGGTGACGAATTTTCTAAGAGGCTATTGAATGATTTTATTGGTGAAGATGAATACATAATGAGAGTTGATTTGACTGATATGAGATGCTTTAAATGGATTAATAAAGGCTTCTACCTCTTTTGAAAATATAGTATTGAGTGGGCATTTGGCTTTGAACCTGCATATCGCGATTCTGAAATGAAAGGTTGTCTTGGCCTTTGTAAATAAAAATATGCAACTTACTTGTAAATTGCATATTTTTATTTATCTTTGTGTATATTCAAAACCAATGGTAACCAATTGTAAAATATGGTTTTCGGCTCTAGCCATAATGCTATTTGCTATGGTACCGCTCAATGCTCAAGAAATAACTTTCCGCTTGGATAGTGTGGGGCATATCATGCCGGGTATGCCTTATCAAAAAGATTCAGTTTATGCAATGCCGTTTCTTTCGGGCCTAAGAACTAAACCTGATTTTAGGATGGTGAACGATAAACTTGTTTTGCCAAATAATTCGTATGCATCATTCGATTGGAAGAATAGTAAAGAACTTCGTCCCATCGATGCAGATAAGTCTCCTTATCTAAAGGGCGAATATAGTGTGGGCGGTCCGATATATGTTTTCCGAAATAGCGTTATCTATGGTGCGGGAACTCAACGTAACCTTATTGGTGTGGGACGATCAAATTCCGCTTCAGTGGGCTATTCACAATGGATAGGCGATAGAGTGTTGGTGAATATGAGCATTGGTGCCAATAAATATTCGGTGCCTCGCTTTGGCTCTACTTCGGTGGGCTCGTCGGCATCTCTCTCGTATTTGCTCAACGATAAGATGACTTTCAATGTTTTCGGCTCTTATAATAAGGACTTGAACCATTCTGTCGCATCGGGCAGTTATGGTGCTTCTGTTGCATACGACTTAACCAATTGGTTTGGCATGGAAGTGGGTGCCAACAGATTCTTTGATCCCACGACCAATCGTTGGAATACAGTTCCTATCATCTCGCCTTATATCATTTTGAATGGTAAGAATAAAATCGGTTTCGATGTGGGCTATTTAGTGAAAGAGGTTTACGAGAGATGGGGAAAGAAGTCTGTCATGCACATTGAAACCACTGGACCAATGCAAACAAATATGCAGAAGTCTGGTCAGTTTGTAAAGGTTGTTGGTGGAAATCCAGCATTGCCGGGCAGTTATATGCCTCGGAAGTAAGTGAAGATTCTGTTGCAGGGGCGTGCTTTTCTGGTTAAATATGAGGTATTTATTTCATTGTTGCATTTTTTTTGCGATTTGTTTGGTGAAATGAAACAAATCTCCTACATTTGCTGTCGAAAAGTATAAAATAACATGAGATTTAACGCAATACATCATCATCACCATCATATCCTGACGAGTCCATTCGGTAGGCGTAGGTGATTTTGTATTCATCGAAGATATGCTAAGGCTTGCCGATTACGGTAAGCCTTTTTTTATGCCAATAATCTTCCATCAAGTTCAGAAATATGTAATATTAAAAAATAGTTTATGTTAAGAATTGCAGTACAAGCCAAGGGACGTCTTTATGAAGATACGATGTCTCTTTTTGAAGAATCGGACATCAAACTCAGTTCCGTAAAACGTACGTTACTAGTTCAGTCCTCTAATTTCCCTATCGAAGTTTTGTTCCTTCGCGACGACGACATTCCACAGTCTGTGGCTCTCGGCGTGGCTGATGTCGGTATTGTGGGCGAGAATGAGGTGGAAGAACGTGAAGAGGATGTTGAAATAGTAAAGCGCCTGGGCTTTAGTAAGTGCCGTTTGTCGTTGGCTATCCCCAAGGATGAGGCTTATACGGGGTTGTCGTGGTTTCGCGGAAAGAAGATAGCCACATCTTACCCGGGTATTTTAAAACGTTTTATGAAGCAGCAGGGTATCGAGAGTGATGTTCACGTCATTACCGGTTCGGTAGAGATAGCCCCCGGTATCGGATTGGCAGATGCTATTTTTGATATAGTAAGTTCGGGCTCTACTCTTGTGAGCAACCGCCTGAAAGAGGTGGAAGTTATCATGAAGTCCGAGGCATTGCTGATAGGCAACAAACAAATGACGGAGGATAAAAAAGAGATTCTGGATCAACTGTTGTTTCGTATAGATGCTGTGAAAACGGCCGAAGATAAGAAATACGTCATGATGAATGTCCCTAAGGATCGTCTGAAAGATATAATAGCCGTGCTTCCGGGTATGAAAAGTCCTACCGTGCTGGCATTGGCTCAAGAAGATTGGTGTGGCGTACACACAGTGCTTGATGAAAAATGTTTCTGGGAGATTATTGGCAAACTGAAGGCTTTGGGTGCTCAAGGAATATTGGTCACACCAATTGAAAAGATGATTATATGAAACGGATAGATTATCCTGCAAAAGCAGAGTGGGCAACGTTGTTGCAACGTCCTGTGTTGGAGATGGAGCAGCTATTCGATACGGTACGTGCTGTTATTGCCGATGTTCGTAGCAATGGTGACAAAGCTGTCATAGCCATGGAAGAAAAGTTCGATAAGGTGTCGTTGTCTTCATTGGCTGTTACCGAAGACGAAATAGTCGAAGCAGAGAGTTTGGTGGACGATGATTTGAAAGAAGCGATTGCTTTGGCAAAACATAATATCGAAACTTTTCATAAGTCGCAGGTTACTGGAGTAGACAAAATAGAGACAACTCCGGGGGTGAACTGCTGGCGCAAATCGGTAGCGATACAGAAAGTGGGACTTTATATTCCCGGAGGGATGGCTCCACTGTTCTCTACCGTGTTGATGCTCGCTATTCCCGCTCGTATTGCGGGCTGCAACGAAATAGTGCTTTGCACCCCTCCATCGAAAGATGGTAAGGTGAATCCCGCCATACTCTATGCTGCCAAGGTGGCCGGCGTACATCGCATATTCAAAGCGGGCGGTATTCAGGCTATTGCAGCGATGGCCTACGGAACGGAGAGTGTCCCTAAGGTATATAAGATATTCGGCCCGGGCAATCAGTATGTGATGGCAGCCAAACAATTGGTGGGTATGCGCGATGTTGCTATCGATATGCCTGCCGGTCCGTCGGAAGTCGAAGTGATAGCCGATGAAACAACGAATCCCGTCTTTGCCGCTGCCGATCTTCTCTCTCAAGCCGAACATGGAGTAGACAGCCAAGTAGTGTTGGTCACAACTTCGGCATCAATGCTCGAGAAGATAGCGAAAGAAGTGGAGCGTCAACTCGAGGCACTGCCGAGAAAGGAAATTGCTGCCCGATCTTTGGCAAACAGCAAACTGGTGTTGGTTCACGATAGGAACGAAGCGATAGAATTGTCCAACGTATATGCTCCGGAACATCTGATTATTGAAACAAAAGATTATCTCGAAGTTGCCGATAATGTAGTCAATGCCGGTTCTGTCTTTCTGGGCTCTTATTCTCCCGAGAGTGCAGGCGATTATGCGTCAGGCACCAACCATACGTTGCCTACCAATGGTTATGCCACAGCTTACAGTGGTGTCAGCTTGGATAGCTTTATCCGGAAGATAACGTTTCAAGAACTTACTCCGGCAGGAATAACCGCTATCGGTCCCGCTATCGAAGTGATGGCTTCCAACGAACAGTTGGATGGTCATAAAAATGCCGTTACCGTCAGATTGAAAGAACTTAATAAAAAATAAGCTTATGAAGACTTTAAAAGAACTCACCCGACCGAATATTTGGAATTTGAAGCCTTACTCTTGCGCCCGAAACGAATACGATGGAGTGGATGCTTCCGTCTTTCTCGATGCCAATGAGAATCCCTATAATAATCCGATAAACCGTTATCCCGATCCGCTACAGAAAGAGTTGAAAGAGCGCATTGCATTATATAAAGGGGTATCGCCCGAACAAATCTTTCTGGGTAATGGAAGCGATGAGGCTATCGACTTGGTGTTTCGTGCTTTCTGCGAGCCCAGGGTAGACAATGTGGTAGCGATCGATCCTACTTACGGAATGTATCAGGTAGCTGCCGATATTAACAATGTGGAATACCGCAAAGTATTGCTCGATTCGAATTATCAATTCTCAGCCCAATGCTTACTTGCCGCTACCGATGTTCGTACCAAAATGATTTTTATTTGTTCGCCCAACAATCCTACGGGCAACGAAATGGATGGTCGCGAAATACTGAAGTTGATAGAACAGTTTGATGGGATAGTGATACTCGACGAAGCTTATAATGATTTCTCGGAGCGTCCATCCATGCTCGCTTCTCTGTCTGATTATTCCAATCTTATCGTTCTTCAAACTTTCTCGAAAGCATGGGGTGGAGCAGCTATCCGCCTAGGAATGGGATTTGCATCACCCGAAATTATCGAGATTCTTACCAAAATAAAGTATCCCTACAATGTGAACTTGCTCACTCAGCAAAAGGCGTTGGAGATACTCGACAAGAGAGAGGAACAGAAAGAATGGGTAGCCGCTATACTGAAAGAAAGAGGACGCGTGGCAGAAGAACTGTTGCAGTTACCGGTAGTCGAGAAAATATATCCTACCGATGCCAACTTCTTTTTGGTAAAAGTGACCGATGCCGACGGAATATATAAATATCTGGTGGCGAAAGGTATCATCGTGCGCAATCGCAATACGGTGTCTCTTTGTGGCAATTGTCTTCGCATTACAGTGGGTACTCCCGCAGAAAATCATACGTTGGTCGGAGCGTTAAAAGCATATCTGTTATGAAAAAAGTCTTATTCATCGATCGTGACGGCACTATCGTCATAGAACCTCCTGTCGATTATCAACTCGATTCGTTCGAGAAGTTGAAATTTTATCCCGGAGCTATCCGCAATCTGTGGATGCTTCGTCATCGTCTCGATTTTGAGTTTGCGATGGTAACCAATCAAGACGGATTAGGAACCTCTTCTTTTCCCGAAGAAACCTTTTGGCCGGTGCACAATCTGGTGATGCAAACTCTCGAGGGAGAAGGAGTTGTTTTCGATCATGTCTTTATCGATCGTAGTATGCCTTCCGAGCATGCGTCTACCCGAAAACCACAACTGGGAATGCTGACAAGTTATATAAGCAATCCGGATTACGACTTGCAACATAGTTTTGTGATAGGCGATCGTCCCACCGATGTGGAGATGGCCTTCAACCTAGGCTGCAAAGCCATCTATCTGCACGATACGGCCGATGACTTGCCACGTGAGGAATTGAGAAACGTCTGTGTGTTGGCGACGACGGATTGGAGTCGTGTTGCCGATTTCTTAATAGGAGGTGAACGAAAGGCAGAAGTGAAACGAACCACTAAGGAAACAGATATTTATATTCGTATCGATCTTGATGGAAGTGGCAAAACTGACGTCAGTACGGGACTTGGCTTTTTCGATCACATGCTCGACCAGATAGGTAAACATTCGGGAATAGATCTGACTATTCATACCAAAGGTGATTTGGAAGTTGACGAGCACCATACAATAGAAGATACCGGAATTGCTCTGGGAGAATGTCTTTACAAAGCGCTCGGCGATAAGCGGGGCATAGAACGCTACGGCTTTTGCTTGCCTATGGACGATTGCCTTTGTCAGGTAGCTATTGACTTTGGTGGTAGACCGTGGTTGGTATGGGATGCCGATTTCAAACGCGAGAAAATAGGAGAGATGCCCACCGAAATGTTTCTGCATTTCTTCAAGTCGTTGAGCGATTCGGCTAAAATGAATCTCAATGTAAAGGCCGAAGGCACCAACGAACATCATAAGATAGAAGGAATCTTCAAAGCTTTTGCTCATGCCTTGAAAATGGCTATCCGCCGAGATATTTATCACTTTGAGTTACCTTCTTCTAAAGGCTTATTATAAAAAAAATTATTAACTTGAAGGCTGAATATAGAATTAGTTAAGAAAAAATTTATACCTTTGTAATAATGTTCAATTATTAGGCCATGAATAAGCATTTTCTCAATGAAATAGAAGCGGGTTCACGTAGTGCTCTGGTAAAGAAAAGTATTATCAACTACTTTATATACAATGGTAGTTCTACGTTGACCGATCTTTCTAAAGAACTCAATTTAAGTGTTCCTACGGTCACCAAGTTTGTTGGTGAAATGTGCGAAGAAGGTTTTATCAACGATTATGGTAAGCTTGAGACGAACGGTGGACGTCATCCCAATATCTATGGATTGAATCCTGAGTCGGGATATTTTATCGGTGTGGATATGCAGACCGACGGGCTCGATATCGGATTGGTAAACTTCAAGGGAGATATGGTAGAACTCAAGATGGATATTCCCTATACATTTGAGAATACCAGAGAGTGCATGGATCAGGTTTGCGGCATCATTACCGATTTTATCGATCATTTGGACGTCGACAAATCGAATATCTTGAATCTTAATCTGAACATTTCCGGTCGTGTCAATCCCGACGAAGGCTATAGCTATAGTGTCTTCAACTTTGAAGAGCGCCCGTTGACCGATATACTTACCGAAAAGATAGGTTATAATGTGGCTATCGATAACGATACCCGTGCAATGACTTATGGAGAATTTCTTCAGGGTTGCGTCAAGGGCGAACGTGATATCATTTTTGTCAATGTCAGTATGGGATTGGGAGTCGGTATCATTATAGATGGTAAAATATACAAAGGTAAGTCTGGCTTTTCGGGTGAGTTTGGCCATGTCAGTACTTTCGATAACGAAATCTTGTGCCATTGTGGTAAAAAAGGATGTTTGGAGACAGAGGCTTCGGGTACGGCATTAAAGCGTATTCTATTGGAACGTATTGCTGGTGGCGAAAGTTCCATTCTTTCGGCTAGTGTTGCCGACAAGAAGAAGGCAATTTCACTGAACGATATACTGGCTGCTGTCGATAAGGAAGATATGCTTTGTATCGAAATCGTTGACGAAATAGGACAGAAACTGGGCAAACAGATTGCAGGGCTTATCAATCTATTCAATCCCGAAATGGTGATTGTAGGAGGTGCTCTTTCCTTGACGGGCGACTATCTGCTTCAGCCACTGAAAACAGCCATCCGTAAATATTCGCTCAATTTAGTAAATAAGGATTCCATCATTGTATCTTCCAAATTGAAAGCCAAAGCGGGCGTTGTTGGCGCGTGCATGTTGGCGCGTAGCAAAATGTTTGAAGGATGATTTTTCTAAATAAAAAGGCGCAAAAAATTTTCTTTATTGCAAAGAAAGCACTATTTTTGCACTCGCTTTAAGAAATACTATTTCTTATGTTTGCCGATATAGCTCAGTTGGCAGAGCGACGCATTCGTAACGCGTAGGTCCCCAGTTCAAGTCTGGGTATCGGCTCCAATAATAAAAAGGAAAGCCTCCGAAAGAATTCATTCTTTCGGAGGCTTTCCTTTTTATTATTCTAGGATGGATGTCTGGGCTTACCGATACAGAGTAATATTGACATATACCATTCAGCTACTTTCTAAGAGATGGACGCTTTAGTAATTGATTATGATGTCGTTTCGGACAATGAGCAAATTTGATGTATATTTTTTTGCGGAATAGGGGTAATTCACGATATAAATGTCTTGTAAGTAAAATCAGATAAATTTTATAACAGACAATAAAAAGAATGAAACATATCAACAAGATTACGTATCGAATAATTTTCTCCGTAATATATCTGTTTAGTATTTTGCCCATGGATATTCTGTACAAAATGTCGGACTTTATTTTCATCGTACTTTTCAGAATAGCAGGCTACAGAGAAGAAGTGGCTCTTCAAAATATATCCAGAGCATTTCCAAATAAAAAGTACAACGAGATACAATCAATAGAAAAAGAATTCTACCGAAATTTTGCAGACTTGTTTGCAGAAGTGGTAAAGAGTATATCCATTTCACCTATCAAACAAAATTACAAATTAGATGTAAAAGGATTCGAATTTGTTGAAAAGCAAGTGTATAACGGAAAAAACGTAATCGCGTATTTAGGGCATTGTGCCAATTGGGAAGTATTGAATTGCCTTCCATTTAAAGTAAATGTAGATGTATATTCAGGCTACAAACGGATAAAAGAGCCTATGATAAACAAACTTATGTTTGACATAAGAAGTCGTTTCGGCGTGCATTTAATAGAATCAAAATCTGTGGTAAGGCAAATACTGTCAAACAAAGACAAGCCTTCACTTTATTTGTTAATAGCTGATCAATGTCCTTCAAATACTAATACTACCTCAGTTCGGGATAAGTAGTTAGAATAAAGAAAGTTGTTTTGTGTTTTCAAAGGTATATCCCATAAGCGCTTTAGGTTTGTTCTCAAAGAAGCAGTATGCTCCTAATGCGGAGATGAGATTCATGATGAAATTATTGATGGAACGATGTCTGGAATGTACAATTTGTGCACTATTCTTCAAAAGATCATTGATCGTTTCAA
>JAYRGW010000066.1:0-10486 GCA_041907665.1 Bacteroidaceae bacterium
TTGGGATCTGTTATGAAAAATGATTGTATTCAAAGCACTATATCGTTGTATCCTTCTGCTGAAATGAGGTAAATACTCCACTTATTTGCATGGAAATAAGACAACATATATGCGACTATTCATCGATTCTTTTTTTCAGCAAAACAATTCTATTTTCAACCTTTGTCACTTCAGTATGACACCATTACGCACTATCACACAGCATATTAACGATGCACCACATACAACGCCAGCGAAAAGAGGTCCCAAAATAGGGGCAAGAGCATATTGTAGGAACGTTATTTCCGGTAGGGGTCTATTTAGACTCGATCTAAACGGTGGCCTACAGATAGCTGATTATCATTTTCTATGCAAACAAGTCTGTTCTGTTCATCTTGAGAAGCAGCTCATTTTCGATGAAAATTATTATACAATAATGTGTGAGTATTAAGCGATTGTATTTAAGCATCTCTTTTTTTTGTGTGTGTGAAAAAAATATTGAATTAAATATGACAATATATTTTGAATTGCAAAAAAGAATATTTACGTTTGCAGCGCAAAATACGTAGACGAAAATGATGGTAAGAATGGCTTGAAAATAATAATAGCAGGGGATATAAACAATTGGATGAGAAGTATTTTAGATTGCAGTCTTTTATAAGGAATTGGAAATAAAAATATTATTATCGTAACATAAACTAATTGCACAAAATTATGAAACGAATATTCTTCTTATTCATACTGTTATTGAGTCTGAATACAGTGGCTCAAACAGGGACTAATATCTTCTCTTATGGGACTAATGGAGAAGTTATACCCGTGAATACATTTATTACAAACGGTGTAATGACGTGGGAGAATGATACTCTCCTTCCATACAAAACTTCTATTGTTAATTCTACAGATAAAGCATATTCGTATAAGGTTGTATTAGAGAAAACTGATGAACCTGGTTTCAAAAACATAGTTTTTAATAGTATCAAAATAGTTGATGTGCAAACAAATGAAGCATTACTGACGTTGCAGAACGAAGATTTATGGAGAAATACTAAATTATGGAGTCATGGGGCAGTAGATAATGATTATATATCAGTCCCCTTATCGGATAAGGCAATTGCCCTCATTTTTACAGGATGGTGTTATAATAGCATTCCTCCACTTACGACTATTGTTGTATTGAAAGACGGTAAAGCGACTCTTGTCTTTAATAAGAATTGCGATTCATTAAACTACCAACAAACATCATCTACTTTCAGTGTTACTTATACCAATATTATTCAAGATGACGATGGAAATGGGAATTCCATCCCACCCGATAAAGACTTGAAGAAATTCAGAATATGGAAAGAAAGGGATATGCTGAAGTACGCGGCTCTGGAAAGTTCTATTCAACAAAAATAGTTATTATGAAACGAATATTCTTCTTATTCATACTGTTATTGAGTCTGAATGCAGTGGCTCAAACAGGGACTAATATCTTCTTTTATGGGCCTAATGGGGAAGTTATACCCGTGAATACATTTATTACAAACGGTATAATGACGTGGGAGAATGATACTCTCGTCCCGTACAGAAAATCTATTGTCACTTCCACAAATAAAGCGCATTCGTATAAGGTTGTATTAGAGAACATTAGTGTCCACTAAAACTTAGAGGACGAGTTAAAATTTAAAATTATCAAATAAATCGGGTCCATTAAGACCGCTTCGATCATTGACATCATTGAATTTAGTTTTGCTAAAGAGATCTCTCAATGGAGTTTTGTCTGTAAGTGAAATTCCGAGAATCTGCAACACTTCATATGTCGATCTGTCTAGTTCCATATCATGCTGCATGATGGCAACAAGACAGTAGGCAATGATGGCAGAATAGACTTGTATCTTCACTGCGTTTTCAGAAGTTCCCCAGAATTTCTTGATTTTTAGGTGCTGCTTGAGCCATTTGAAAAACAGCTCCACCTGCCAGCGATTCTTGTACAATTCTGCAACTTGTAGCGCAGAAATTTGCTTTGCATTTGTCAAATAAATGAACTCTCGTTGGTCATCTTCATCCCAATATCTTACCATTCGGATACGCTCCGGATAGGCCTTTTGGGAGTAATACCCGGTGAGTTCAATCTCACAATCGGACAGAATATTCTTGGGTAAACGTCTTTTCCACTTGAGTACTCTTGATTTTATATTTGTCTTGGCACGCACAACGAAAAACGAGTCCTTCATATGTATCTTGAAGAGTCGTTTATAATCGTTATACGCACGGTCGAATACAAAGTAAGAGCCAGATTCATAAGAGATTGAATCCATTGCTTTGACATCGTTGACCTTTGCCTCGGTAATGTGGATAAATGCAGGTACTTGAGTTTCTACATCATACAAAGTGTGAACTTTGATACCTCCCTTATATTTACGGAATTTTGCCCAGGGGAACAATTTCAAGCACAAGTCAATTGTTGTGGAGTCGAAAGCATAAACATTTCCGTTAAGCTGGAAAATATCATTGACTCGCTTATTCCTGGCCTCACCCATCATGTAGAAGGCGAAATCCTCGAAGATACGATAGTCTCGATTCTCATTTGCTTTTGCAAGGTTGCTTCGAGTGACATGTTTTCCGACTCCAAGATGATAGCACTTTTCCTGATGAGCGTTCAGCGCAACAATCAAATCACGTAGACTTTCACGATTGCATAGCTGGCCAAACATCAAAGTAAGAAGTTGATTCCAACATGTGAAATGCTTCACATAATGATTGCCGTCATACTTTTTGACGATACGAAGGAATTTGAAATTATCCAAGAATCCTACCATCTGTGCGAAAACGTATTTGTCTTTGTTCATATACAGCCTTTGTTATGGCTGCAAAATTATGATTTCAAATCGTTGCGTATCAGAATCTCTTGTAACAAACTATATTCCAATAATTTCAAAGAACGACTAGCAATTTTTAGTGGACAGTAATGATTAGAGAAGATAAATGAACCAGGTTCCGAAAAAATGTTCAATAGTATTGAAATAGTCAATATCAAAACAAACCAAACATTGCTGATGCTGCGGAATGAAGAAGTATGGACAAATACTAAATTATGGAGCTATGGGGCAGTAGACAATGATTATATATCAGTCCCCTTATCGGATAAGGCAATTGCCCTCATTTTTATAGGATGGTGCTATGATATCACTCCTTCACTTACGACTATCGTTGTATTGAAAGATGGCAAGGCAACTCTTGTCTTTAATAAAAACTGCAATTCATTAAACTACCAACAAACATCATCTACTTTCAGTGTTACTTATGCTGAGATTATTCAAGAAATGGACGGTAATGAGCATCTTATTCCGTCGGATAAGGACTTGAAGAAATTCAAGATATGGAAAGAAGGAGAGATGCTGAAGTACGCGGCTCTGAATTGATTTGAAAGTTCTATTCAACAAAAATAAGTATTATGAAACGAATATTCTTCTTATTCATACTGTTATTGAGTCTGAATGCATTGGCTCAAAAAGGTACTAATATCTTTTCTTATGGGCCTAATAGAGAAGTGATATCATCAAAAGTCTTTACCTCATATCGCATGTTTTGGAAGAACAATTGGGCACTTGTAGCGGATACGACATTTACAATAGAGTCTGAGGACAAATCTTGTTCCTACAAGATTGTATTGGAAAAAGTAATGAATGATCTTAGTTCGAAAGGACATTTTAATAGCATCCAAATAAGCAATGCCTTTAACCATAAGCCATTACTTGTATTAAAAAATGCAGACGATTGGTGCCATACAAATATATGGAGTTACGGAATGATTGATACCAAATACATCTTAGTTCGATTATCCGGAAGTGCAAGTGCACTGATTTTTACGGGATGGCGCTATGATAGTACACCTCCACTTACAACTATTATTATATTGAACGGCGGTAAGGCTACGCTCGTCTTTAATAAACACTGTAATGTATTAAACTGTCAACAGACATCATCTACTTTCAGTTTCACTTATGCTGAAATATTTCAAGAAATGGACGGTAATGAGCATCTTATTCCGTCGGATAAAGACTTGAAGAAATTCAAGATATGGAAAGAAGGAGAGATGCTGAAGTACGCGGCTCTGAATTGATTTGGAAGTTCTATTCTAATGTACATTTACATCTTGCTTGGTATTATATTATGAAATATGGCAAGTCTGATTTATAAGGTGTGGGTGAAGTTTTAAAGTAGTAAATATCAACAAAACGTGATTATCTATATTATCGAATTGGATGGCGAACTAATGATACAAAGAAGCAATTAATCAATAAAACTTTTAATCGTTTCTGATAAATTGATGTTTACTTAATTGTATTTCAGTAAAAAAGTAATGATTTTTTCGATTGAGAATGTTATCTTTGCATCAAAGTTTAAAATTTCACCTTAAGATGTTAAACATTCAGCAGCAATCAATGAATCAATGGAAGGTTCTTTTTTCCGATAAGCAAAGGGCTGACTTACGTAACAAATATTCGCAAGTTTCTAAAAACAAATTATAAAATATGCCAACCTTAGATCAATCTTTTTCTTCACAGAATTTTGGCATGATATTCAATCTGATGAACCGTAAAGGTAAGATTGATATTACTAAAATGTCGGAAGATTACCAGAGCGTAGTTATTGAGATTAAGAATCTGCGTGCTCAAATCAATGAATTGAAGAAAAGGAAAGAGATTACTTGGAGTCATGATGATAAGTCGAATTTTGATCTATGGAACGAGAAATTAAGTAAATTAGGAAAGAGTAAGATTAAAGCACTTGATGCCAATCTTGAAAAAATCGCCTGTGATGTTAATAGAAGGGATTTTCGCTTTTCTATGTCTAAACATTTTTTTGGTGAACATGAAGAATTTACTATAGATAGTTCCGAACTATCAGCATTTTATGCTATACGACAACTTCAGTATAATATGAAGAGGACATTCAAAGTGGAAATGGCTAATAGACATACCATTATGTCCTCTCTCAAAAAGCTACTCAATATGAAGATGCCTATTTACATTATAAGAACGGATGTCTCAGGTTTTTTTGAGTCAATACCTCAAAATAGGATGTTAACAAAAATTAATGAAAACACCTTACTCAGTTATAAATCAAAAGCTTTTATTAAAGGTATAATTCAAGAGTATGAAGTCATTAAGGATACGACTTTAGTTGATTCTGGTAAAGGTATACCAAGGGGAATTGGCATTAGTAGCATGCTGAGTGAAATTTATATGAAAGATATAGATAATAGCATACGCAACAGAAAAGAGGTTATATATTATGTGCGTTATGTGGATGATATCTTTATGATTATGACATCTATTGGTTTGTATGCATCTCTAGAAAAGTATTATTTAGCTTTGTCTGTAAAGTTTGCTGAATATGGTCTAACCTTGAAATCTATAGGAAATGATAAATGCCAACTTATTGATTGGGTAAATCATAGGCGTTCTGTTTTATTTGATTATTTGGGATACTCATTATCATTTTCATGTGGTAAAGGGAATGCTTTAGTGACTAAATTTGGCCTTTCTAGTAAGAAAAAAGATAATTTATTAAAACGTATAGATTCTGCTTATAAGCATTTTGAAAATTACAGCAAGATAAATATTAAGCAGGCAAGAAGAGATTTATTAGATGCTCTTGCTATCATAACAGGTAATATTAGATTAAACAATTCTAAATCGGGAGTCAAAGTTGGACTGTATTACAACAATGATTTAATTGATGAAGAAAGCTTAAAGGATTTGGATAATATAACTAAGCGTCTTCACGATAATCCTATTAGCGTATATTATGCTGCATTTCGGTCTGATATGGAGAAAAATGATTTTATGGCTAAGCTTCATAATCGTATCAATAAGATTGATTTAGCAGAAAATTGGAAGAGTAAACGAATGTATGATTTTTCTGTTAAAAGAGTCACCGAAATAATGAAATGGCTATGAGACACAAAAAGATAAGACTCAGGTACAAGAAGGAAAGAGTGCTCTTTAGTGATGTCTTGCCTTATGAGTTACCTTTTATTTTTACAAATCGCTATTTCTATCGGTTTCTAGTCAAGAATCAGATTAGGATTGAAAATGATGAGTTGAAATGGGATAGTCATGTTGAAGATGGTGTGTTGGCCATAATAAAATTTCTATTTAATGAAAAGGATAAAGATTTAAGAAAAGATGGATTATTAGCTTTATCTGGAAAGGAATCAAGATACTTTAAACGAATTCCTTTTACTTATTGTATTCTTCATAAGCCGACTAAATCCCGTGAGTTAACAATTATCCACCCTGTCAATCAAATTCAGATGGTTGATTTCTACGATAAGTATCGCTCTCTGATGCTATACTATACGAATCTAGATCGATTTTCTCTTCGCCACCCTAGTAAGGTTGCCTGCTATTTCTATTACAAGGATAGGCTTCATCATACGCTTTTGGGGAGAAAAACTGATAAGTTAGAATTATTCTTTAATGAATATGAGAATTTGCGCACCTATTTCAGTTATGAACGATACAATAATATCTATAAGTTCTATGAAGATTATAGGTATCAGCGGGCAGAGAAGAAATTCACTCATTTACTAAAATTTGATATTCAAAGTTGTTTTGACAGTATTTATACGCATTCTATTTCATGGGCAACTGGCGGTGGTCGTAGCTTATACAAGGAACATTTTGTTGGTAGTATTGACGATACTTTTGCTTCTATATGGGATCAACTCATGGAACTGATGAATTATAATGAGACAAATGGCATCGTAATAGGGCCGGAATTCTCTCGAATATTTGCAGAAATTATATTGCAACATGTTGATCAGCGGGTAGAGGTTGAACTTCTTGAAGATGGTGAAGAATATAGGTTTAACAAAGATTATGTGTGTTATAGGTACGTTGACGACTATTTCTTATTTTACAATGACGAAAAGGTAAAAGATCGTGCAATGTCGCTTTTTGCAAATATCCTAAGAGAGTTTAAGATGAGTATAAATGCAGAAAAGACGGTGTTTTATGAGCGGCCTTTTATTACAGATATTACACGTGCAAAAATTCAAATTGATGAGCTTATAGGCAGCATGCTTCATTATCATCAAGAAGAACCTAAGTTGGAAGGTGACGAACTAAAGGAGGATCTTGATAAAGGGCAGGAAGTTGTTGAGGATTCAAAGCAGATCAATGCAGAGCGAATAGATGAAGCATTAGTTGATAAAAGTTATCTATATATTAAGGCAAATGAGTTCAACAAGCAGTTCAAAGCTATACTGACTACTTGTGGAGTAAAAAGTAAAGATGTGGTGAATTATACATTGGCTCGTATTTGCAGAAAACTTGAAACAGATTTAAATAAATTTGATAAATTCTTCAAAGTTCTTAGTACTGCTTTGACGAAAGAGGAATTTGAAGATAAATGTCAAGATTGTCAAACTGTTAAGATGAAAAAGGAAAAGGCTTTGTCCCGTTTCTTACTTGAGATAATTGATTCTGTATTTTTCTTGTATTCGAACAACAAGTATGTGAATACTACACTAAAGGTCATCAATATCCTCAATAATATTATTATCATGCTGGATAACCCCTATGTTATTGGCAAGGAGAATGTGCCGAGATTCTCCAATTATATTAGAGATATTGTATTTAAAAAGATACAGGATGAAATATCGCTTGTATTCCAAACATCAAATCTTGATGAGAATACTCAGATTGAAACATTGTATTATCTAATTATACTGAGAAGTCTTCGTTCTAAGTATCATTTGCCTGCAAATGAACTTCAAAATTATATGGGTATAAAAATGGATGATGATGGCGAAATCTCAAAATATCCCGACTTAAATGCCTTATCTATTATCATTCTTCTTTATTATTTAGGTAATGAAGAGCAGTATGAAGTTATGAAAAAGAATTTAATGATGAAGGTTTTTGAAAAATTCGATAAGGTTTCAGTTGCAGTTAGATCAATCAATGCAGAACTAACAATATTGACTTTGGATCTGCTGACATGTCCATATATAAGTCAGGATGACAAGAGAACAATAGCAGGTAAGATGAAGATATTTGATGTTGATTTTGAGAATATGTTACGTTACTTTAAAAAGCAGCATTTTATGTTTACTCGATGGGTCGGAGTAGATATAACAAAGGAATTGAATGCAAAGATTTCACAGGAAGTATATTCTTGAAATTTTATGCATTTATTAAATAGTGTTTGAGTGCAACCTTCAGTAATATCACACACATAACTCGACACTTCTGGTCACGGATTGGAATAGAGAGATCTTGGAGGCTGGGTCTCTCTTTTATAAAACCACCTTATAGATAGGGGTAAATTAGACATTTATGAGGTTAACTCTGTGGAAAATACACTATGATATTATTGAAAATTGTCTTGTTAGTTTCGGCTTATTATTAATATTATGATAATAGCTATTGTGGAGGACTTTTTATTCTCTATTGGTAGTAAGTTGACCAGCATTATATTATGACGAAGTTAATCAGTCAAAAAAATGGTTGTTTTTTATAAATGTGCTATTTTATTTGCGTCTCTATTTGGAACAATGTGTTTAGTATTTGTTTAAATAGACGTCTATTACTCGTTACGCTCTGATAAAAAGCTGAAAACCTATTAATAGGGACGTAAACTTCATTATCATAAGGGCAGGGACGAAGCTTTTAAATTGAAAACTTTCAATTATTGTCGCCCTAAAAAGTATTTTGCTAATAATGGATATTTTGCCATTCTATCTAGAATGAAGGTAAACAGTAGGAGAGTGATGCCAGAAAACAATGGGGCGACAATCACCGTGAATAGGATATCTGGGACATTGTCGAAATGTATAAACCGAGGTAAAATGGTTTCAATAACCCAGGCCTGTATGCAATATATACCGATGGTGTATTTGCCTATTGTTTTGAATATGGAGTGACAATCTTTTATTTTGAGGAATAGACTGATAATGAAGATACTGCCGGTAAGTCCGATCAGAAATCTATATAAATAGATTAAAGTGCGTGAGATGAAATACTGTTCATTCTGCAAGAACGACATTAGTGTATAGGGTTGACTGCAATAGATAAGGTAGTTGCTGTTCCAATTAATAAGCAGTAGCAGATAGAAAATGCCGCTAAAAATGATAACATGATTGCATTTCTCTCTGAAGGTAGTTATGAAATCGGAGAGGATGATGCCCGAGATAAAAAATGGGCAAAGAAATGTTACGTAGTATTGATCGGAAACGAACGATATGAATAATGAAATCGAAAAGAACAGAATTTTTGATGTTTGCGTTATTCTTTTCGTCGCGTAAGCTATAACGAAACAGATAAATAGGCACTTCAAGAACCAAAAGCCGAATACCAGATGCTTTGTTGCTATCTCGAATATGGAGCGGCTTCCACCATTATCTAATATGCTGATGAAAATGCCGAATATAGCCCATGAGAAAGATGGAAGAAGCAAATTAATGCTTTTCTTTTTGATAAAGTTCCCTGGAGTAAGATTGAATGAAGAAGAAGCAAACATCCCGGATATTATGGCAAACAATGGCATGTGGAAACTATATATCAATGAAAACAGGAAATTGTTTTTGTATGTTTCGTAGCTATAGTTGGGGTAATAGTACTGGATGGTGTGACCCAATATAACACAAAAAATTGCAAAGCATTTTAATGCATCAAAACTAGCTATTCGCGGCTTGCTCATTTCTTTAATGGACCAAATATGTTTTTATTTCTGTGATGCGAACTGTTACAAACACCAAACTCTTTTGCCAGATAAATCTTTACCTTATTATATCTTCTGAAATATCTTTCAATTGCGGCATGTCTCATCATGATATTATCGTAAAGATAGATCATACGTGTACTTCCATAGGATGGTCTTAGACCATTACTTCAGAGCAAAGGCCCCTGACTCTACCTCTTTAATAGTGTCGCAAAAGTAATCATTTCATTTCATAGTGCAAAGATATTTTGAAGAAAGGCCAACTTTCCAAATGAAATTCGGCCAAATAAAATTGTATTTGTGTATAAACGAAAAGAGGGATACCTTGTCGGTACCCCTTTATATTAGTTTTTTGTGATCCGCTTGGGGCCATGGCGTAAAATTCTTATGCTTTCGAACTCATTGAATGGCAATGAAATAGAAAAATTTAAGATTTTTGGTAGCGCACATTTGTAGCGCATTTCTCCATGATCCCATGTTGGATCATAATACATGACCCTTTGTAAGAGAGATCCTTACCTTTTATATCTTATGAAATATCTTTCAATCGCTGTAGCGCACATTTTGATGTTGGGGTCACATGCGAACTTTAAGAGAAGGGCTTGGAACAATAACTTGAAAGTGAAGGTCTTTAACTCTACCTCTAAATAGCGGTGTAAAGGTAAGCAATTTAGAAGCTGTTTAAAAATTAATTGTAATATTTATTAAGCATGATTTTACAGAAAGCCAATTGCACCATAGCCACAGCTGTTTCTGCATGATACTCGTAGTCAATCGTAAGCATTCT
>JAYRGW010000067.1:0-9856 GCA_041907665.1 Bacteroidaceae bacterium
ATTCTAGTTACATGCGAGCGATGGAACAACAGCAAAAATAGTGGGCTACAATAGTCTGTAGCCTATGTTTGGATAAGAAAGTATCAGAATATCGGAGAATGTTCACTTTGAGATCTGTTATGAAAAATGATTGTATGCAAAGCATTGTATCGTTGTATCTTTCTGCTGAAATGGGATGAATACTCCAACTGTTTGTATAGAAATAAGACAACATATATGCGGCTATTCATCGATTCCTTTTTTTCTGAAATACAATTCTATTTTCAACCTTTGTCACTTCAGTATGACACCATTACGCACTATCACACAGTATGTTAATGATGTACCACATACAACGCCAGCGAAAAGAGACCTCAAAATAGAGGCAAGAGCATATTGTAGGAACGTTATTTCCGGTAGGGGTCTATTTAGACTCGATCTAAACACACCCCTACAGATAGCTGATTAGCCGATTTATGCATATAGGTAAGGGACTCTATTCTTGTTGCCAAGACCTCATTCTCGATAAATTGCTTTTACATCTATCCCTTAGATTCTACTGGTAAATCTGTTTTATCATCGACAATTTCTTTTCAATTATTCTTGATCAAGAAATTTCTCATTTAAACAATTACTACGAGGCAATGATTTCTGCCATTTGATTGGCAATGGCTTTGGCTCTCATTATAAAGTCGGGAGCTTCGTCGTTTTCAAGAACATATTTTCCTACAATATTGGCTTTCATGGCTATTTTCATTCCACGGTCGAAGACTTCGTATGCAATCATAGCATTTTCTTCAGCTTTTCCGGCGCAAGCAACCAATAACAGAACATCTTTTCCTTCTAAGCAAGAAGAGGCATTTGGGGTACCGTAATTTTGAGTAATGCTAAATTGACGATCGAAAAAAGTTTTGAATAATGAACAGAAATCGAAAGAATAGATTGGCGACGTATATATAATGATATCTGCCATTATCATTCTTTCAAATAAGGCATTTACATCATCTTTCTGCACACATGCCGGAACTTTTTCATTGTTTCTCATACAGCCGAAACATCCTATGCAATGCTTGATATTGTAATCCATCAATGAAATATTATCTACTTTATTTCCTTGCGCCAATAGCTTTTCTTCAAGGAATTTAATTGTTTGGGCCGTTTTCCCATGTCTCCGTGGACTACCCGAAATAATTACCACCTGTTTCATAATTAATTTTCTTTTTAATATTGGCACAAAGGTAAAACATTGTATTTGCTTGTGAAATGAACCCAAGTTAATAAATTCGACGGCGTATACGGCTCAATGCCTGAGGAGTAATACCAATGTAGGAAGCTAAATATTTTAAAGGAATGAGTTGTATATAATTGGGACGTGTGGCAACGAGTGTTCTGTATTTTTCCTCGGGGGATAATTTTAATAAAAAAATTACCTGATGAGTAGAACGAATAAAAAGAAATTCCGCCAGCATTCGCCCTATTTTTTGTCCGGAAGAAAAATTCTCATAGCACTGTTGTATTTTATTGTAAGAAATTTGCCACACGACTATCGGCGTAAGTGCTTGAATATTCCATTTGCTCTTTTTTCTTGTAATGAAAGACGCATAAGAGCTAAAGAATGTATCGGGGAAAGCAAAATCGAATGTTACTTCTTTCTCTCCATTTTCCACCCAAAAACGTACCACTCCCGATTCGATGAAATACAGATAATCTTCCACATGATTGCAATCAACGATAGATGTGTAGCGCTTGTATTTTTTCTTCTCAAACCATGAAAAAAACAACTCGTAATCGTCATCGGGCAATGAAATGATCGTTCGCAATTTATTTTTTATATTCTCATCCATCCTATTCTATTTATTCTTTTATAAACCGTTTCAACGCTTCCTCTGTTACTAAGATACGTTTAGTTACTGTCTCCAAATAGCGATTCTCTTCTTCGTAAATGTATTTTAGAAAGATAGCTATACTTGAGTTCGGGATAAGAAATGTTGTAAACAGTCCTTCAAATAATTGGCTACCATGAGATGTTTGTACGTATTTATAGGTGATGATAAATAATAGATGACAAATATAATTATAATAGCCAAATCCAAAAATACAGAAATTTTCTGTGTTATCGATAAATTTGATAAGGATTTTGATCAAGAAATGTCCAATCATATCTTAATCTTTTCATTGGGAAAGTAGATAAGAAGTAGAAAGGACGTTATGTCGGAGAGTAAAATAATAGCGATTTCAGTTTTGTCCCATTTAAGTCGCTGTAGTAGCATAATCTACGTGGACAGAATAAGAATTCCGGGATGCAATAGCATCCGAAGATATACCATTTAGATACTTTATTACTTCCACGCGGCACCATACCGTATATTTCACAGTAAATTAACGATGCTTTTGTCGGTGGACCTAAGACATTCGTGATAGACTTAGCATGTACTTTATTCCGTATTTTTTATTTAGGAAGAAGTCTAGTGAATCTTTTCTCCCTCTTTCTTCGTCTTACGAGATTCTTTTTTTGCAAGAAGTACAATATGAAAAATATATTCTGTCATCCATTCTTCCGAGTAACCAAGACGCTCTTTGTATTGACGAACATTAGCTGCAGTCTTATGAATCTCATCTTTTTTCCAGATCATTTTAGTACAAATCTTATGTACGGTCTGTTGGGTAAGCGAATATATTGTTTTTTTGAATGAAGAAGGTATACGAAGTTTCCATTGCATCAAATTCCCTATCAACATCATTAAGTCATTGCTGAAACCTTGGTAAAGATAAAGATATGTCTGAATATCATTCTGATTATGGCAATTGTTTTTGATAGAATGATTTATTTCTTTGAAGAAATCTTCACTCATACCGTAATCTTGCATCAGCATCTTTTTTGAAGCCGATTTCTCTGCAATACCTAGTTTCCCTCCTTGAGTGGGTATCTTGAAAAGTCTTTTAAAATTGGCAATATCAGGAAGAATGCGAATATTAGTAATTCCCATTTGGGTAGCCAGTATGGATTGGAAATAAACACGGGTCAGAGAAACATAATCTTCTACACTAGTTTTTGATACGTTGTCTGCATCTCCTTTTTTGCCGAATATATTTGAAAATAAGCCCATATTGAATGTATCTTTTAAAGTTTCTAGTATGCAAAGGTAATAATTTTGTTCTTTAATTATTGTATAAATGCTGCACAATCACTATTTTTTAGCGAAATCGTTAAAAATATTCTCTCTTTTTTTCTGTTTTACAAATAAAAACGTATTTTTGTCTCGCAATATTAACATTGAAAAATAGAATGGTTATGAAAGAATTAATTGAAAAAGCTGCTGCTTTATATGCAGATTTTACTAAAGATGCTGATTTACAGTTAAACAAAGGCAATAAAGCTGCTGGAACTCGTGCTCGTAAAGCTTCTCTTGATCTAGAGAAACTGATGAAAGAATTCCGTAAAGCATCTTTAGAAGCTTCAAAACAGTAGTTTCTTTAGCTAAAGGAAATTGAAGCCAGGCATGCGCTTGGCTTTTTTTGGCTCATAACGTCATCCGTTTTTTAGTTTATCGCTCTTTCTTTGCGATTAATGAGTTCAATATAAATGAAAGCAGACGTTTTTGATAAATTGAAGATTTTGGCCGAAGCAGCCAAATATGATGTTTCATGCTCTTCTAGCGGTACTGTACGTTCTAACCAAAAAGGTGGCGTAGGAAATACTGTTGGAGGGATTGGGGTATGTCATAGTTTTGCTGCCGATGGGCGCTGTATCTCTTTACTCAAAATAATGCTTACCAATTTTTGTATTTATGATTGTGCCTATTGTATCAATCGCCGAAGCAATGACAGACCCAGAGCTACATTTTCGGTCTCTGAATTGGTCGATCTGACAATGGAATTCTATCGACGCAATTATATTGAAGGACTATTTTTAAGTTCCGGAGTTGTTCGTAACCCCGATTATACTATGGAACGGCTTGTGAAAGTTGCCAAAGATTTGCGTACTGTTCATCGCTTCAATGGCTATATTCACTTAAAAAGCATCCCTGGAGCAAGTAGCGAGCTTATTCGTGAAGCAGGACTTTATGCCGATCGCCTTAGTGTGAATATAGAGATCCCGAACGAACAGAGTTTACAGCGATTAGCTCCCGAGAAGACATTTAAAAGTATCTTTCAGCCCATGCAATTTATTCGACAGCATGCTATTGAAAGTTCCGAAGAAAGAAAACATTTTCGTTCGGCTCCCCGTTTTGCCCCTGCGGGACAAAGTACACAAATGATTGTTGGTGCAACTCCCGAAAATGATAATGATATATTGAAACTTTCTTCAGCTCTCTATACACAACATACGATGCGACGTGTTTATTATTCGGGGTATATATCAGTCAATGCTTATGATAAAAGGCTCCCGGCTCTAAAACAACCACCTTTGATACGAGAAAATAGATTATATCAAGCTGATTGGCTCATGAGATTTTATCATTTTAAAGTTAACGAGATTGTAGACGAGGCATATCCCAATTTAGATTTAGAAGTAGATCCGAAGTTGGCATGGGCTTTGCGTCATCCTGAATTATTTCCTATAGACATCAATACCGCCGATTATGAGATGATACTTCGTATACCTGGTATAGGGGTAAAGTCTGCGACTCTTATCTGTTCATCAAGACGCTTTTCCAGACTCGGCTTTTATGAATTGAAGAAAATAGGAGTCGTCATGAAAAAGGCTCAATACTTTATTGTATGTCGTGAATTACCGACTCATACGATCAATGAACTAAAACCGAGCGGGGTTCGCTCGTTGCTTGTCCCGACAGTGAAAAGGAAAATTGATGATGGTCAGTTGGAATTAGATTTTGATGCGACCCGATGACTGTTTTTTTTTATGATAAGAGCTTTGAGGGAATGCTTACTTGTCTTTTTGAAGCATACCGTTTGAAAGATTTTCCAGAACAATTGCTGGTTATGGATTCTCCTGTTCCCCTTTTTTGCGACCATCATTATACCATAGTCACTGATGAAACAAAATCTGATAGAGTATGGAAACATCTTACATCGAAATTATCTGCAATGGGCGCCAAAGAAGTTACAAACTGTTGGCTTTCTGAATTGCCTGATATTGATGTGTTGTTGTTCCGCTATTTGCGCAAAACGATTGATTCGCCTTGCAGTATTGAAACAAATTTTGCTGATCCAGATGTACTTCTACTGTCCAAAATATACAAAAAAGTGAGTTATGAGGCTCATCGGCTTATACAATTTGCCCGTTTTCAAAAAACTGCTGATGGTACTTATTTTGCTCCTCTAGAACCGCAATTCAATACTTTGCCACTTGCCATTCATCACTTTTGCGACCGATTTGCTGATGAGAAGTTTCTTATGTATGATATGAAACGGCATTATGGCTTTTATTATGATATGAAGAATATCACCGAAGTAACGCTTACCAACGAGGAAGAAAGAATAAAAAATGGGCAACTACGTTCCGAATATGCAGACAAAGATGAGAGTATTTATCAACAATTGTGGCGTAGCTACTATGACGCTATTGCTATACGAGAAAGGCTCAATCCGCGTAAAAGACGTCAAGATATGCCACTGCGTTACTGGAAATACCTTACTGAAATGAAATAAATCTCATGAAAAATTGCTTTCTTTGCATTACATTCTCTAGATTATAATATCAAAATCGACAACCAAATACAAAACAAAATGAAAATAAAATTAGTTTTTTTATCGTTCTTCTGTTTGCTCTTTTCGGGCAATATCCTTGCTCAAGGCGATGTGTATGAAAGATCAAAAGAGTATGAACCTCCTACAGACAAGCAAGTTGTAGAAAAGCTCGATCAGTGGCAAAACCTAAAGTTTGGTGTTTTGTTTCATTGGGGACTTTATGCCGTACCAGGTATTGTTGAATCTTGGTCTATTTGCAACGAGGATTGGATTACTCGTGATACGACTCAGACCTATCAGCAGTATAAAGACTGGTACTGGGGACAGTGTCATAGGTTCAATCCTACAAAATTCAACCCAGATCAATGGGCTCATGTTATGAAAGATGCCGGAATGAAGTATATGATCTTTACAACCAAACATCATGATGGCTTTTGTATGTTCGATTCTCATTTAACCGATTTTTCTATAGCCAATTATGCATTCAAAGACAATCCGAAACGTGATGTAGCCCGATACGTATTTGACGCTTTTCGTAAGCAGGATTTTATGATTGGCGCTTATTTTTCGAAACCTGATTGGCATTCACAATACTATTGGTGGGATGTATATCCACAAAAAAACCGCAATGTCAATTATGATATTCAAAAATATCCGGCGCATTGGCAAATGTTCAAAGACTATACATATCGGCAAATAGAAGAACTTATGTCGCGGTATGGGCGTGTTGATATATTATGGCTTGATGGAGGCTGGGTTTGCAAAGAGAACAATCAAGATATTGATATGCCCCGTATTGCAGAAATGGGACGGCATGATCAGCCGGGATTAATTATGGTAGATCGTACCATTCATGGTCCTTATGAAAACTATCAGACTCCAGAACGAACTATTCCTGAAAAGCAACTATCTTATCCATGGGAAAGTTGTATACCGCTCAGTGATGATTGGGGCTATGTAAAGCATCCTAATTTCAAGTCGCCACAAAAAATTATTAATTCACTTATTGAAATTGTTGCAAAAGGAGGTAGTCTTGTTCTTGGTGTAGGACCAACTCCCGAAGGACTGATACAACCCGAAGTAGTGGAACGCTTGAAAGTGATAGGTGTGTGGATGAGAGAAAATGGAACGGCTATATATAATACTCGATCTACTCCTATATATAATAGTGGTAATACGTGGTTTACTGCCGATAAAAATGGTAAAACCCTTTATGCCATTTATCGTTTAGATGAAAAACAGACATTATCTGATGTTATAAATTGGAAAGGTAATGTGCCTCTAAAGGGTACAAAGATACGTATGCTTTGCAATGGCACTCCGCTAAAGTGGAAGGCTAAAGGGGATACTGTATCCGTTTTTCTGCCAAAGGGAATAAAGAATGAATCTTTTGCCATGGTCTTCCAATCTAAGAAGTAATTTTATTTTTTTTTATAAACTTAATAAGACGTACAAAGCCCTTTCTATTGTTTTAGGGCTTTGTACGTCTTATTAAGTTTATATACCCCTATTATTTAAATAAATATATCTAATAACCTTGAATAACATTTCTATTTCAATGTTATTATTTAGTAATACATACTCCTATTTTATATATGCATATATATATTAACTTTTTATTAACTAAATAAACTATAATATATTTTTATTTCTAAAAAATATAAATTATATTTGTTGCATCGGATTAAAAACGATGTATAAACCTAAAACAAATGTGGAAACCATTTATGGAATGAATTAACCCTAACTAAGTATTATTATGAACAAAAAATGGCATTATTTCTTAGTTTTGTTTGTCTCTCTCTTCATGAGCGTCCCTTTAGCAGTGAGTGTCTATGCAGACGAATCTGCTCAATCGGTTGTGCAAGCAAAGAAAATCACTGTAACGGTTGTCGATACTAAGGGCGAGCCGATTATTGGTGCGAATGTATTGGTTAAAGGTACAAATAAAGGAGGCATTACAAACCAAAAAGGTAAGTTTACCCTTAACGTACCTAATTAAAAATCAATGAAGTAACTATTTATTATGCGTTATTCAAGACTCCTATTGATTATCTCTGATTTTTATAATTCATTTAAATTTTAACCTTATGAGAGAAAAATGTAAAAAAGAAAGCATTGCTGTGAAAAGCGTTTTTACAGCGATGGCTTTGATCGCTTTTTTATTAAATGGCAATCTTGTGTTTGCTAAAAGTTCTGCTCCCGAAAACTCTAATATTGCTTTGACTCAGCAGCAGAATACCACAATCACTGGAACTATTTTGGATGCAACGGGTGCTCCGATTATCGGTGCAAGCGTTTATGAAAAAGGATCCAAAAATGGTGCAATTACTGATGTAAACGGGAGATTTTCGTTAAAAGTAAAAACTGGAAGTATTCTCGTTGTCAGTTACATCGGTTATACGACGCAAGAAGTGAAAGCTACTCGCAACGTAATTATCACTTTGCAAGAGAATAACACAACTCTAGATGAAGTCGTTGTTGTTGGTTATGGAACCCAGAAAAAGGTTAATTTAACAGGTGCAGTATCTACTGTAGATGTTTCTAAAACTTTAGAAGCTCGTCCTGTAGCAGATGTAACAAAGGCCTTGCAGGGAGTTGTCCCCGGTCTTACTATTATATCTAGTAGTGGACGATTAGATTCTGAACCTTCTGTAGTTATTCGAGGTATTGGAACTTTAAGTAGTGGTTCTAAATCTCCCTTAATTGTGGTAGATGGTGTACCTATGGATGATATATCATATCTAGATCCAAATGATATCCAAGACATTAGTGTCTTAAAGGATGCTGCGTCAACCTCTATTTATGGAACTCGGGCAGCTTTTGGCGTTGTCCTTATTACAACTAAATCTGCAAAAAAAGTTGATAGAGTCACTATAAATTATACTAATAATTTTTCTTGGGATACCTCTAGTATTCTTCCTAATTACCCAGATGTTCCAACCCAGTTGAAGGCTATGATCTCTGCCAATGATAGAGCCGGAAATCAGAGTGAACTTTTTGGAATGTATTTAAAAGATATGCTCCCTTATGCTCAAAAGTGGAAAGAACAACATGGTGGAGGTAAAGCTAAATACCGTGAGATGGAATTATATAAAGATGATAATAATGTTGGTGATTTTAAGTTAGACAATAATGGTGTAGGGATGTATTATGCCGATTGGGATGTGAAAAATATCATGTTTCGTAAATGGAAGCCAGGTCAAAGTCATAATGTATCTCTACAAGGAACAAATGGTAATACTTCTTATTTTATGTCTTTTGGTTATGACCATCAAGAGGGTATTATGAAGTTTAATCCTGACAAAATGAACAAATATAATGTTTTATTAAATCTTTCAACAGATATTACTCCTTGGCTAACGGTCGGTGGACGTTTTCAATATAGTGATAAAGATTATACGACACCCAATACGCTTCGTACTTCTTTTCAATATATGTGGCGTTGGGGTAGTTTTTTTGGTCCTTATGGTACCTATCAAGGAAATGATTTTTTCAATGATATAGCCTGCCGTAAACAAGCAGGAGATGATAATAGCCACGATACGTATACTCGTATGGGAGGCTTTTTAAAAGCAACTATTATAAAAGGACTTACATTAAATGCTGATTATACTTATAACGTTCGCCGTTACGATGAAAAAACATCATATTATCCAGTCGTAAGTTATAATTCTTGGGGTGGAGATATAACAGCTGGATTACAAACAACGGATTGGGGTTCAGACGTTTATCAGTATGCTCGCAAAGATAATTCTTATGCGCTAAATGTATACGCCAATTATGCAATTGATGTACTGAGAGACCATCATTTCAACATTATGTTAGGAGGTAATGCTGAAGAAGGTGAACAATGGGGCTTTGATGCTCAACGTAATGATATGATAGATTATGACAAACCTGAATTTAATTTTACAACTGGAGACCAACTTGTAACTGGCTGGCATAATAAATGGGGAGCTTGTGGGTATTTTGGACGTATTAATTAGGGTCTGCTGAATAATATTTATCCACAGATTACATTAATTAGCCTAAATGCGATCACTGGCCTCTGATTTTTTACTAAATCAAGTGTGAGTCTTATATTTCTCCACATTTGCATCATTTCAGTAAGCACATGAAGAAGCTCTTTGAGGAACTTCATCACATTCTTTGAGAAATAGCATGCACTTGCCCACGCCTCACCCGTATCAGGGAGTTTAGCTCTGATGTTGTTCGCCCGATA
>JAYRGW010000068.1:0-9601 GCA_041907665.1 Bacteroidaceae bacterium
CTTGAAAATTTCAGAAGGCTTACGATTGACTACGAGTATCATGCAGAAACAGCTGTGGCTATGGTGCAATTGGCTTTCTGTAAAATCATGCTTAATAAATATTACGATTAATTTTTAAACAGCTTCTAAATATCTCGGTAGAAAATGCTTCGCTTAGGCAATTGTTTTCAATTATTGAAAGACAGACAAAGTATACTTTTTCTTATCGTGATGCTGAAATTGATGGTAAGGAAAGTGTGACGCTTAAAGTAAACAAGCAGAGTGTTGCTCAAATATTGCATAGTGTATTGACGTCTCGTCGTCTGCAATATACAATGGTAGGTAATAAAATATTGATCACTCCGCGTCAAGAAAAAATTCTAATACGTCAGGAAACGCCTAAAAAGCGAATGACGGATAAAGTGAAAGGAGCTGTATATGAATCTGATGGGCAACCACTTATCGGAGCTACTATACGCGAAGAAGGAACAGGTGTAGGTACCACTACCGATGTAAATGGCTCTTTTTCTTTGTCTCTTGATAAGGAATATACTACGTTGATTATCTCCTATATTGGAAAGAAAGATGTGCGTCGGCATGTCAAAATAGGAGGGGATGTTAAAGTAGTTCTTGAAGATGATATACAGAATCTCAAGGACGTAGTAGTTACCGGTTATCAAACGATATCTAAAGAACGCGCTACAGGTTCGTTTACCAAAATAACTACAGATCAACTTGAACAAAAGCGTTATAGCGATTTATCGACGATGCTCGAAGGAGAAATTGCCGGTTATAATGCGTCGTCCAATTTGATTCGTGGTACAACGACAATGAATGGTATAACCAATCCGTTGTATGTGATTGACGGTTTTCCTATTGAAAGTACTCGTTACGATCAATATGGGCGACTGAATGAGAGTGTTCCAAATCTTAATTTGGAAGATATTGAAAGTATTACTGTATTAAAGGATGCCGCTGCTGCTAGTATTTATGGTGCGCGTGCAGCCAATGGAGTGGTTGTCATCGTGACTAAGAAAGCTAAGAAAAATAAAATATCGGTTTCATTTTCTTCAACGTTGACTCTTCATCCCTATTATTTTTATAAAGGGCGTTTGGCTGATTCATCTGATATGATTGATTTGGAAAAAGAATGGGCATCAAGCAACCCTAATCTTCAAGGTTCTGGCGCAGCAGCCTATGCACAATCTATACTTGATAATAATGCGTATACCACTCAAGGCATAAAGGCTATTTTGAATTATTACGCCGGTAATACGACGAAGAATGTATCTGATGAAACTTTAGCCAATTTGGCTTCCCAAGGATATCGATATTATAATGACGTGGCGAAATATGCAAAGCGTGATGCACTCTATCAACAATATAATTTGGCTTTCGGTAAAGCCTCCGATCAAAATAATTTTATGGGTTCGGTATCTTATCGAAACAATAAATTCAATGATAAGTATTCTAAAGACAATTCAATTGGTTTTGATTTGAAAAATTCGCTTGATATGACGTCTTGGTTGAAATTTGATATAGGCACATATACTTATTTCAAAAATGCTACTAATCAGACTTATGATGCGATGAATCCCGGTTTTACCTATTTACCATACGATCGTTTGGTAAATGATGATGGAAGCTATTATACTTCTACTGCCGCATCTAGATTGTCAAAGAGTACAATGTCTATAATTAGTAGCAATGGATTATATAATATGGATATTACTCCATTAGATGAGATTGGCCGTAATTTGAACAATTCTCGCGATTTCATTAATCGTGTGTATGGCAAATTAGGCATTACTTTTGCGCCTTTTCTGAAATATGAGTTGATGTGTCAATACGAATATGCTTATGACAAATCGAATACCTTGTACGATAAGAATTCTTATTATGTTCGCAACATGGTTAATTCGTATGCAACAGCGGGAACATCAGGCACAGTATACAACATTCCTTATGGTAATATTTATTATCGGGAAAATCAGACATCCAAAGCATTTACTTTTCGCCAGCAATTGAATTTTGATCGTACTTTTGCAGAAAAGCACAGTGTAACAGCTCTTTTCGGTCAAGAAGTAAGACAAACGAAATTGGATTATGATAATAATACGCTCTACAATTATGATCCTGATATGCTTTCGTATTCTCTAGTAAATGCTGCAATACTGGCTAATACTTATGGTCTTCTTGGTGGAGGTTCGTTTAGCCAAAACAATATTGCTTATAATCGTTATACAGATGATCGTTTTATTTCTTTTTATGGTAATGCAGCCTATTCTTATGACGACAAGTATATGATTACCGGTAGTATACGTTGGGACCGTTCAAATTTGTGGGGTACTAATTCTAAATATCAGAGAAAACCTATTTGGTCATTTGGATCAGCTTGGAATATGGATCGTGAATCGTTTTTTAAAGTATCTTGGATCAACCGTTTGAAACTTCGTTTTTCTTATGGTATTGGTGGTAATATAGCAAAGAATGCGGCTCCTTATATGACTGCCAGTTATTCGCAAAACGCAGGAGTTAATGCTCTTCAAGGCTATGTTGTTGGTAGACCTAATCCTAATCTCCGTTGGGAAAAGACGGCTACAACTAATATAGGTGTTGACTTTTCACTTTTCAATAACCGATTAAACGGTACTGTCGAATATTATAATAAGATGGGTACCGATCTTTTGGCCAATACAATGGGAGTTCCTACTGAAGGGTTCGGATATAACACCTATATGATTAATAATGGCAAAATGAGAAATCGTGGCGTCGAGATGACTTTGAGTGGAAATATTATTCATAGTCAGAATTTGGACTTTAATGCTACTGCCACATATAGCTATAATAAAAATAAAGTTGTTTATGTAAATGTTAAAGCTCCTGTTTATTATTTGCAATTAGATTATCCTTCTTCTTATCCTATTGTGGGTAATCCTTATGCTTCTATATATGCGTATAAGTGGGCTGGTTTGAATAATAAGGGATTGCCACAGGTCTATGATGGTAGTGGCCAGGCCACAGTTGATAATCCTCAATCTCTGGATGCAATCGTATATGCAGGAACAACAGAGCCTTTGACGAATGCTTCTCTCAATTTGATGTTGCGCTATAAAAGTTTTGATTTTTCTTGCTTATGGGTATATAGGGGAGGACATAAGCTCCGCAACTCTGATCTGCCGATGTTGTCAAATGCATATAATAGTGCTTTAATGGGATATACCGCTTCATTTGCTCCTGTAAATAAAAATATTACCAATCGTTGGAAACAAGCTGGTGATGAGTTGAAAACAAATGTTCCGAGGGCATTATTCCCGGAAAGTAGTGATTATAATTCGAATAGCTCCACTATTTACGGGTATGCAGGTATAAACGTTATTGATGCTTCTAATTTGCGTTTGGCAAATATTTCTTTATCTTATAGTCTGCCTTCTCAAATGTTGCATAAGATTTATCTTAGCAATGCTAAATTGCAATTTAATGTAGAAAACGCTTTGACCATTGCAAAGAGCAAAGCTGCCAAGTATATGTTGGGAGGATATATCTCACCAAATTATGTATGGGGTTTATCATTTGAATTTTAATTCTTAATAATATTGACAATGAAAAAGAATATATATATTTATATCTGTGTATCATTATTAGGCCTTACTTCTCTGCTTTCGAGTTGCAATGGATACTTGGACAATATTCCTAAGGGGCAAAAGATTCCTACGTCACTTACAGATTTTGAAGCGATGCTTCGTTATGAATACGGCGTGTTGCGCGAGGATGTTACTCAATCGGTTATACTTCTGAATGATAACTATGTTAGTCCTAGTAATCTAAGCTATTATCCATTATGGCATGCCAATTATTTTTGGGATAATACAGCCAATCGTGTGACTCTTAATAAGTCTGATGAGTCGACTTACTATGTAGGATATGGTGCAATATCGACATGTAATCTTGTTATTGAAGATGCTGCTTCTGCCACGGACGCTACCGATCAACAACGTGCTGTTGTTACTGCTCAAGCTCGGATTATTCGAGCAATGAATTATTTTATGTTAGTGAATTATTATTCCAAGACATATAATGCCTCTACTGCTGCAACAGATGGCGGAGTACCTCTTATTACTAGTGCGCAGGTTGGAGCTTCTTATACTCAACCGAGTGTTAAAGGTATTTATGATTTTATACTTGATGATATTGCTAAGGCTTTGCCTGATTTGCCTGATAAAGCGGCTACTATTTTACAGGCAAATAAGGCAACCGGATACGCTTTTGCTGCACGCGTTTATCTTCAAATGAGTGATTATACCAATGCTCTGGATTATGCTAATAAAGCTTTGGCTATCAATAGTTCGCTTTTTGATTGGAATGCTTACTATGCACAATATCAATCGACCTTGGATAATTCGACTAAATATCAGACCATTCCTTCGCCAATGGGATATACTAATATTGAAAATTATAATTTTCGTAACGGACCGTCTTCTTATTCTTCGTCTGAAAAGACCATTAGGGTAGATAGAGGAGCCAAGTTTGAAGATGGTGATACTGAATTTAAATGTAGATGGAAATTACGTACTGTAGGCGATCAAACATATTATTATGCTAATCTGAGTGGTCGTTTCAATTATGGAGGAATGACTACGACAGAAGTCTATCTGATTAAGGCGGAATGCTTGGCTCGCTCAGGTAGCGTATCAGATGCAATGAATGTGCTAAATGCAGTTCGTAAAACACGTATTCTCGCTTCTAAATATCAAGATATTAAAGCTAATACAGTACCAGAGGCCATAAATTATATACGCCGAACCAAGGACAATGCACTTATTTTGACAATTGTTCCTTTTTGTGACAATCGTCGTTATAATCTGGATGCAGCTTATGCTCGAACGCTGACTAAAACGGAAAACGGTACTAACTATTCACTTGCTCCAGATTCTTATATGTGGACAATGCCTTTTCCTCAGGGAGCTGTTGAAAATCATGGTAACGGTACAATTACTCAAAATGTAGATAAATAGGAATATAAATTTGAAATAGAAAATGAAAAGATTTTATATGTATATTTGTTTGATGTTGCTGATTGCAACATCAAGTATGGCTCAAAATGCTTATACCATCAGTGGACAGATAAAAGGTTTACCCGATGGTACAGTTATGACGTTGAGATTATTTTCTCATCAAGATGAAAAACCTTTTAATAAAGCAGTGCTGAAAGATGGTAAATTCGTTTTCAAAGGTGTGCAGAAAGAACCTCGTGGTGTCTTTTTAGGTGCTGAAGGAATAATTGGTAGTTATCTTTTTATACTGAATAATGTGAATATCAATATCTCTGGGAAGGTCTTAAATCAAGCTTCGGAGAATCGCAATTATTATAATTTCATGTTGAAAGTTTCGGGTAGTCGTCTTAATGATTTGTATTTGCAAAAGAACAAAGCTCATGATGCTTTGGACATTGCATTTGAAGAATATCATAAGAAATTTGCAAATTTGCTACAACGACGGAATAAGGCTGTTATGGTTAAAGATACAGTTCTGTTAAGGCAAATTGACGGTAGCGATGAAATGCGAGCTTATCAGAAAGCTGATAAAGATTTTTTTGTTAGATGTGATAAAGATTTGAATGCTGCAATTGAAGCTAATAAGGATTCTTGGTGGGGCCCTTTTCTTATGCTTAAGTTTTACAACTACCTAACTAAAGAGCAACGTCCAATTTATAATTCATTCAGTTCTGCTGCGAAAAATTCTTTTTACGGAAAACTGGTTAAGGCGGAAGTTTACCCTGTTGATATGGTTGGTAGTAAAATTCCTACATTTACAGCAAAATCAGGTAGTAAGTCTGTAACTCTTAAAGAATTGCTGGCTGGTCATAAATATTTGTTGATTGATTTTTGGGCTTCTTGGTGTCATCCTTGCCGTAAAGAAATTCCCAATATCCGTAAACAATATGAATTATATGCAAACAAGGGATTGCAGATTGTTAGCATTTCTCGTGATCAGGATGAGGCCGCTTGGAAGAAAGCTTTGGATGAAGAAAAATTGCCTTGGCCTAATTACCGTGATATAGATGGCTCTATAGCAAAAGCTTATAACGTGACGATGATTCCTGCTATATTTTTAGTAGATAAGGATGGTAAATTAGTAGATGATCAGTTGCGGGGTGAGTCTTTGGCAAATAAATTAGCCGAAGTATTTAAATAATTGAGTGTATTTATAGCATTCGAGACTACCATTATGTTATATAAGAGGAGGCTCTGTCTTTAAAAGGAGCCTCCTGTTCTATAAAATAATCTAATATGTCCTTATATTCTTTTGAGTCCTCAGTTATATTATATATTTTTGTCTCACTTATTTTTATGTATATTATTTCTGATTTTATCCACAAATAAAGTGCGATTAATATTTTTTAATAAAAAAAGAGTAACCCTAATAGGGGTTTGGACGTCTTTTAATAAACATATTTGGAAACTTAATTAAATACTATTTAGATGAAAAAAGTTCTCACAGTGTTTCTTCTGTTGTTGAGTGTTGTTTCATTGCAAGCTCAGATGCAGGATCCTGTAAAATTCAGAGCCGAGCTGAAGAATGTCAAAGGGTCTGAAGCTGAAATCGTTTTTACTGCCCGCATCGATGCCGGTTGGCACGTATACTCCACCAATTTGGGTAGTGGAGGTCCGATTTCTGCGACATTCACGGTAGACAAATCTCAAGGTGTCGAGTTGGTAGGTAAACTGACTTCTCGCGGTAAGGAGATTTCCAAGTACGACCAGATGTTCGACATGAAACTCCGTTTTTTTGAAGGGAGTGTTCAGTTCGTACAGAAGATTAAGTTCACTCGTCCGAGCTACAGCATCAATTGCCATTTGGAATATGGTGCTTGCAACGACCAGAACTGTATGCCTCCTACTCAGGTAGAATTTAAGCATTCGGGCAAAGCGGCAGCTACGGCTGCAGCCGACCCGAAGGCGGAGGCAGCATTGGCTGCCGCTTCTTCTGCATCTCCTGTCGGTTCAGCTCATAACTCAGTTGCGGCACCTGCGGCGGTCGACTCTGCTGCCTTGGCTTCTGCTGCGACTCCTGCCAATCTGGATTTGTGGAAACCTGTGATTAAAGAACTCAACGCTTATGGCGATACCAATGCTCCCAAAGACATGTCTTGGGTCTATATATTTTTTGCCGGATTTATCGGTGGACTTCTTGCTCTGTTTACTCCGTGTGTTTGGCCCATTATTCCGATGACGGTAAGCTTCTTTCTGAAACGTAATAAAGATAAACGAAAAGGTATTCGTGAAGCTTTCACTTATGGTGGCTCCATAGTCGTAATCTACGTAGTGCTTGGTTTGGCCATTACGCTGATCTTCGGTGCCAGTGCGTTGAATGCATTGGCTACGAATGCCGTATTCAATATACTGTTTTGCTTGTTGTTGGTAGTGTTTGCCGCTTCGTTCTTCGGAGCATTCGAGTTGACTCTCCCTTCAAAATGGACGAACAGCGTCGATAGTAAAACGGAGACGACAAGCGGTCTGCTGAGTATCTTCTTGATGGCTTTTACGCTAACCCTTGTCTCTTTCTCTTGTACGGGCCCGATCATCGGTTTCTTGTTGGTTGCCGTTTCTACTACTGGTAGCATTGTCGGTCCTACGATCGGAATGCTCGGCTTTGCGATAGCGTTGGCACTTCCCTTTACGCTTTTCGCCATGTTCCCTAGTTGGCTGAAGTCGATGCCCAAGTCTGGCGGTTGGATGAACGTAGTGAAAGTGGTTTTGGGCTTTATTGAACTGGCCTTTGCCTTGAAGTTCCTCTCGGTGGCCGATTTGGCTTACGGTTGGCACATTTTGGATCGCGAGACGTTTTTGTCTCTTTGGATTGCCATCTTCGGTCTTTTGGGACTTTACCTGTTGGGTAAGATCAAATTCCCACACGATGACGAGGATACGCGTATCGGTGTTCCCCGTTTCTTCTTGGGACTGATTTCATTGGCCTTTACAATTTATATGATTCCCGGTTTGTGGGGTGCTCCCTTGAAAGCGGTGAGTGCTTTTGCTCCTCCGATGAAGACTCAGGATTTCAATCTGTATAACAGTGAGGTTCGTGCCAAATTCGAGAATTATGATGCCGGTATGGCTTATGCTCGCCAGCATGGTAAGCCTGTGATGTTGGACTTTACGGGTTTCGGCTGTGTGAACTGTCGTAAGATGGAGCTTGCCGTATGGACGGATACGAAGGTTGCGGACATCATGAACAAGGATTATGTGCTTATATCCTTGTATGTTGATGATAAAACTCCTTTGCCTCAACCCATGACGGTAAAGGAAAACGGTCAGGAACGTACGTTGCGTACGTTGGGTGACAAGTGGAGCTACTTGCAACGTTCCAAATTCGGAGCGAATGCTCAACCGTTCTATGTGTTGGTTGACAATAACGGCCTGCCCTTGAACAAATCTTATTCTTATGATGAAAATATAAGTAAGTACAAAGAGTTCTTGCAGACTGGATTGGATAACTACAATAAACAAAAACAACAATAAAGTATTGTGTTAGATAAAAATGTATGGTTAAATAAATTTTATAAGTAGGTATCGGAAATTAAATTTGGGTAACTTAAAACAACTAACAAAAGTAGAATATAATTTCTATTAGAAATAGAAATAATCTCTCTCTTATTTTACATTATAAAGGCGATAACTACTACTATGCTGATGAGGGCTGTTTTCATATGCAGTCCTCATTTTTTTATCTCACTCATGAATAATTCTTTTAGAAAATTGTCTTTTTTATGTTCGTCGTTATCATTTTTGGTAAACACAGTGTCGATTCCACGCATTTGAAAGTATCACTTCGGTATGGCTAAAATGGTATCAGTTTTGCTCTCCATGTTCACTTCTGAAAACGTGGTCGAAAAAGAATTCTCGCACGCCACTTTCATCACCCCCTTGTGTTGCCCATTATCAGGGCCCATTGATAGAAATCATAACACATTGATTCTCTGCGAGAAGACATGCTTTTTATGTCCCATTTTGGCGCCATGTGTATGTACGTTTCTGATATACAGGTAGTAACGATGATGGATATGTTTTCGTAACTAGAATCGAAGAAAACAGGGTTTGACATATCTACACGAGGTATCTTTAAGTATCCGTAAGAACTGGACACATGTATTAATCACCCTTCCAAAACGACGACCGTGACCTTGTTTTGTCTTGCAAAAAATCAACCGTATGTCGCAGCGGTAACTAACGGATGTTGTTGACGAAACTAACGTTAGTTGTTAGGATAACTTGCGTTAGTTACCGCAGTAACATCCGTTAGTTATGGTGGTGACATACGTCTGTTTTTTAGAGCGTTTCTACCATATGTAATCGTTTCTAGTTGACGGGCTGTATACATTGTAAATCTACAGGGATATACCTTTTTCGAACAGCCTTTATTTAGAAACTAAACGAATATCCTTTTGTATAGGTTAGCATTCACTCAAGCTTTTGATTCGGTTCGCTTCATTTACCGATAATCCTTTCTGTTTCATTTTGTCATCGTCATCGCATAGATGGAATAACCATTCGCTACGTCCGTTGTGGCTTTTCAATACTCCATGGGCCACCTCATCGTAGGGATCGTAAAGCTGAATATC
>JAYRGW010000069.1:0-8599 GCA_041907665.1 Bacteroidaceae bacterium
TGTACTTTTACCCATGGTTATTAATTTGTTTTGTGGTAAAAGCAAAGTAACCATAAAGGGCTGATTCCACCAAATGGAAACAGCCCTAATTTTCTGCCTATTGTATTTTTTTTATCGGACAGCAATAATCTGATATGAACCAACTTTGATCCGTATGTCTCACAGACCTCAAAAGGAGGTAATTGCAATTATTGGGCAATATTTCGATTAATATATTCGCCTGCTATTTAGCAATTATCAGAGTAAAAAGCCAACACAGTCCATCCTGTGCTGTATATTCGATGATTCGAACATCACATTTCATCACCATCATTATGTCGATACATTGAATATTAATAATCAATCTATTGGTACGCTCACCCCCAATAGCCATCTAACAACTTTCATATCCCGTCACAGCCTCGAGTATCATCTAATATTGTGTTTGATAGATGTGTCTGGCGTGACGGGAATGCATACCCCTTGAAGTATCAGAATGCGGTCTACACTATTTGGTGAGCAATTAAAGAAAGAAATATGATATTATGCTCCAATTTGATTCTCTTCGTGCATTAGGATACCATATCATTTTTTTTGCGGTATTGCTTAGGAGTACAGCCGTATCTCTCGTGGAACAATTTAAAAAAGGAAACCTTATTAGAAAATCCGGACTTGAATACGATCTCAGAAATCGTATCTTTGCTCGTAAGCAATAATTGTTGTGCAAAATTAAGCCGACACTCTCTAATAATTTCAGCAGGACTCTCCTTGCCTATCTCATCCATCTTACGATATAGATTCCGAGTACTTATATTCAACTCCTTAGCTATAAAAGTGGGCGATAGATCGACATCCGAAAGATGTTCTTTGATAATCTTGGACACCGACTGCAAAAACTTCTTTGATTCTCGGTGCAAATAATGTCCATTAGTCTTCTCAAAAGAGCTCATTGACGAGGTAAAATAAGTACGCAAACTCTCCTCACGCTTTATGATTTGCAAAACAGACACTTGAAGCATACTTACATTAAACGGCTTGGTGATGTACATCTCGGCACCGGCCGAAAGAGCTTTCGTCTGTTCTTCTATTTCATACTTACTAGAGAGTATAAGAATAGGTATATGCTGAGTCTCTTTTTCAGATTTCAATTTTCGAGTAATATCTAATCCACTCATTCCAGGCATTGACATATCACAAATAATTAAATTCGGCAAATCGTAGCCAAGCACTTCATCAAGTTTCGATGAATCTTGTAAAGGTATGATATTGAATTCGGAAGAAAAGATATCCCCTATAAACCATAATATATCTACCTCGTTTTCGATTACAAGCATCGTAGGATGCATATCATTCATTTCATAATGAGGTATGACCAAATGCTCTTTTACATGCAAATGATGGGACACATTATCGGGAGCAATATCAAATATATTATCCTTTTCACATCTTTCGATTAAAGGGAAAGCGACAGAGACATCAATGCCTTGATTGTCTATACCTTTCACACTGATCGAACCATTTAGTAGATTGATCATATTGTAAGAAAGTGCCAAACCCAATCGATTTCTCGAAAGTCCGCTGGCGTTGTGACTTTCAAAGTTACTTAAAATAGCGTTATTATTCAATAGTTTAAGCATACCCGCTTCATCAATATTATTCCCCGAATTCACGACTCTGAATATCAGTTTATTGTCCGCAATAAATAATTCCAACTTTATATCACCTCCGTTATCGGTATAATGAAAAGCATTCGATATAAGATTAGCAATAATTGTAGAAAAGAAAGCTTTATCGGTATTCCAGTTCAGACTTTCAGGTATTCTACTTTGATAAGATATCTGCCTGGAATTGGCTACTTCCATATAACTGCGCGCGATATTTCTCACCACCTGGGAGATATACACCTCTTGTATTTTGGGTTTCCTATTACCTGTGCCTACAGAACGGAATTCCAACAATTCGTGAATCAAGTCATTGAGCCGCACAACATTTGTCTGAATAAGACGAGCATAGTTTAAGACCCCTTTGTTCAAACCATTTGTGGATAAAATACGCTGACACGGGCCACTAATAAGTGTCAGCGGAGTGCTGAATTCTTGTGCCACAGTCGTAAAGAAATTAAGTTTCGACTCAGACACCTCTTTTTCATGCAGGGTCTGCAAGTCCTTCATTTCTTTCTCTTCGCGATAGCGTTTACGTTTAATATAGTTTTCTACAAAATAATAAACGATACAAAAACTAATAGTCAGATAGATAAGATAAGCCCATATTGTAGTATACCAGGGATGAGCAATATAAATATCGAAAATATATACTTTACTCTCGTGATTGATGGCAGTATTATAGTACTTTACTTCCAATTTGTAGTGCCCCGGAGCAAGATTATTGAATGACACCGTATTATCCTGTCCATTATTGATCCACTTATCATTACCTTCTTTGAGGCGATAGTAAAAAATATAATTGCTTCCATAGATATAATCCATTGCATTAAAGGTAATATTAAAGAAGTTCTGGTCATGTTTTAAATGTATAATGTGATGAGGATGTATGCCAGATATATATATAAAAGGATTGATATTTTCTCCAAAAATCTTCAATTGAACGACATGCAAATCCGGCATATATACTACGCCTTTGTATCCGGTAGCCTGTATACAAACAAAACCATTGATACCACCAAAAAAGACTGCTCCCGTCTTCGCATCCTTAAAAGCTGCACCGTCGCTAAACTCCACCACATTCATCATATCATTGTATCCAAAGGTATGAAACAGATCGCGCGTAGCATCATAATGGACCAAGCCCATATTAGTACTAAACCATATATCGTCAGGAGCATTGTATACAAAACCATGGATGGTGCCGTTGCCCATACTCTCCGGTGAATTAAAGACTTTATAATGTCTATCTGAAGAGTATTTTACTAACCCGTGGTTGGTACCCCACAGATAATGTCCGCGATGATCATAATCGATAGCAGTGACATAAGAAAAAGTTTCACTATGATTGTTTGATACCCGTTTTAATCGATTGTGAACGGTATCAAATAAATAGACTCCCCCCGTCTTATTTGCAAAAAAAAGTTGGGAATCCGATCGCGCATAAATAGAAAAAAAAGAATTAAAAGCCGACTCGCCATGATTGACATAATAGTGACAGATGTTTGTCAGTTCGGGATATACAAAGTTCCCCGTTATCTTTGCCCTGAACACACCCGATCGTCCGTTTAGAAATCGATGATGAGTACTGACAAACCACAAATCGGAATTAGCCGTTTCGTACATTTTATGGACATCGCACATTTCTTCCCCATTAACACGAACATTAAGATGATGATAGCGCCGATCACGATAAGAATAATAACTGATGCCTCTATCCGTTGCAATCCACAACAGACGGCGACGACTTTTCACAAAATCGTAGACCGCATTATTTCCCAATGCCGGTTGATTCTCTACGGTAACATGTTCTATTCTACACTTATCTATTTCCTTATCGGGTGAGTAATTGTATATTTTTATAATACCATTACCTTTCGTGCCTACCCACAATGTACGTTCGTCATCCCAATACAAGCAGCGTACAGGTGCCCCGATAGCCAACTGTTGAGACGACACCGACTTTATAGAATATTTGCCATTAGAATAGATATAGACGCCCTGTCCATCGGAACCGATCCAAATAACGTCTTGATAGCGATCTTTGACCATACAGAAAATACCGACATTGATAGGCAAAGGCTGAACGAGATATTTTTTTTTTGCCTTCTTCAATATAACAACACCATTGTACGAATAGCCCACAAAATAATCGCCATGGTGCAAAAGAATTGACGAGATAAATCCTCGATTCGATAAATCTTTCATATTGCGCACAAAAACATGTTCCTTTTTGTCAATAGAATAACTATATAGATTATATCGATTATCTACGTAATGCACATAACCTCGGTCGTAAGAACAATAGACCAACGGATACTTAGAAAAACGCCCGGCATGACATCGCCCTAAAGAAACATTTCCCTCTTTGCTTACATGAATTTTATAAGTATATACCTTGTCGACAGTAACAAGCCATAAGGTATTAGAAGAATCGACAAAAAAAGACAATACTTTATCTTTATGCACCCACCGTATAGGAGTTGATTTAAAAGCATGAGTTGCCGCATGATAATAATGCAACTTATTAGTACCCTTCAATCCGCACAAGAAAAGGAATGTGCCCCGACAATCTTGAGTTATCGCATAGGTCAGTTCGTACCGTGTATAATGATCAATGGTATTGCGCTTCAAATCTATGAGATTCAATGCAAAACGATTCTGTACTAAATATATTTGATTGTTTGTCGTATAAATATTATCAGTCAGATTGCCGGAAATATAATTTTCTTTGCCTTTTATATTAAAAGCAGTTATTTCATGCCCATCATAAAGATTGATGCCATCACAAGTTCCTATCCACATACGTCCTAGGACATCCTGAGATAAGGAGATAACACAACTGTTGGTCATAAATCTTTTATCATTGATATGCTTCAAGTCGTACGAATAAACAGACGTTGAAAAAACAATAAAAAAGAGGAAAAGGAATAGCGACGAAAAATTTTTCATAAGCGGTATATTAAATATTAAAATATAAGTTTTCGAACAACATGAATGAATAAGCGAACGAATTCAAATCTATATAAAAACAATATACAACAAGAAAAAGGACAGTAATAGCCATTAATTAGCTATCACATTTTCGTCATGTCAACCAGGTAAGTGCATATCCTCTGAATATAAAAAATAAAAGTATCTCAAAAGCCTAATCACACTAAATTTAATCTTTATACAAATTATCCTAAAGAAACAAATCAAGGTTCATAGAACTTCTAAGATACTCTCTCTACTAAACCAAACTATCTTTAATAAACCTTTAACTCATAAATACGAGTATCACCCGTACTGATTTCCTGGGTCGGTCCTATTACATAAAGACGAACATAACGAACTTTATCGGGAGTAAAAGTCCTCGTAACAACATCATTATGATTATCTTCAAGTATATCCAATGTTTTCCATTCTTCGTTCAGACTGTTACGTCCTTGCAATAAACAAGAGCGAGTGATGTAACTTCCATCTTCGATGCCTGCGTTAACAAGTTTCCAACCGCTAACGAGTTTACTTTCTCCCATATCATAAACCACATAATTGGGAGCGGGAGAAACATCGCACCACTTCGTTTGCTCATCTCCATCAATAGAGTTCTCTGGGACCTCTTCTTTATTAACACTGCCAGAACAAGCAACAACTTTAGCCCCTTTCAACAGATTTTCTTTATCGGCAGAGTTCAAGCCGGATTCGTTTTGTTTGTTATTGGTACGAAACAACTCTGTAGCCGGAACAACACCGGAGGTTTCGTCAACAAAGGTTGCCGAGAATACTACCACTTTATCATTATCTGGCAATTCAATCGTTGTTGCCCCTTTGGGAATATCCAAGCCGAACTTAAACATATAAGTAAATTCGTAGGGATGATCTCCGATAGAAGAATGACGGTGCGTGCCGACATAAGCTATCTCGGCATCTTTCAAATAGCCTTTGGTGTGACCTTCATGCTCCCATTGTCCAACAAAGCCAGTATAATAAGGAACAGTAAACGATACTTGCTTTTTAGCAACAGCAAAAGTTGCTTTCTGATCTCCATACGTAGAAGCGGCTAAAATATATACACGATTATATTTGCCATCGGCAGGGATTTTAATTACATTCTTTTTACAGGTTACTCCATTGGCAGCATCTTTCTCTCCAAATTTAAATGGAATATTATCAACAACGATACCACTATCGGGCAATAGCTCTGCAGCATAACTGTATCCTCCTTCAAAGTTTCCTTCAGAGCGGAAAGCGTTATAGCTGAAGCAACGACGATCGTATATCAATGAAGCCGGTTGAGACGCCAACGTCTTCATAATTTGCTTTTTCAGTATTACTTTATAAGTTTTCACCCCAAAAGGCTTGATTGATACATTCAGCATATTACCTGCATATGATGCCGATCCTATTTCTTTTTCTGTACCATCAGCCTCAACAGCCTTGTCTATTATACCGGCAAAAGTAAGATGAGAAGTCTGTTCTGCCTGTCCCGAATTCTCATAAACTCGAATAATATATTCATCCGATACTTCAGCTTTTTTTAGAGCAGAAACAATCACATTGTCATTATCTGAAGAAACAAATGAAAATTTCCGTCCCAAGTCACCATCATGCTTCGAAGCAATAAAGCCACGTAACGGATTATTCAATACTTTAGCTTTATCAACAGCAACGGCTTTATCAAGAGCCCCTTTATGCCCAATAATACTATAGGTAAAAATATGATAACCTTGATCCTGATGAGCCTGATAAACATAGCTCCGATCGACTTTTGGAGAATAAAGCAGTGACATTCTCAACGTATTATCATCAGGTTTGTCCCAACCATATTTTGAGTCATTGAGTACTGTCACTCCATAACTATTATCCTTATCAGTAAGGTCTGCCCACTCGTGAGCATATACCTCATAAGCATTATCTTTGTTATTACCACGTTGTACACTACCCAAACCTAAATCATAAGTTGCTTTCTCGTTTGATACGCTTAACGGGAACTCGGCTTTCAACATTGAGTTGAGTGAGTGCCAATCAACCTCATTATAAAAATCAATACGATCTGCACGACTTCCCTCATAAAGACGAATGTATTGATTGAAGGTCGATTTACCATAAGTTTTGGAAACAAGAAGAGATTTGCAGATAGGTCCATTATCTACCAACTTAATAGTTACATTTTCGTCAACCCCTACCGGAGCATTATCAAGAGCAGCCTTCAACACTTCCCAAGCAGGCCAAGAGTAGGACTTACAATCATTGAAAACAACAAGTCGAATGCTTTTTCCTTTCTCAACCAGTTCCTTATCGTTGCGTTTATCTACAAGTGAGGTAATGTCTCCATTTGCATTTAGCGTAATTTTATAGACGGAATTTTCAAGAGTATTAGCCTCCATGCAAAGTGTTTTAGCAATCTTACCAACCTTCTTTACATTATAGACAGCAAAACCGGTCGCTGGAACAGAAGCATCAACCCGAAGATGAGCTTCACCCTTAGAATCGGTCATCACTTGAGACGGAATTGTTTTGCCCTGTTCATCCATTACCTGATAAGAATTCTTAGTATCAGGCAAAGCAATATCAGCTACATCTTTAATAGGGAATGCTTCGGTATTATAAAGAATCACAGGAATACCCGTCACCTGAGTATTCAGACGTGAAGCGACGCCTTTAACCGAAGAGGTAAGAACCTGAGAAAACTGCTTCAAAGAAAGCATTTCGTCATTCCAGGCAAATTCATAAGCACGAGGGATACTGGTTCCCGGCAAGTCATCGTGGAATTGATTCCAAATAAACCGTTGCCAAGCTTCAGTCATTGTTTTTGTAGGATAAGTAGCAGTTCCCAACCAATCGGCAACAACAGCTGCACGTTCAGCAGCATCTCCCAACAATTCATTCTGCCGATTGTAAAGTTTCATAGCCGCTTGTGAAGTATAGCAACCTGTACCGTGCACATCCATCAACAATTCTCCATCATATACGGGCAATTCCGGATGACTTTCGAAAGGTAAGTAATGCTTATACATCTGATCGCTGGTAGCACTGATAATCTCAATAGGGCCACTTCCTTTAATACCTTTCTCGACAGCGCGCACAGATGTAATATCCGGAGAGCCGCCTCGATCTCCTGTTCCATAATAACGATAGACTTCGTTTAATGGACTTTGTGATATTTCACTCAACAGCATCTTGTTAGAAGAAAGATCTTCGTCGCTCCAACTTTGACCATAGCCAAAGCCATGAGTCATCATGATACGGCTACCGTCAATACCCTGCCACAGACCAATGGTAAATGGAAATCTTTTACCATCAGCAAAGAATGAATGATTGCGCCAACCTAATTTTTGAGAAGAAAAGCCAATCAATCCACAATGAGCAGCCAAAGTAGGAAGATCGTATCCAAAGCCAAAACAGTCAGGCAAAAAGATATCGGTGCTTTCTGTACCAAATTCTTCACGATAAAAAGTCTGTCCTAATAATATATTACGAAGAAAAGACTCTGGAGAACAAATGAGCGTTTCATTTGCATCCCAACTACTTCCAGCTAAGTGCCAACGTCCATTAGTAATGTATTTTTTCAGCTCTTGATATTGATCAGGATAATACTCCTTCATCCAAGCATATTTGACACCACCCTCAAAATTAAAAACATAATTAGGGTATTTTTTCAACAGAAAAAGATTCTGATAAAGCGTATTCCAGACATAGTGTTTAATAGTAGTTTGTACATCCCAATTCCATTGAGTATCAAGATGAGCATCCGCAACCATATATGCTGTATACTTTTTGGGCCCAGTGTTCTGAGCAAAAATGCCGCCACATGTAAACAATGCAGCCAATAGTGTAATGAATAACTTATTAGGTATAGGCGCTTAAGTCGCACTATGCAACTTATTGGTTTGCAGCCTAAGAGGTTCTAAGTTGACCATCCGTCTGATAAGCACATCGAATATTGTATCCATGTTATTGCGTCTGTTGTATCGAAA
>JAYRGW010000070.1:0-7543 GCA_041907665.1 Bacteroidaceae bacterium
TTACTGAAATGATGCAAATGTGGAGAAATATAAGACTCACACTTGATTTAGTAAAAAATCAGAGGCCAGTGATCGCATTTAGGCTAATTAATGTAATCTGTGGATAAATATTATTCAGCAGACCCTATATAAACTAATCATATAAGAAATATGTAGGAGTGTATTATTGCGATATGAAAATTATCTATTATGTATGATATTTTTGCAAATGTAAATAAAATTTGTTTTTAAGCAAAATAATGTATGATTATTTTGTAACATTTTTTTTAATTAAGACTCTGCTTCGATATTGTGTGGAGTTTTGACAATAGCTAGGCTGCGTTATTATTGCTATAGTGTGGTTGTCAATATATCAAATGAAATTATATGAAGTGCGTGACATGTCTGTTGAAATAATCTATTCTTTCTGATACTTAAAGACGACTTATGTCGGTATGAGCAACTCTGCTATTTTTATGATAGTCAGAGTACCTTTTCCGTCAAGCTAACTATTTTTTTTGGGGGGGGGCGATTTGGGCTTTGTGTGGTGCACACCCCATTGACATAATATTGTACTGACCGACAAGTGGTTATCTCGAAGTCGTTTTTCAGAACGTTTTGGGAAGCGAACATTGAAAGCAATACTGATACTATTTTAACCATACCGAAGAGGTATTTTCAGATGTAGGAAATAGAAGCTTCGTTTCCGAAAATTCATAATGACGAACTCAAAAATTCATAATGACGAAAATAAAAGTTTGTAACTAGAAACTTTTATTTTCGTCATTATGAATTTCTCGCTGTGTATCAATGTGTTGCTGGCATAATGTTTATGCATCGTCCTGATTTGGTTTACATTCGAGTGGTGAAACGAATACAAAAATAGTGCTCTGTAGTGCCCTAATTCATAGGTTGGGATAAGAAAGTATCAGAATTGCTTTCAATGTTCACTTTGGAAAACGTTCTGAAAAATGGATTGTTTTCAACATGCTGTGTCTTAGTAACTGTGTCAATGGGGTATGTATACAAAATATCGGATATAATAAAAGGAATTAATCATATTGTACTCAAAATGATTAATTCCTTTTTAATAAAGTCTCTCACAAAGTTTTAGCTTGCAAAAGTAATATTGTACGAAGTTATTATTTCGTTAGTTGCTTGTCCATTGCAGCTGCTGCACGTCTTCCGTCGCCCATGGCAAGGATTACGGTTGCTCCGCCACGTACGATGTCACCTCCTGCAAATATTGTAGGAATAGAAGACCGCATGTCGTCATCGACGGCAATAGTGTTTTTTCTTCCTAGTTCGAGGCCTTTGATGGATTTTGGGACAATGGGATTGGGCGATACGCCTACGCTGACAATAGCCAGGTCAATATCAATAGTCTCTATTGCACCTGGAATAGCCACCGGACTACGGCGTCCTGAAGCATCAGGTTCACCCAGTTCCATCTTTTGCAAGACTACTTGTTTAACTTTACCTTGTTCGTCGGCAATATATTCTATGGGGTTATGGAGTGTGAGAAATTCGATACCTTCTTCCTTGGCGTGTTTCACTTCTTCAAGGCGCGCAGGCATTTCGGCTTCAGAACGGCGATAAATAATCATTGCTCTTTCTGCTCCAAGACGGCGTGCCGTGCGCACAGAATCCATTGCTGTATTACCGCCACCGATTACTGCCACATTTTTACCGAAAGAAACCGGAGTGTCACTTTCATCACTGGCCGCATCCATTAAGTTTACTCGAGTTAAGTATTCGTTGGACGAGAGTACGTTGATGAGATTTTCGCCTGGAATATCCATGAAGTTGGGGAGCCCTGCACCCGAGGCAATGTATATGCCCTTAAAATCTTCAGCTTCGAGTTCTTCTACGCTTATAGTCTTTCCGATGATGCAGTCTTTGACAAATTTTACGCCTATCTTGGCAAGGTTATCAACCTCTACATCAACAATTTTGTTTGGTAAACGAAATTCAGGAATACCATATTTCAATACTCCGCCTATTTCGTGTAATGCTTCATATACAGTGACGTCGTATCCTTTTTTAACCATATCGCCTGCAAAGGATAATCCTGAAGGACCGGAACCGACCACTGCAATCTTTATATTATTCTTTTCTGCTATTTTGGGCACAGAAATATTGCCACTTTCGCGTTCGAAGTCGGCAGCGAAACGTTCCAGATAGCCAATGGCAACGGCCTCTTTCTTCATTCTCAGGTGAATACATTTCGATTCGCATTGTTTCTCTTGAGGGCAAACTCGTCCGCAAACGGCCGGTAGTGCACTGGTTTCTTTCAGAGTCTTGGCTGCTTCGAGAAATTCTCCACGTTCAATGTTTTTTACGAACCGTGGAATGTCGATGTTCACAGGACAGCCTGTAATACAACCAGGATTGGCACAGTCTAAACAGCGTTTGGCTTCGGTCAATGCTTGTTCTTCGGTGAGCCCTTGGTTTACTTCTTCTTTGCGAGAGTGTGAACGGTATTCTGCATCCAGTTCGTTCATTTTAACTCGAGGGATCTCGGTACGTTCTTTTGCTTTTATCGATTTGCGGAGATCTACTCGCCAAGCTGCATCACGGCTGTTTTTGTCTATAGTTTCTTCTTCGGTTGCTGTCTTTTCGTAGCGTTCGAGATCTACTCTCTCTTCCGGCTTATAGGCCGCAAGACGTTTCATCATTTCATCAAAGTCCACTTCGTGTCCGTCAAACTCTGGACCATCTACGCACACGAATTTTGTTTTACCTCCTACGCTGACACGGCAAGCACCACACATTCCGGTACCATCTACCATGATAGTATTGAGAGAAACTTCGGTTGGTATATTGTATTTTTTTGTAAGCAGACAGACAAATTTCATCATAATTGCTGGACCGATAGCGAAGCATTTATTTACTTTCTCGCGCAGAATCACTTCTTCGATACCATTTGTAACAAGCCCTTTCTTTCCGTATGAACCATCGTCGGTCATAATGATTATTTCGTCGGAGCATTTGCGAATCTCATCTTCCAGTATAATCAAATCTTTGTTGCGTCCTGCCAAAACAGAAATGACCCTGTTGCCAGCCGCTTTTAGTGCCTGAGCTATAGGCAACATGGGAGCATTGCCTACACCGCCTCCCGCACAGACTACTGTACCGAAGTTCTCGATATTGGTAGCTTGTCCTAACGGACCTACTACATCTGTCAGGCTGTCGCCAACATTCAGATTACATAATTTCTCGGTCGAAACGCCAACCTTTTGTGCAATAATGGTAATAGTCCCTCTTCCTTTATCAGCCATGGAGATGGTTAAAGGGACGCGTTCGCCTTTATCTCCTACACGGACAATAACGAAATTGCCGGCCTTGCGGGAACGGGCTATTAACGGGGCTTCGACTTCGAACAGGAATACTTTTTCGGAAAGTTGCTCCTTGTGGACAATTTTATTCATCGTTTTTCATTTAAAGGGTTAAAGCTGTCTGCTTCATGTTAATCGATTATATCGAACCCACAATAAGGTACAAGGGCTTTGGGTATCTTGATACCTTCAGGGGTCTGATTGTTTTCAAGTAATGCGGCAACGATACGTGGAAGGGCCAGCGCAGAACCATTAAGAGTGTGGCATAGTTCTATTTTTTTGTTGTCGGCAGTTGTGCGGTAACGGCATTTCAAACGGTTGGCTTGATAAGTTTCGAAGTTTGATACCGAGCTAACTTCCAACCAACGTTTTTGTGCCTCGGAATAAACCTCAAAGTCGAAGCAGAGAGCAGACGTAAAACTCATGTCTCCACCACATAAGCGAAGGATGCGATAAGGCAATTCGAGCTTTTGGCATAATCCTTCAACGTGAGCCAGCATCTCTTTGAGCGACTCATACGAATGTTCCGGTTTGTCAATACGCACCAGTTCCACTTTTGAGAATTCGTGCAAACGGTTCAGACCACGAACGTCTTTGCCATAAGATCCAGCTTCGCGACGGAAGCACTGAGTGTAAGCACAGTTTTTGATAGGAAGTTCTTTCTCTTCGAAGATAACGTCCCTATAAATGTTTGTTACAGGCACTTCGGCTGTAGGAATCAGATACAAATCGTCCACCTCACAGTGGTACATTTGTCCTTCTTTGTCAGGGAGTTGTCCTGTGCCATATCCGGAATCTTGATTGACTACCGTAGGTGGTTGGATTTCAGTATAGCCACTGTTGCGGGCTTCATCAAGGAAAAAGTTGATCAACGCGCGTTGCAAACGAGCTCCTTTTCCTTTGTATACCGGGAAGCCAGCCCCACTGATTTTAACTCCTAAATCGAAATCAATAATATCGTATTTCTTTGCCAATTCCCAATGAGGCAATGGATTGACTGGTAGGACAGTATTTTGCCCACCCATCTTCTCTATCTTGTTATCATCGGCTCCGAACCCTTCGGGAACACTTTCGTGAGGAATATTGGGAATCGTATAGAGTAAATTTCGCATATCACTGGCTGCTTTTTCCATTTGATCTTCGAATGTTTTGCTGAGATCTTTGAGTTCGGAAACTTCTTTTCGGATAGAAGCGGCTTCATCGGACTTGCCCTCTTTCATGAGTTGTCCGATGCTTTTGGCAAGTAATTTTGACTTTGCCAAGTTATTATCTAGTTGCTTTTGTGAATTGCGGCGTATATCGTTCAGTTCAATAACCTTTGCGACAGCCTCTTTTGCGTTTTTAAAATGCTTTTTTTCCAGACCCTTTATAACAGTGTCTGTATTTTCTGTAATTTGTTTAATGGTAAGCATATATCTATGTTTTTGATTCCTTCTCTATACGAGAATGCAAAGTTACTTCAAGAGAAGCGTTTTAGCAAAAATATATTTGTTTTTATTTTTTAAATAAAGCCAATAAAATAGATATGCAAGATGCAGTGTATCTCATTGTATTTTAGTCATCTCGTTCATAAAATACGATGAAAGGCACTCTATGTCTGAAAAATGTATATAAAAAATGAGGAACGGTTTTTTATATTTCCGTTCCTCATCTAATGAAAAATCAATCTTTAACCTTAAAAAGTGCAATTACCTATCTTTTCATCCATGATATTATCTTATTCATCGACGTTAATTCTTTGGCAGAAGTTTCCATAATATAATTTATTATCTTGTATATACGAGTAGACTGCCCAAATAAATGTTCCGTCGTTCTTGATAATTTCAAATGTCAAGGCATCTGAGGATGATTCATTGTCACCCCATGTAATTTTGGCTTGTATTTTGCCCGATGATTTTTTCCCTACGGTTTTATCTCCTACAAACCATACTTTAAAGTACATGTAGCCATAGTAATCAAATCCATACATGTTATAATCGCCGTCCATTTGGTTAATATAATTGTAATAGGAATCACTTTCATTATATACGGAATTGCCATTAAATATATATCGCAGAGTGTTGTCGTTCTTTAGTGCTTGCAGCTCTTCTGAAGTGTAAGGCACTGTTGTCGTTTTCACCGTGATAGGTATGGTTAGAGACAAGTTCATCATATCGGTTATGATTAAATTTGCTGAGCCTTCTGCCAAACCTGTAATAGTGATTTTGTTGCCATCTATAGAAGCGACTTTTGCAATATTACTGTTGTCGGTTTGAACTTTATAATTACCATTTCCCGCAGTAATGGTAAGCGTTACATTTTGGGTGTTGCCCAATTTCATATTGATGCGCAGATTTGTGCTGTCTGCAGCCAGATGTTTGTACATCGACTGTACTGGTATTCTTTTGTAAGCACCATTTTCGTCGGAAACGACAACAGCCGTGTAACCCTTATCCTGCCCTTTTATGGTAATCTTTTTGTCTGCAATCTCTGTTGTAGCTATAGCTGGATTTTCTGAAAAGACTTTATAAGATCCGGCTCCTTCTTTCACATTCAATTCAGCCGTTTCTTCTACACCTACCTTGATGGTATCTTTATCTAAGGCCAATTCTGCTGGCTTCTGTATAGGGTTGTTATCATCTTTATCACTTCCGCACGATGAAACTCCCAATGTTGTTGCCAACAGGGCAGCATATAAATATATATATTTTATTTTCATGTCTTATATTTTTAAAGTTACCAATCTTTAGAATATGGTTTACCGTCATAAACTAACTCATCATCGAATAGTATGTTGGCGATGTTTTGCATAGCGGGAAGTTGACTTCCATAAAAGTTTGAACTATTCGGATCCATTGCAAATATCATGTGTGCTCCATATCCATTATTTCGCAGTGCTTTTAATGAGTTTGATGAAGCATAATATCCTCTGGAAAATTCTTGAGAGTATAGCGCCATACCTGATTTAGGCATACCCGGATAATTGCTGCTTAAATCTGTACTTCCACCGTAATCGTGAATGCCATAATCGACAAACTCGCCAGATTTATGCCCATCTACATCAGGTAGTGAACTAGTGGTGCTATAGACATAAACAGTGATTAACTTATTCGGCATTGCTTTTTTTGTTTCGTAGCATAGGCGAGAAGCTGCGGCACTTGATGGACTGACAAAGCCTGGAGGAACAGGGGTCTGATATGATGAATATTCATCATCGAAAAATACTCCATCCAAATTGTATGCGTCGCATACAGATTTCAGATCTTGTGCAAACTGTTTAGCTGCTTCTGTAGATAAATTTGCAACACCCGATCTATCATGATTACCCAAGATACCAAGAATAACTTTGATTCCGCGATCTTGTAAGGGCTTTAAATATTTTTCTTTATAGTCGAGTAGATGTTGTATATTTCCATTATTATAATTGTATACGCGTCCTGTTTGCGAATCGAAATTGATGTTTCCGGAGAAAAGAATAACCATATCTATTAATGGTTTACCGCTCTTCTTAAGGGTAAAGCATAAATTATTTAACGGATTCGTATCATTGACTTCCATACAGCTAATGATTTTAATTCCTGTTGATTTATGACAGTTGGGTAGTTTGGAAATGTCTTTTACAAATAGTAGGAACTGTGATTTCGTTTCGGAGAGCGATACACTACCCGACGCTACTTTTGCACTAACAGGTATAACGTAAGTACCTAGTGAATCCAATTCGTTAGCTGTACGATATTTCACTAATGCTGCTGCTGATTTGCTGCCACCTTTGGAAATTGCGACATTACCAGTGATGGATACTAAAGCTTCGGGCATTGCTTTAAAAGAAGTGCCGTGAGCGGTATTGTAATCATTTAGAGCCTTTGCGTCGTATGTTAAAGAAAAAGATACGTTATCTATTGCCGTCTGAGAAAGCTCTATGTATAAATTTGTAGAATCTTTATCTGCAAAATTCAGAGAGTCGGCTACACTATTTCCATATTTGTCGGAGATGAAAGCCAATGTGCTTTCACTCGATTGATATTTACTTTCGTCTATAGAGTTTACATCTATCTTCTCTGAACAGGATGTCATGAAAAGAGCTCCTAAGAAAAACAACAACGAAAGTTTTTTAATATTTAGAAGCTGTTTAAAAATTAATCGTAATATTTATTAAGCATGATTTTACAGAAAGCCAATTGCACCATAGCCACAGCTGTTTCTGCATGATACTCGTAGTCAATCGTAAGCCTTCTGAAATTTTCAAG
>JAYRGW010000071.1:0-6710 GCA_041907665.1 Bacteroidaceae bacterium
CTTTACCCCTCCAAAACGTCATATGCTCCTAAAATTGTTGTCGTATGTTAGTTTTTCCGAAAACTTAAGGACGTCACCGGAAAAACTAACATACGACAACGACAGCTATGAACTTGTTTTGCTTTGCAAAAAATCAACCGTATGTCGCAGCGGTAACTAACGGATGTTGTTGAAGAAACTAACGTTAGTTGTTAGGATAACTTCCGTTAGTTACCGCAGTAACATCTGTTAGTTATGGCTGCGACATACGTCTGTTTTTTAGACTTTTGTAGACAAAAAACTTGAAAAATCTGTGGCTTTTATTAATAATCAACGTTTGAGCGCGACTACATTGAGCGTTTGGCTTATCACATAAATTCAAACCATCCGATGAAAGATTAAACGAACGAAGAAAATTTGAGTAATGTAAAAATTGTCTCGGATGAGTCATTTTCTTTAAAATAAATACTCGTTTCTGGAAATAATGTTGTATTTTTGGATGAAAACACGTTGTGCTGTGTCTTGTTTTTAGTGAATTGTAGATGCGAAAATAACTGATAATTAGATATATGTATATTCTGTTTGTTTTTTCGCGATGATTAAATATATTTTACTTGTTAAATTGGCTATGTATACTGTCATTCATTCAAATAAAAACTTTGTGATGTTCCGTAGAATTTCAAGAACTATTTTGCCATTTTTACTGTTAGGCCTGTCTGCATTTATTTTCTGCTCAGCCACCATGGCAAAGCACAGTGTGAAGATCACGCTCTATGGACAGGTGTACGACTCTTATACCAAGAAAGCATTGGAGGCACGAATTTATGTCATCAAAAACGGGAAAGTCATCGACTCCACCGCTACCGTGTTGGAACATCGTAAAACAGAATCCACTTTCTACTACGACATACCCAACACACCGGCAGTCTACGCATTCAAGGCCCGCGTGGAGGGTTACGAGGACAACATTCAGTATTTCGAACTGAAAAACAGCAACAAGGCAAGCACGTATCCCATCCCCATACACTACATGAAAAAGAAAAGCATGGCCGAGATCGATCTCAACGAGGTGGTTGTCAACGGTACTAGAATTCAGATGGTGTATCGTGGCGATACCATTGTGTACAATGCTTCCGCGTTTGTACTCTCAGAGGGCAGCATGCTCGAAAGCTTGGTCAAGCAATTGCCCGGAGCAGAACTGAAAGCGAATGGTGACATTTTTGTTAACGGTGAGAAGGTGGACTACCTGACCCTTAATGGAAAAGATTTCTTCAAGGGCAAGAACAAGATGATGCTGGAAAATCTGCCATACTATCTCGTAAAAGGGATCAAGGTGTTCCACAAGGACAACGATCATGCAGTCGGTGGCATCTCGCAGCGAAAAGAATATGTGATGGATGTCAACCTCAAACGGGAGTATACCAATAGCAGCATAGCCAATGCTGAACTCGGCGGAGGCAGCCGGCAGCGTTTCCTCGGTAAGGTTTTTGGCATGTATAACGGCGAGCACACGTCGGCTATCCTATTTGGCAGCTTGAACAACATCAACCAAGATGAAAAGCCGGGCGAGGGAGGAGACTGGTCGCCGACAAGCATTACACAAGGTTTGAAGACGACAAGGTTATGGGGCTTAAACCTACAGACGGAGGACAAGGATAAACATTACCAAGAGACATTAGACGCAACTCTCAAGTGGGACAATACCGACAACAACAATCGTACATACCACGAAGACTATACTAACAACGGCAGTCTCACGCGCCATAACCTAGCTTTCAGCAAAGAGAGAGATATCAACATAGAGGTTACCGATAACGTATTTGTTCTGAAGCCTTTTTCAGCCTCCGCCAATGTGTCGCTGAAATATAGCAATGCCAAGAGCGTCATAAATAATAACGATTCGCTCTTCCAAAAAGAATGGGTGAACAGCAATGCGTTCGAGAGTTTGACCAAACAGCGCAGCCTGGAGTTTACTTTCGCCAGCGCTTACACCAAGCCGTTCGCCAACGGAAGCACGCTCAATGCTATTGCACAGGTCGATTACTCTACCGACAGGCCCAGGAATGACTTCGGTCGCTATGCTACAAGCTATGCCTCGGACCAACAAGACGACATCCGCAACTATTTTTTCCGCCACAGGCAAAGGCAGTATAAGGTGACTTTCGTCACCGATTATTTTCAGGTCTTACCCTACAGCTGGAAGGTGGGTCCACTTCTCGAATATGGACAGGGCTATCGAACCAATTCACACGGTAATTACCGTTTGGACCGTATAGCCGACGGATCTCAAAAATACCAACAGCTGGGGGTTCTGCCATCCACCGAAGATTCGTTGGCAATGGCTATGGATAGCCGGACAAGCTACGATAACCAGAATTTCTTCCGACACTACGGCACGGGATTGCACTTGTACCGTTCTACGCCAAAGAGTTTCATAGAGGTGGTCGTTCCGTTGACGTTCGAGAGGGAAAGAATGCACTACCATCAAGACCGCATCGACACGACAGCCTACAGAAACAGTACGCTCTTCGAGCCCACCGTCTCTATCAATTTCTACGGTAAGAGCAAGAAAGCGTTAGAGTATGAGATGAATGTAACGAGACCTGATTTCGAGTCTCTCATGTCCTACGAGGACGACACGGACCCTACCATGAAGCGAGTGAATAATCCGAACTTGAAGAATACGATAACACACACGTTTCGTGCCAGTGCCAATTTAAAGAGCAGTACCAGCGATCTGAACCTTTGGACAAAGGCAAGAGCAGAAATCATACAGAACGCCTGTGGCAATCGCATCACCTTTTTCCCGACACAAGGTGTCTATGTTTACCAATACGATAACGTGAACGGAAATTGGAACACAGGGGCCTCAATGGGTATGTCTCGTTCGTTAGACAAAAACCGACACTATTCCATTCAGGCTACAACAGGCTTAGATTTCATACATAGCGTAGACTACAGCGTTGCCTATAATACAGAGTCCCCCATCCTATCAAGCGTAAACACGTGGAAACCTAATGCAGACGTCAAACTGGGCTATCGCTTCAAGTCCTTTGCCATTGATGCAGAAGGCAAGATGACCTATCGCATGAGCCGCTCTTCACGTGTCGACTTCGAGTCCATCAACATCTGCGACTTTCAGTATGGCGGCGACCTCCGATGCACGATCCCCGTGGTCGGTCTCGATATAGCCACCGACATTTTCATGTACAGTTCCCGAGGTTATCAAAATACATTTATGAACCGCAACGACTTGATATGGAACGCACAGATAAGCAAACCCTTCTACAAGGGCAAACTGATATGCATGGTCCGCGCTTACGACATATTGCACGAGATTTCCAGCATGCAATACATCGTCAATGCCCAGGGACGTACAGAGACAATGTACAACAGTATCCCAAACTATGTAATGTTCTCGGTGGCATATAAGCTAAAGTAAATTCTGAAGGCGAACCATAGCAAGTGATATTCTATCTTCTTAACAGTAAAATGAAATTGAATTTATTTTTTGCTCAGTATTTTGCCGATAAGTCCTAACATCTGTACAACAGTCTCTTTGTTGGGTACTGGAATTTTAATATTAGTTTCTCCTGTTTCCGGATTATTTTCTACAATTTGATTGACCAGTATCTGGGTTGCTGTGGGTGATTTTAATGTCTCTGCTAATCCGGTGAAGAAGGATACTCCTTGTTCTATGAGTTTATCTGGCTGTGGCGTATGATCTTGATGAGGTAATAACTCATGTTTTTCTTTGGTATTGACGGAAGGAGAGTCGTCCTGCTGATGTTCAAACAATGGATCGAAGTCGTAATAGGAATCTGTATTCTTAGCAACTTTAGATTCTTCTTCATTTTTATTGAGAGGTGGAACTTCTTCTTTAATCCCATTTTCTGCAGGTCTTTCCATGGTTTCTTTCAGATTTCCCATTATCTTTTGGAACTTATTATCTTTGGTAAAGATGGTATCTTCACCACCATCGAGCACACCTTCGAACATAGAAGACTTAAACTTAAGCTTGCCAAGCATACTTTCTTCAAAAGTGCGCATCGAGATTAAATTAATGACTTGAATATTGCGTATCTGACCTATTCGGTAAATGCGGGCAACACGTTGTTCTAGCGTAGCAGGGTTCCACGGTAAATCCATATTGATGATGATAGAAGCTGCTTGTAGGTTGAGGCCGGTACTTCCTGCATCAGTAGCAAGGAATACTCGGCTATCTGGTAAATCTGTGAAATTATTGACCAAATCTTTTCGTGCTTTAGATGGTATGCCTCCATGTAGATATTCATAGCGAATATCTTTTTGATCCATTTCTTGGGCGATTAAACGGGTCATACGTTCCCACTGACTGAAAATGACTATTTTTTCTTCTCCACTCTCTATAGTATTGCAGATGATGTTCATTACTTCTTCGATCTTGGTATCGAAACGTGTTTTCTGGTCCAAGATGTAAGTACTGTCACATACCATACGCATTTGTTGGAGTAATAGAAGAAGTCTGTTGCGGTCGGCCTCTGAAAGAAAGTGCATTTTTTCCCACTTCTGGAGCAAACGTGACACATGAGCATTTGCTTCGTCATGTATTACCATCTGTTCCTTTGTCATTGGTACCATAAGATTTTTGTCCTGCCGTATAGGTAGCTGTAGCTTCACCTCTTGTTTACGGCGACGTATCATATAGGGCTTGAGACGCTGTCCGATTTCATTCAGATTGTGGTAGCCTATCGTTGCACCTTTGCTATCAGAAATGATATAGTGGTTGCGGAATTGATAATAAGGTCCCAAGCAAAATTGGTTTACGAGTTCCATAACAGAGTAGAGTTCTTCTAATCGATTTTCCAGAGGAGTACCCGATAGGATAACAACATATTGTGAGTTTATTTTTCTGGCGGCTTTTGCTATCTGTGTGTCCCAGTTTTTCAAACGTTGTACTTCATCAATAATGATCATATCAGTTTCTAAACATCCGAAAACTTTGATGTCGTTACAAACAGCGTTGTAGAAGATTATCTTGTATGGCTCAGAAATGTTGTATTGTTCTTTGCGCTTCAGATGGTTGCCTTCAATAACATGAACCTGTTGCTCTGTAAAACGTTCTATTTCTCTTTTCCATTGATATTTCAAGGAGGTAGGACATATTATTAATGTAGAATTCACAAGGCCTTTCTTTCTCAGCAGTTCTGCTGTGCCTATTGCCTGAATAGTTTTGCCCAATCCCATTTCATCGGCAATGATAGCCCGACCGGCTTTGGCAGCGAAGGATAAAGGCGGGCTTGGAGTAAATCTTTGAAATCATCTTTAGTCAATGCGTCAATCCAACGAATACGTTCTTTGTGCTCTCGATATTCTATCACAAACTGCAGTGCATCTCTGTAACAGCGAAAGGTATTGTCAATCTCACGAGCTTTTTTCAGAAAAATATCGAAATGTTGAAAAGAATTCTCTTTCAGAACAAACTTATCATCAAAATAAGAAGATGCCAGTTTTGTAAATGCCTCCTCGTTGTCTCCGCCAATTCGGATACGAACTTTCCGTTCCGCAGTATAATCAAGATAAACAGAAGTATAAGAAGGTATTTCACGGTGAACATGATGCCTATGACCAAACCATGGTTTTAGGGCTTCCAAATGTTTGCAAGTACCTAAACGAGAAGTCTTAAAATCTAAGCATGAGCAATAATTCCAAAGGCTTTGAGCACCACGGTAAACAACCTTGTATTCTTGGTTTGTCTTCGGATTTTTTATTTGATATTCACCAGGAGCTTTCTTTTCGTCAATACATTGGATAACGAGTTTCTCCTCTTGGGCTACTTGTTTGCGAAGCAGTACTTGCCAAGTTCTCAAATCAATATCTTCCGGCTTATATTGATAAGGAATTTTTTTGGCTTGATTCTTTTTAGAGGTACTTTTTACGTATTTCTTATTCTTCATATATTCTTTCTATTTTTACATAATTGTTAGATTATTTATCTATGATATCACAAGGATAAGAGGTCTAATAAAGTTGCAAAAGTAGCAAATTTGTTTTGAATTTCTTATAGAGTGTAGACAATCTTCGGAAAAAACTCTGTGTCTTTCAAGGCTTTTATAATGTAATTGGAGAGATCATTTTGAATAGAATAAAATGTCTTGTCATTATCAAAACAAATTTTGTTGAAAATGATTTTTATAGGCAGAGGAGACATATTTGAGCATTATTTATCATGTCTCATCCTTTTTGTTCAGTTGCGAGCCTTCGGGTAAATCCATATTGAATTATTCAGAGGTTTATAATTTTTCAGATTTGGAGGCTTCATCTTATCATTGTCGTAACCTAACGGAAATTACCACTGTAAGACGTACGGTTGATTTTTTGTAAGGGGAAGTAAAGGATAGAAGGATAGTAGTGATAGTTTAAACAAACGGTAAGGCTATTGGTGTTGTATGTAGTTTTTTTAGTGACGTCCTTAAGTTTTTCGCGCTACGTACATGTGACAACAGAGAAAGGTCTATGCGTGAATTTGAAAAATGAAGCTGTGTATGGCCATAATGTTTTGGTTTGCTTTTGTGCTAATGCGGTAGGTACTTTACATGCAGTGTCTTGACTTTTAAATTTAATTAGAAGCTGTTTAAAAATGGATTAAAATAATTACTATGTAATCACTTATTATATTGAATATCAGTTGGTTAATTGAGGTATTATTCGTAACTTTATGGTTACTAATACATCAAGTTATGGAACAATAT
>JAYRGW010000072.1:0-6133 GCA_041907665.1 Bacteroidaceae bacterium
GCTAGCGAGTCTTTTAATGCAAAAATTAAGCAGTTCAGAGCACTACTCAGAGGAGTCAGGGATGTGTCCTTCTTCTTATTCAGATTATCGAAAATTTATGCTTAAAATCGTAATCCCTCAGAATTTCGGTATGATCCGATTTATGCACTTTTGAGGCGGGTCGTACAAAAAGAAAAATCCCTGAAACTGTCTATGTTTCAGGGATTTGCTTTGTTTTGCTACTCTTATTAAGTGGTGCCACCAGGAATCGAACCGGGGACACAAGGATTTTCAGTCCTTTGCTCTACCAACTGAGCTATGGCACCTTTTCCGTTTTGCGATTGCAAAGGTAGTGAAAGTTTTGGACTTTGCAAGAGGTAAGAAAATAAAAAAACGCTGATAATAGCTATTATACCTTATTATCAGCGTTTTCCGTTTTTGAATATTTTTATTTTTCTTCTTTTAAGGGATTCCAACCTTGCGCTTTCAGCTCAAATTCTTGTCCGTCCCGGGTGATGAGTGCATAGCCGAGTTCAGGTTTGGTAATGTGCCCGATCAGTTTTACACCTTCCATCTCCGATATTTTATCATGGTCGGTAATCGGAACAGTGAAGAGTAACTCATAATCTTCTCCTCCATTGAGAGCACATGTGGTGAGGTTCATGTTGAATTCCTCTGCCATAACTGCCGTTTGATAGTCGATTGGTATATGTTCCTCATATATGCGACATCCTGTCTTACTTTGGGTACAGATGTGTAATAACTCGGAGGATAATCCATCGGAGATATCCATCATGGATGTCGGTTGTATTCCTGCCTCTGCCAGTTTCCGAATGATGTCACGACGAGCTTCAGGTTTCAGTTGGCGTTCCAGCAGGTACTCCTTACCTGAAAAATCAGGTTGGATGCTTTTATCTCCTTTCAGTACGACTTTTTCACGTTCTAGAAGCTGAAGTCCCATATAGGCGGCGCCTAAGTCTCCTGTAACACATATTAAGTCGGTTTCTTTCGCCCCGTTTCGGTAAACGATTTTATCTTTATCAGCTTCCCCAATGCAAGTAACACTGATTGTCAGCCCGGTGAGAGAAGAAGTGGTATCTCCGCCGATGATATCTACGTTATAGTCTTCGCATGCCAGACGAATACCTGCATACAGTTCCTCCATATCCTCTACACTAAATCGCTTTGAGATGCCTAATGATACGGTTATTTGTTTTGGAGTACCATTCATCGCATAAATATCGGAGAAATTGACAATGGCTGATTTATAACCCAAATGCTTTAATGGAACATAAATCAGATCAAAATGAACTCCTTCCATCAATAAATCGGTGGTAACCAATACCTGCTTTTCGGAAGGATAGGAGAGGACAGCTGCATCATCACCTATCCCATAGCGGCTACTGTCATTCCGAAGTTTAATGTTTTCAGTTAAATGACGTATCAATCCGAATTCACCTAAAGTTGCTATTTCTGTTCTCAATGTTTTTATCTTTTGCTGTTAATAATAACTTTCAATTTTTGTTCTTATGAGTTGAGACATCTCATGCACGGTTTATAAGTTCACGCATGATGGTGGTCATTTTGGGCTGCGCCGCATCAGCTGCTTTCTGCACTTCTTCGTGAGTGACTTCTACAATCTTGCCTTCAACTCCCAAATCGGTAACAACGGAAATACCGAATACTTTGATTCCACAATGATTTGCTACGATTACTTCAGGCACTGTGGACATACCCACTGCATCAGCCCCAAAGATGCGGAATAGCTTATATTCCGATGGAGTTTCGAACGTGGGACCTTGCGTACCTACATATACACCATGCTGCACTTTTATTCCTTTTTCTTTGGCTATTTCGTCAGCCTTTCGAATCAGGTTCTTGTCATAAGCTTCGCTCATGTCTGGGAAACGCGGACCATAAGGAATGTTTTTGCCTCGTAAAGGATGTTCTGGGAAATAATTGATGTGATCGGTAATAATCATAAGGTCTCCGATCTCAAAATCAGGATTTGTACCTCCGCTCGCATTCGAAACGAACAGAGTTTTAATGCCCAATTCGCGCATTACGCGTACAGGGAAAGTCACCTCTTTCATGGAATACCCTTCGTAGTAATGGAAGCGACCCTGCATGGCCATGATATCTTTATTTCCAAGTTTTCCGAAGATAAGCTTTCCGCTGTGTCCTTCTACAGTCGAAACCGGAAAATTAGGGATATCTTCATATTTAATTTCGTATTTCTCGGTGATTTCATTAGCTAAACTTCCCAAGCCGGTACCAAGGATAATTGCTGTTTCGGGATTGGTATGCATTTTACTTTTCAGGTAAGCTGCTGTCTCTTGAATAAGCTCTAACATAGTCAATAATGTTTTGGTTAAATATATCTTGTTGATTTTGTAAAATTTCGATTTCAATGGGAAGGTAAAATAAATGAGACTTAATTGAATCTTTGATGTCGTTCATGTTACGAAGTCTCATGGCATCTTTTTCCGTAGTGATGATGAGTTTTTGTTCTCCTTTCATACTGATGAATACCTCTTCAATCTGCTGAGTGTCCTTACTCCTAAATTGATAATGATCATTGAAGGTCAGTAATCTAATCTTCTCTGTGTAATTCTTCAACTTTTCTATCAGTGCTGTAGGAGAAGCAATACCGGTTACGAGCAGTATTTCTTTTTGTTGCAGACTTTCAATGGAGCGCTTTTCTATTTCCAGTTCGGTGAAAACAGGAGTCAGACTTCCATAGGTGAGAGTTGAAAAATATAGCTGCTGACATGGATATACCTTCAGTTTCTTAGCTATAATGTTGAAATCTATAGGCTTAATGTCTTCCGGGCATTTAGTGACAATGATGATATGTGCTCTCTCCTTGCCTCGTTCCGACTCACGTAAGCGCCCTGCGGGTAGTAGTGCATCATCACAAAATAATCGTCGGTAATCAGTCAGCAAAATGTTAAGTCCGGCTTTGACGTATCGATGTTGGAATGCGTCGTCTAAGACAATCGTATTAATCTTTGGATTGTCTAGTTTCATTAATTCTTCAATGCCGTGGCATCTGTTTTCATCCACTGCTACGCGGATACCGGGAAATTTGGCATGAATTTGACAAGGCTCATCGCCGATGCTCTGTGCACTACTCTTATCTGTAGCCAATACATATCCTTTTGTAGCTCGTTTATAGCCGCGGCTTAAAACTGCTACGTTTCGTTTATGCTTCAGCAGTAAATTGATAAGATATTCTGTATGCGGGGTTTTTCCGGTTCCACCTACTGCAAGGTTGCCAATGCAGATGACCGGAATATTAAAACTCTTTGATTTGAGCCAGCCCCAATCAAAGAGTTTGTTTCGGAAATAGACCCCTATCCCGTATAACCAGGATAGGGGACATAACCAATATTGTATCTTACTTTTTTGTTTTACCATTCAATCCTTTCTTTTAAATGGATTTGTGCCGTATAAAAGTAATCTATGTTTTTGAATTGACAGCATGCCTAGTTAATATTCAACTCAAAAGGAACACGAGCTTGAACACGGTCGCATTTATCGAAGTTATTGATCAAATTAAACTGTTGATAGAGTTCTCCTGCTTTTCCACTCAAAAGGTGAAGGCGAACATAATTTCCCGGATTGGTTTCTAACAAAGTTGAGAAGAAACTCTTCTTCTCTGGGTATGAAAGTACTGTATAAGCATCTACCTTTGCTTTTTTTACAGCAATCTTTAAAGCTTTGTCTATACCTCCAAGTTGATCTACTAATCCGAGCTCTTTGGCTTTTGCGCCTGTCCATACTCTACCTTCTGCAATTTTCTTTATTGCTTCTTTACTCATTTTTCGTCCTTCGGCACATCTCCCAACAAATGTTTCATATCCTTCGTTAATAGTCATCTGAACCAGAGACTTCTCGCCTTCATTCATCGGTCTTCCCATGCTGCCGAAATCAGAATAGGCATTCGTTTTTACTACATCAAAAGATAATCCGATTTTGTCGGTAAGTCCTTTTACGTTAGGAATCATTCCGAAGATACCGATTGATCCTGTCAAAGTAGTGGGTTCGGCTATAATGCTGTCAGCCACACATGAAATGTAGTATCCGCCTGATGCAGCATAATCGCCCATAGAAACAATTAAAGGTTTTTTCTTTTTTAACTCACCCAATGCATGCCATATTTGCTCTGAGGCATAAGCACTTCCTCCGGGGGAGTTAACGCGGAGCACAACAGCTTTAACATCGTCATCGTCAGCCAAGTCGCGTATGTCGCGGATTACTTTATCAGAGAATATGCCATCCTCGGTGTCACTGCGTGAAGGGTCGCCATCATATATTTCGCCGTATGCATAGTAAACCGCAACGATGTTACCGCTCTTATCTTTCGGTACATTCTTTTTGACGTTAACCATATCCTTTAAACCGAGAACGGATAGCTTGTCGTCTTTACTCACACCAGCTAATTTCTTTAGATAGTCGCGAACATCATTTTTATAAATCAATGTATCTGCCAGTCCACATTTTACACTTCTTTCAGCGGGGTAGAACATCATCATGCGATCAGCATACATATTTAAAGAGTCCTTTGAAATTTTTCTAGATGTAGATACTTCGCTGACCATCTTATTCCAAATAGATCCCAAAAATGCAGTGACTTGCTCACGATTGGCCGGGCTCATTTCTGTAGAATTGAAAGGTTCTACGGCCGATTTGTAAGTGCCGACTTTGAATATTTGCATTTCAACGCCGATTTTACTGAGTAAATCTTTATAGAATACCGGAGTGGAAGCCAACCCTTTCCATTCTATTGCTCCTTTTGGGTTGAGTAACACTTTATCTGCTACACTTGCCAGGAAATATAGGCGTTGAGTATATTGATCTCCATAAGCAACGATAAATTTGCCGGAAGTTTTAAAGTCCAGCAATGCTTTACGAATCTCCTCCAGTGATGCATAGCCTGCACTCATTGAGCCGGCTTGTAGATAGATACCTTTGATGTTTTCATTTTCCTTAGCTTTTTGGATAGAAGCTAAAATGTCATCTAAACCGGATTCTTGCTCTTTGTCATTCAAGAAGATATCCCAAGGATTTTCCTGACTACGTTCTTTCAACGTACCACTTAAATCAAGCATCATTACAGAGTTTTTTCCCACTTGCGTTTCCGACTCCGAAGAGGACATCACACTAAACATGATAATAACGCCGATGAAGAATAGAAGGACGCTTGTTACGATAAGGCCTGTAATTGTGGCCAATGTAAATTTTAGAAAATCTTTCATACTATAATGGCTTTTTTATATGCTAACTTATTTGATTAAGCTAACAAAGATAAATAAATAGAGTTGATTTTTCTATATATGTCGATTCCTTTTTTGTTTTGTCACATATTTGATACGTTTTAGTTTTCTTCCTTTAATCTTTAATATCTAGCTTGGCTGAAAAAACGATGTCTTTAATCTCCCTTTCATATATATATATATATTCAGAGCTCTGACTTTTTCTTGATCGTAGTTTTTCCCAAGTATTTTGTATTCTCTTGTTTTGTGTCTGGGTTGTTTTTTGTTTTCCGCTATTGTTTGATCCATGTGATGTCCATGCCATGTCCATACCCTGTCTATACCTTGTTCGTGCCTGCTCCGTAGTTTCTGCGTATTTTTGCTTTATAATGGGGTGTTCTACGTTTCATCTACGGAGGAAATACGGTTTTGTTATTGCTTTGTTTTATTTGGATTGTTTTTGAGTATATATATAATAATGTGTTGTTTTTGTTTGTTGTTATTGAGTTCAAAAAAAGTTTTATTTGGATTGTTTTCATCTTCAGTGTTTTATGGTTGTTCATTGTGTTTTTCTTAAAAAAATAGTAAGTATAGTTTGGATTGTATTGTAAAAGGGCGTATTTTTGCACCCGCTTTCCAAGAGACGGAAAGCTGATAGCTTGACATTCTGCTATAGTGTAAGATAGACTTGCTTGTTTGTGAGTCCCGGTTCTAAAGTGTTCCGGTTTCGTTTTATCTTTTAAACTTTCGAAAAAAAACTTTCGAAAACATTTGGAAGTAACGGAATAAAGTTCTTACCTTTGCATCCGCTTTCTAAAAAAAGCGAAAGCGATCAAATAGCGATCTTTGATAGAATTACATAAACAATACAAGTAGTACAAGAGCGAAAGCAAAGC
>JAYRGW010000073.1:0-5787 GCA_041907665.1 Bacteroidaceae bacterium
CCGCTGCCATCGTAATATAAAAAATGCACTCCAAACTGTGCTCCTTTAAATGATCCCTTCTTGGATCTTCAACTTCTCTTAATATTGTTACTAAGTCCATATTATTTACATATTTAATGTATTAAAGCCATGTAAAGATAGTAAATAATACGGACATAAAAACAATATAATAAACTATATATGAATGTATTAAGTTAACAATATATAATGAAAATGATTAAACTAATTCTTAATGCGTCAGCCCTGTTATAGAATGCCTTTTTAAGCCTAATGGTTTATCTTAGGCAGAGTTATTATTAAAAATAAAAGAATGTACGAATTGTTATAAAAGACAGTTTATCAGTTTATTTATCGAATTGTTTCCAGAAAAGATGAGGGAAATCTAGGGAAAAGATCGGATAAATGCGACAAGAAGAAACCCCAAAAAATCGAAATCGTTCGTTATATTAAGGCAATAACAACTGCAATAAAATAAAATCATTACGATTCATTTTCTCTCTGAGTGTGGCCATTGCTCTTTTCTTTTGAGTCTTTACTGTCTCCAAAGAGATCTGCAACGTTTCTGCTATTTCCTGATTTTTTTTGCCATCCATATACATGAGAAATACTTCACGGCAACGTTTAGGCAAATTATCGATAGTACAAAAAAGCTGACGGTATATCTCTTCGCTAAAGAAATGATCTTCACCATCATCATTAATCTTATATTGTTGATGAGTTTGTACCATTTCTTGCAAATAATTATCTTCAACATTTTTATGCTTTAAATAATCAAGCGAGGCATTTCGAACAGCATTATACAAAAAAGCTCGAAGAAAAACGGTAGATTCAAATTGCATTTTCTTCTCCCAAATCGTAGAGAACAAATCCTGAACAATATCTTCGGCGACCTTATTTTCGTCGACAAATTGAATAGCGTAACTTACCAATGCTTTAAAGAAGTTCTTATAAAGCAGATTAAAAGCAGTATCATCCCAACGATTATACTGTTCTATCGAAATCCCGTTATTCATATATATTTAACTAACCGCACAAAGGTAGCTAAAAAATATAAAGACAAGAAGAAATAATAAAAATATCTATTTTAAGCTCCCGTCAATGAGTTGGAGAGAATAACTAGAAAGACAATGGCAGTGATAGAGACATACAGCCAATCACGCTCACGGGCAAAATCTATAAGAGATAGTAAAATACGGATGATAGGCGTGAGCATTAAAACAAGCACGCCAACTTGTATCCAATTTTTAGCTTGAAACTGCAAAAGCCCCGCAAATATACCTTTTATAGTAGTAAGTGATGAAGGCTCGCCATGAAAGACAGTATAGTCAGGCATTGGTTCACCACCATGACAGATCAAATAATATATTCCACTAGCAAGAGCGATGGCACAAGCCGTCATCACGCCTACACGAAGAGCAGTTCCAATAAGCAACTGCATATCGTTTTTTTGTTCTATCGATTCCATCTATTTTAAAATTTACCGGCGATGCCGTTGTATATCATATTTATAGCAACCAAAACAATAGCACATGCAAATATTTGTCGAAGTACTTTCACATTAAGTTTTTTCAATAAACGAGCACCTGTTAAGGCTCCCGTCAACACACCTACCATAATAGGAAAAGCAATACCCGGTTCGATGTAACCTCGTTGTATATATACTACGGCAGAAGCAACAGCAGTAACACCAATCATAAAATTGCTGGTAGTAGTACTTACTTTAAACGGTACTTTCATTGCCGAATCCATAGCCAATACTTTGAGCACCCCGCTACCAATACCAAGCAGTCCTGACAATACCCCTGCACTAAGCATGATAGAAAAACCTCCACAGACATGAGTCAGCTCATAACTTTTCACCCCTCCTTCTTTAGTAGGATATGTTCCATATAACTTTAATTTACGTGCCAAATCACTACCTACAACATTTGTATGATCGGCCGAACGGCGTTGTTGCATTATGGCAGTAAAAATCAAAACAGCACCAAAAACTACAGCGATAGCATTGGTCGGCATCCACAATGCAATAAATGCACCACCTACAGCACCAATTGTCGTTGCTATTTCTAGAAACATACCTAGTCTGATATTTGTAATACCTTCTTTGACATAGGCACTGGCCGAACCGGAAGAAGTAGCTATCGAAGCAATCAATGCCGCACCAATAGCATAATGAAAGTCAACATGAAAACAAAGAGTTAAAATAGGTATTACTACTACCCCACCTCCAAGTCCTGTAAGAGAACCTAGAAGTCCCGCTAGAAAAGCAGAGCAAATTAAAACGAGCGTAAAAGTTAGAACTGTCATCCTTTATATTATATTTTGAATACAAAGGTATAATGAAATAAATTAGGTATCGTATTCAATTCAATAAAATTATATATATTTTATTCCTTTTCGTGCAGTATTTACCTAAAGCATTCATTTAAATAGATGTAAACACTTTAAACTAATAAAAAATGAATCGTTTTATCAAATCATTATTATCGTATTTCCTCATTTTATTGGGTTTTTCATCATGTGCAAAGAGTTCTGACGAACCCTGCGAATACGGTACACCGACAGCTTCTTTTAAAATAAAAGGCACAGTACAAGATGAAGATGGGCAACCAATTCCGAATATACAAGTTATAGGTAAATATATATATTACGTAGGCGAGAAAACCGATAATATAAAAGATACCCTTTACACAAACGAAAAGGGTGAGTTCGCCAAGTCTTATACAAAAATGCAGCCTAACTCTATTCAACTAAACTTTTACGACATTGACGGAAGTAAAAATGGAGGCACTTTCAAAAAAGATTCAATTATGGAAAAAGATATGACGATCATTCAGACACAAAAAGCTAATGGTTGGTATCAAGGGAACTTTGAAATAACAGCAAATAAGAAACTCAAAAAGGTAGATAAATGACACAAGTCTTATCGATACGCCACCGATTGGCCCTTGAAATAGCCCGCAAACTCCAAGATAAAGTTATTGAAGAACATCCCCTCAAACAATTGTTTTGGGAATGCACCCTTCGCTGCAACTTACAATGCCGACATTGTGGAAGCGACTGTAAAAAGCAGTCTTCATACCCCGACATGCCCAAAGAAGACTTTCTGCGCGTATTGGATTCTATTCGCAAGAAAAGAGATCCACATTCTATTTTTGTAATTATTACAGGAGGCGAACCTTTGGTGCGTTCCGATTTAGAAGATTGCGGACGTTCCATTTATGAGAAGGGATTCCCATGGGGTATTGTAACCAATGGATTGGCATTTACAGAACAGAGATTCAGACATCTACTACAAGCAGGTATTCATAGTATAACGGTAAGTTTGGATGGACTAGAAGACTCACACAATTGGATACGAAACAATGAGAGCAGTTTTAAAAGAGCATCGGATGCAATACAAATATTAGCCTCATCCGATGATATTAAATTTGATGTAGTGACTTGTGTCAATAGCAGAAATTATTCGCAATTACAAGAATTAAAAAGTTATCTTATAGAAAAGAAAGTGAAACATTGGAGACTCTTTACGATATTCCCTGTAGGAAGAGCAGCCAGCGATCGGCAATTGCAACTTACAAATGAAGAATTTCGAGGTTTACTCTCGTTCATCAAACAGACCCGCAAGGAAAAAGTAATTGAAGCTAGTTATGGTTGTGAAGGTTTTTTAGGAAACTACGAAGGAGAAGTAAGAAATCATTTCTTTGCCTGTCAAGCAGGTGTTACTGTCGGATCAGTACTTATTAATGGTGCAATATCCGCTTGCCCCAGTATTCGATCAGACTATCATCAAGGGAATATATACAACAACGATTTCTTGGATGTTTGGGAAAAGGAGTTTAAACCTTATCGCGATAGAACTTGGATGCATAAAGGTAGCTGTGGAAGCTGCAACTATTTTAAGTTTTGCAGAGGAAACGGGATGCATCTTCGCGACGAGAACGGCGACTTACTCTTCTGCCATTTGAAAAGAATTACAGAAATATAAAGGTGGTGCTTTCCCACCAATTAAATTAATAAGGAACTGCTATTAAAAGGATATTGCCAATAAAAATTTACCAGAGTTTACTAGCGCGTCTTTCTAAATCGAGCAAAAAGGTTTTCTTTTCTAAACCACCTGCATATCCCGTCAATTTGCCTGTCGAACCAATCACACGATGACAGGGAACAATAATGCTTATAGGATTATTGTGATTTGCACCGCCTACCGCTCTACAAGCTTTGGGGCTACCGATTTGACGAGCAATATCAGCATACGTTCGCGTCTCTCCGTATGGAATAGTGAGTAATGCATTCCATACTTTTTTATAAAAATTGGAGTAAGATTCAGCCGAATAATCGACGGGAATATCAAACGTAGTACGCTGCCCTTCAAAATATTCCATTAATTCATTGCGCGTCCGTTCAATAATGTGAGGAAAGTTTCCGTTTGTCAGTTCTTTATCAGCATCGGTACGTACAAAATTGAGACCTATAATCGCGGTTTCTGCATCATTGCATATCAACTCAATCATTCCAACAGGAGTGTCGATAACGTACGATTTGCCTATTACTACCGTTCGTTTCATCATATTAGCTTTATGTTATAAGTTGAATTGAAAGTCCCTTTGGGAGCTAGATGTTGCATCCAATCCTTATTCTGGAATGAATCGGTATAATTTACCGTATCACAACGTCCATACCACGGTTCAATACAAACAAACGGTGCATAACTATCTTGAGCCGGAGACCATAAGCCCACTACCGGAGCATCAAATGAAAGTTGTACGTAAGGTTTATGCGAAGCATCCATCAATGTGACTTCATTGACTTGACTATTTTCAAAAACTAAAGCGTCACCATTGAATGTAGTTTTCCTAATACTTATTTCACCATTTGGTAGCTCGTAGTTCTCTTTTTCAGGTACAACGCATCCCTTTTCTCCGATCACCGTCAGTTGAAGTGAATCAGTTTGTGGATTTAGTGCGAAATATCCTTGAACTTCTGCTTGCTCATCATAATTCTTAAAATTAAATGCAGGATGAGCTCCTATTTGGAAGTTCATTGCAATATCGGCCGGATTATGTACCTGCCACATCACCTGTATCTCACTATCAATTAAACGATAACCAATTTCCAACTCAAAGCTATAAGGATATTTTTCGTGGGTTACTTCATTATCAACAAGTCGGTAGCGCAACTCGTTGTCTGTATGTTTTATTAATACAAACTCCATGTCACGGGCAAAACCATGTTGAGACATGGAATAAGTTAAGCCGTTTTCGCGGTATTTTCCATCCCATACACTTCCAACAATAGGGAAAAGAACTGGAGAATGACGTTTCCAATAGATAGGATCGGCTTGCCATAAATATTCCCAACCCGTTTTATTATTGCGTATACCACATAGTTCTGCACCATAAGAATTAACAGATATAGTCAGAAAAGAATTTTGTATTGTTTCTATCATTTATTTCTTTTTTTGATTCACAAAAATAACATTTTTATGATATAGAGACAAGTAATATGATGTAAAATAAATATTATTAAGTTCTACACCTCGTGTCTTTACTATCGTCATCTGTCTCGTTGGCATAAATAGTATCTATTATTTTTTTACCAACAGTTATTCTATAGTGTGCCTTATCGTAAAAATTATGTTTATCAAAAAGATGAGAGTCTGTCTTACCCTGATATAGGTTGACTCATTAAAAAGTAAAAAAATGGAATTATCAAAAAAGAGTCGTGTCCATTATACGAAAGAGTTCAAGCTCTCAGTGGTGGAAGAATATTTAGCTGGCGCACGTT
>JAYRGW010000074.1:0-5716 GCA_041907665.1 Bacteroidaceae bacterium
CATTCCGAACAGAGAAGTTAAGCCCCGCCGCGCCGATGGTACTGCCCGCAAAGTGGGAGAGTAGGTCGCCGCCGTTTTAGAAGGAAAGGTTCCGGTAATGCCGATCAGGCTGCCGGAACCTTTTTCTGTTTTATCATACTAACCTTCGAACATCCCGATCTCGGCTCCAATCCGGGCTCAATATAATCTTTGTCGTCTCCCACCGTATCACACCTCGCGCTGAATCACGCTTAATGCTGTGCCGTATACAACGGCTGCCCCATAAGATCTCGGCTCACCGGTAAAATCAAGGGGAGTATGTTTAAGCATAAGTAATAAGTCTAAAGAGAAAGAACTGAATGTCTGTTCCTCTCTAAGTCGTCGAAAGAGGAGAGGCAAAAGGATGTCCGTTGTGATGGAGCACGTGCTTAATGTATCAGTAGTTCACCGTATCGGGTAGGGATAGTATGTCTATATATCCGGTGAAGTGCTTGCTTGGCTGAAAATTCCAATCGGATTCTTCGGGCTCAATCAAGACTTCTTATTATCAGGCGAATAAAAGCATACCTGTTTATAATCTGTAATTGTTATCCTTAATCGCATAATGGTTTATTACTTATCTATGTATAAAACTTTCAGTTTGTTATAGTCGGTATGTTTTTCCGATATTTATTATATCTTTTGTTCTTTTTTCTTTGGTTCTTAATCAGCTTAATTTGTATCTTTGCTCGTCAACACTTAGATATTACTATGAAAATTATATCCATAGAAGCTCTTGAAAAGATTAGAGAAAGTGCGAAAAGTGCACTTTGTTTGCGCGAAGTGAGCAATAAAGTTGTGGCCGAGAAAAGCTGCGGCTTAGCGTGTGGCACTAAACATTTGCAAATTCTTATTTGTGGAGGTACTGGCTGTAAGGCTTCTTCGAGTCATCTTATAGCTGATAATCTTAAGAAATGTATTAATGACGCTGGCATTGCTGATAAGGTTGATGTTGTCACTACCGGGTGTTTTGGCTTTTGTGAAAAAGGTCCTATAGTAAAAATCATTCCCGATAATACTTTCTATACTCAAGTAACTTTAGAAGATGTAGAAGAAATAGTCAAAGAGCATATTATTGCCGGAAAAAGGATTGAACGTTTATTATATGTTGATCCGAAGACAGGAAAATCTGTTAGCGATTCGAAGCATATGGATTTCTATCGTAAACAGAAACGCATTGCTTTGCGCAATTGCGGTTTTGTAGATCCAGAAAATATAGAAGAATATATAGCTCGGTATGGTTATTCTGCATTAGCAGATTGTTTGATAAAGCGTACGCCAGTCGATGTGATTGATATTGTTAAGAAATCAGGTTTGCGAGGGCGGGGTGGTGGCGGCTTTCCTACCGGTGTTAAATGGGAATTGACAAGTCATCAAAAAGCGGATGTGAAGTACGTCGTTTGTAATGCCGATGAAGGTGATCCCGGTGCATTTATGGATCGTTCTATTATGGAAGGCGATCCTCACTCCATTGTAGAAGCAATGACTATTTGCGGATATTCGATCGGTGCTTCTCATGGATTGGTATATATTCGTGCCGAATATCCTTTGGCTGTACGTCGTTTGCAAATAGCCATCAAACAAGCTCGTGAGTATGGATTTCTTGGTGAACATATTTTGGGTACTGACTTTGGGTTTGATATTAATATTCGTTATGGTGCGGGAGCTTTTGTATGTGGCGAAGAAACAGCTCTTATTCACTCTATGGAAGGCAAACGTGGTGAACCTACTTTAAAGCCTCCTTTTCCAGCCGAGTCGGGTTATAAAGGAAAGCCCACCAATGTGAATAATGTAGAGACTTTTGCCAATATACCTATTATAATTAATAAAGGAGCCGAATGGTTTGCTAATATTGGGTCTGACAAATCGAAAGGTACTAAGGTCTTCGCTCTTGCAGGCAAAATTAATAATGTAGGGCTGATTGAAGTCCCTATGGGAACAACATTGCGTGAGGTGATATATGATATAGGAGGCGGCATAAAGGATGGTAAGAAATTTAAGGCTGTTCAAACTGGCGGTCCTTCAGGTGGATGTCTGACAGAAAAGCATTTAGATACGCCAATCGATTTTGATAATTTGACTAAGGTCGGTTCGATGATGGGGTCGGGTGGTATGATCGTTATGGACGAAGATGATTGTATGGTTTCTGTCGCTCGTTTTTATCTTGATTTTACTGTCGGTGAATCGTGTGGTAAATGTACTCCTTGTCGTATAGGTAACAAACGTTTGCTCGAGATTCTGAATAAGATAACTCAAGGGAATGGTACAGAAAAAGATCTGCAGACTTTGCAAACGTTGGGAAAGGTTATAAAAGATACGGCTTTGTGTGGTTTGGGTCAGACTTCTCCGAATCCGGTTCTGTCGACATTGGATAATTTTTATGATGAATATTTGGAGCATGTATGTGATAAAACATGCCGTGCTAAGCAATGTAAGTCTCTTCTGACCTATCATATTAATCCAGAACTTTGTATCGGATGTCATTTATGTGCCAAAAATTGTCCCGCAGATGCTATTGTCGGAACACCTCGCAAGCCTCACACGATACTTCCGGAAAAATGTATCAAGTGTGGAATGTGTATGTCTCGATGCAAGTTTAAGGCAATCTCTGTATGCTAACCAAAAAAAACTATGGAACAGAAACAAGTTACATTACGAATAGACAATCATTCGATTACCGTTCCGGATGGGACTACTATTCTTGAAGCAGCTCAAGAAATAGGAATCGATATACCGACTCTTTGTCATATTGATTTGAAAGGTACGTGTATTAATAACCATCCAGCATCCTGTCGGATTTGTGTCGTTGAAGTAGAAGGAAGGCGTAATTTGGCCCCTTCTTGTGCTACTAAATGCATGGATGGAATGGTGGTGCATACTAGCAATCTTAGAGTGATGAATGCTCGTAAGGTGGTAGCAGAATTAATCTTTTCTGATCATCCTAACGAATGTCTAACCTGTTCCAAATCGGGCGATTGTGAATTGCAAATCTTGGCAAAGCGTTTTAATATCCGTGAAATGCCTTTTGCCGGTGGTGAGCTTTCCTTACGCAAAAGAGAAGTTACCGCATCTATCGTTCGCAATATGGATAAATGCATCTTTTGTCGTCGATGTGAAACTGTTTGTAACGATGTTCAGACGGTTGGTGCTCTTGGTGCTGTTCGTCGTGGCTTCAACACAACTATTGCTCCAGCTTTTGATAAGAACTTAAGTGAAAGCGAGTGTACTTATTGTGGTCAGTGTGTTGCTGTTTGTCCTGTTGGAGCTCTTACTGAACGCGATAATACCAATAAGCTGATAGAAGATTTAGCTGATCCTAATAAAGTGGTTGTCGTTCAGACTGCACCAGCTGTTCGGGTTGCTTTAGGAGAAGAATTCGGTTATCCTGCAGGAATGATAGTGACCGGTAAGATGGTCTATGCACTTCGCGAATTGGGCTTTGATTATGTTTTTGATACAGATTTTGCTGCCGATCTTACGATTATGGAAGAGGGTGCAGAATTGCTCGACCGTTTGACGTGGTATTTGAATGGAGATCATTCTGTATGTCTGCCTATTTTAACTTCTTGTTGTCCCGCATGGGTGAACTTCTTTGAACATCAGTTTCCCGATTTATTGGATATTCCTTCGACTGCACGTTCTCCACAACAAATGTTCGGATCGATTGCCAAATCCTATTGGGCCGAGAAGATGGGGATTCCTTGTGAGAAAATTGTTGTTGTATCTGTGATGCCTTGTTTGGCAAAGAAATATGAATGTGATCGTGATGAATTTAAAGTAAATGGCAATCCTGACGTGGATTATTCTATATCGACTCGCGAGTTGGCTACATTAATAAGGCGGGCTAATATTGGGTTCCGTTTGTTGCCCGATAGTGATTTCGATCAACCGTTGGGTGATTCTACAGGAGCTGGTGTGATTTTTGGTACTACCGGTGGAGTAATGGAGGCCGCTCTTCGTTCTGTTTATGAAATATATACTGGTTCGAAATTGGATAAAGTAGACTTTCAGCAAGTGAGGGGATTGGAAGGGATTCGTCTTGCGACTATAAACTTAAATGGTTTTGATTTGAAAGTAGGTATTGCGCATGGTTTGGGAAATGCCCGCCATTTGCTTAACGACATACGACTTGGTATTAACGATTACCATGTGATAGAGATAATGGCTTGCCCAGGTGGGTGTATCGGTGGTGGCGGTCAACCCTTACATCATGGTGATATTGATATTATTTATGCTCGTCAGCGTGCATTGTACAAAGAAGATGCTGGTAAACCTTTGCGGAAATCTCAAGAAAATCCATTTATTCAGAATTTATATGAAGAATATCTTGGCAAACCTCTTAGCGATAAAGCTCATGCTTTGCTGCATACTCATTATTTTAATAAGTCTATAGATTAAATTCAATAGAATAATTATGGCGGATATAAAAATTGCATGTACGGTTATAGCCCAGGTAAAATCCATTTGTGATAAATATGGCAATGATTCCGGTGAATTAATAAATATACTTCATGAGGCTCAGCATTTGTTGGGGTATCTTCCTGAAGATGTGCAACGTGTTATTGCACATAAGTTGAATATTCCTGTATCAAAAGTATATGGAGTAGTTACATTCTATACATTCTTTACCATGTCTCCCAAAGGTAAGTATCCTATCTCTGTTTGCTTGGGAACCGCATGTTATGTTCGTGGTTCAGAAAAATTGCTAGAAGAGTTTAAACGTGTGTTGGGAATTGATGTTGGTGAAACGACTCCCGATGGCAAATTCTCACTTGATTGCCTGCGATGTGTTGGCGCATGTGGATTGGCTCCTGTTGTAATGGTTGGAGAAAAAGTGTATGGGCGTTTACAGCCCGAAAGTGTTAAGAAGATTATCGAAGAGCTTGAGTAGAATTTTTTTGTTGTTAGTCAATATAATAATGTGTTTGTGTATTACATTTTGTACAAAAGCTTCGGACTTTGTGAAAAATCCGAAGCTTTAGAAAGTCCTCTTTAACGCTTAAAGAGTTTTATAGCTGAGTTATTCTTTTTCTTTTCTTCTTTTAGAATTTTTATTTAAACGAATAGCAAGAGTAAAACGGATGATCGGGTGTTTTGTATATACAGCGTATTTTACAAAAAAGGAATATTGTGATAGATATTGATGATATGATCGAAGTGGACAATCAAATACTTATGTGTAGGATAAATATCTATATGTCAATGCGCTATACATTAGAATATACGTTTTGGCAATAATAATAAAAAAGAGAGTGTGTCTCTCGACAATCTCTCTTCTGAAATTAACTTTAAATCTAAATCTCTATGAAAAAAACGTGCCGTAAAGGTAGGTTTTTTTTTTGAAATTTGTTATTCTCTAAATTGTAATTCATAACGATTTAAGATTTATTATATTTCTTCTTTTTGTCAATATTATGAGAGAAAAATGATAATATTTCTTCTTTTTTCCCTTCAGGTGCAGTATTAAGTCACTATTGATATTTAATAAAATAAAGGCACAAATAAACATAATTGATAAGATGAAAAAAAGAAAACAGTGTATAACGCTTTTTTTATTGCTCGTTCTTTTTATATTGCTGTCCGATAAAAAAAATACAATAGGCAGAAAATTAGGGCTGTTTCCATTTGGTGGAATCAGCCCTTTATGGTTACTTTGCTTTTACCACAAAACAAATTAATAACCATGGGTAAAAGTACA
>JAYRGW010000075.1:0-5324 GCA_041907665.1 Bacteroidaceae bacterium
ATTGTTCCATAACTTAATGTCTTAGTAACCATAAAGTTACGAATAATATCTCAATTAACCAACTGGTATTCAATATAATAAGCGCTTATATAGTAATTATTTTAATCCATTTTTAAACAGCTTCTAAATGTATATCCTATACTTGCTTCTTGAAGGCGTATGTTGGTAGCACTATAAGTGTAGTATTGTGGAATGCCACTTTTGCTGCCTATTGCAGAATACCAAACTTCCGGTTTTACATGATCATCTTTATTCACTAATACATATCCTAAATCACGAGCGTCGGCCGATGCTTCTGAAACTCCATATAAGTCCATTGCAGCTTGTGTGGCCGAATAAACAATACCACCAAAGCGGGCAGAGAACATAAATCCTACATTCAAGTTTTTCCAAGTAAAGTCATTACGCCAAGACATATTACTTTTCGGGAAAACACTGCCAAGTTTAATTTCTTTTACATTGTTATTTGTATTTACATTTCCGTCTTTGTCAATGTAAATCTTCCCTTCACTATCTCGTTGTAGGTCTGAAAGAGAATATAAGTCTCCCAAAGTTCCGCCTTCTTTCAAAACGAAGTGAGCTTGTGACAAGCCTCCTACGTCCAAGCGGTCTTTATTGATAACCGCTCCTGTCTCTGGATGTACGTAGTTGCGTACCAATTCGAGAATTTTATTGCGGTTAGCACTGAATGTGTAATTAGATGCCCATGAGAAATTGCCCCAACTATTTTTGTATCCTAGAGCAAGCTCTATACCTCTATTTCGTACACTACCTGTCTGCACATATAGTGTAGAGTATGCAGATGATACAGAAATAGCAGGGTCGAATGTCTGGTTATAGGTTTTGGTTGTATAAAGGGTTAGATCCATATTGAAATGCTGCAAGAAACGTGCAGTGATACCTATTTCCCAAGAATTTGTTTTCTCTGGTTTTAAATTGTACATCGGGTAATTGCTCTTGTTTTTCCATTGTTGCAAAGAACTATCCCATTCGTAAGTAGGATTGGCCAAGAAACGGGGGAAAGGTAAACCTACTGATGCGTATGATGCTCTAGCTTTCAAATAAGAGATTTGCTCTGGAAGCTGGAATATTTGTGACAAGACCAAAGAGGTACCGATTGACGGATAGAAAAATGAAGTTTTCTTTGAATTAGGTCCTGCTAATTGAGAAGGCCAATCATTTCGTCCTGTCAATGTTAAGTAGTAGGCTCCTTTGTAACCCAATTCGAAACTGGCAAATAATGATTTCGTTTGATCATGATAGCCCGACTGCATTCTTCTTGTCTTCGTATTATCCAATTGAAAGACATTGAATTTGTTAGAGAATAAATCCTCACGAATTGGGCCTTGGTTAGTCAATACGTCTTGTTGAATATTTGAAAATGAGCCACCAATATTGGCTTGCAATGAGAATATCTCTTTAAATGTCTTATTGATATTAAGCATTAAATCTCCATACGTTTGTTTATCTTTTGTTGCAGAAACGCCATAATATCCATAATCCGATCCTTCGGTCAATGTTTTGTTTGAAGTTGCATACAACTTTTCTTCATTGTCGGTGTTGGAATTGTCGATACGAATACGTCCAGCAACATTCAGCCAACTAAGAATTTGATAATTGAGATTCGCATTTAGCATGTAGCGATCTTTTCTGTTCTCGCGTAAATTGCGATAGTTTATCCAATAGGGATTCTGTCCGGTGAACTCATTTAGCTCTTGCGGCCAATACTGGGTATAAATTTTACGTTGTGTATCATATCTTTCATACATACGTATATCATTCCAGTCATCACCTCTTGGAAATAAATAAGCTGATACCAAGGGATTCGAATAAGTTCCTTGGTTTACCATGTTTAAATCATTTTGTTTCACATAACCTGCACCAACATCGAGTGTCATCTTGTCATTAAGGAATGATGTTGTATTGCGGAAGGTGAAATTGTAGCGGTTGTATTTGTTGTTTGGAATAATTCCGGCAGAATTGACGGCACTTCCAGATAGGTAGGTCTGATTTTTCTCAGAGCCTGTCGATAGAGTCATACTTTCTGTTGCAATAATGCCCGTCTTAAGATAGTCTCTTCTGGGGGAATAGTTCATGAAGTTTGATTCGTTGAGCAATTTACCCCAGCTCTTATCCAATACCGCAACATCTGTGAGCGAACTTCCTGTGCCGTAACGATTCTGAAATTTTGGAAGAACAAAGGCATTTAGAAATTCTGTACTTTGCGTTAAGGTCAGCTCTGTGTGTCCGGCCTTACCTTTTTTTGTTGTGATAACGATAGCACCATTAGCTGCACGACTTCCATAAAGAGCTGCTGCGGCAGCACCTGTTAGCACCGACATTGATTCTATGTCATCTGGGTTGAGATCGGCAATGGCCTCTGTTGTTCCTTGCGAACTGAATTCTTTGCCTCCTTCACTGTCCAAATTGAACATCGGTACACCATCTATGACGTAGAGTGCGTTGCTTGATTGCTCGATTGCTTTTGCACCACGCATCACCACTTTGCTGGCGCCTCCGATACCCGAAGAAGAAGCATTAATGGTTACACCTGCCACTTTTCCAGAAAGAGCATTGATGAAATTGGCATCTCTGTTGCGTGTCAACTCATCATTATTCACCTGCTGGACATTGTAACTTAAAGCCTTTTGAGCACGTTTAATGCCTAATGCAGTTACCACAACCTCGCTGATCATTTGCGATTCTTCTTGCATTTGGATATTCAGTGTGCTTTTGTTGTTTTGTAAAATCTCATGAGTCTTATATCCTATATAAGAATAGACGATCGTGGGATTTACTTCATCGGTCGTTAGCTTATAATTGCCATTTACATCTGTAATGGCATAAACATTTGCGCCTTTTACTTTAATGCTTACTCCGATCAAGGGTTCGCCTTTTGAATCGGTGACTTTACCTGCAATCGTATGACTCTTTTTCTGTTTCGGTTGTGAAGCATTTTGTTGAGTTGCTTCTTTTTTAGAAAGATAGATGACATTACCAACTATTTTATATGTCACCTCTTTACCCTCAAATAGTTTGTTGAGAACTTTTTCAATATCGGCATCCTTTACTTTAACTGGATTCAACTTTAGTGAAGCCAAGTTGTCATTGTAAAAGAATTGATACTTTGTTTGCGATTTAATTTTTTTGACTACGCTTTCTAAAGATTCCTGCTTCGTTGAAAGGTTAATTTGCGCGAAACTCCATTGTAAAGGAACCATTAATAATAGTAAGATTAGAATAGCTCGAATCAATATCGGGCTACGCTCTGAGTAATGTTTTCTCATATTACATTTATAGTTATATAAAAATTAGTTTAATAAATAACAGTCTTAAGAATGTCGACTTTTTCTTGGCTGCTATAATTTAAATACAATGCTATTGTAGAAATCACTTATCGTTTTCTTTGTTTTTTTCTTTTTCTTTTAAAAAAATAATGCGGAGTAGCTTTTAAGTAGTTACTCCGCACTCTTTTATATGCTGTGTGAAAATCAGTGCTTATTTGCTAAATGAATATATGAACCCGCTATTGTGTAACGTATTGGTATGGCGTATGACAAAGCAGACAATACAGAATCTATCGTATTGTTCCGTTTTATAACACCCGAATAGGTCATGCTCTTATCGAAATTTGAATCTACTGTGATATGTACATTGTAAAATCTTTCTAAAATGCGAACAATATCATTGATGTTAGCATTCTTCAATGGTATCATGTTATTGTGCCATACTGCTTCTAGGTCGGCATTAACTTGTTGAACGATCATGCGATGGTTTTGTTTGTCTAATATGACCTTTTGCCCTGGCATGATTGTTACTTTTCCTTCTTCCTTGTGACCTATTACTTGAATCATTCCTTCGAGTAGTGAAACTTCTTCTTTATTTGCTTCGCTTTTAGTGTTGTAATCGAATACAGTACCTAGTACTTTTACGCTCATAGCTTTACTGCTTACGATAAAAGGTTGATGCGGGTTTTTTGTTACTTCAAAATAAGCTTCACCCTCGAGTTGGACTTCTCGTTTATTACTTTTAAAATTCTTTGGGTATTTTAAAGTTGCAGTTCGGTTAAGCCAGACTTTACTTCCATCGGGCAGAGTAATCTGTTGTACTTTATTTAAAGCTTGTGTAGTAATCATTTCTGGTAGATAGTGATGGTGGTTATTCCAATAACCGTTACCGATCAATACTACTATCACAGCGATTGCTGCGTATTTTATCCATCTCATCATTTGTGAACGGTGAGATTTCTTATTCTCAATCATTTTTATCTTTGCCATCAAATGATTTTCAGCTTTTTCTGTCTTCTTTGTGTATTCTTCGAAGCGCCCAAGATGATATAGCTGTTCTGTCTTAAATAATTGAGCAGCATGTTCGTCCGATTCACGTATCCATTTTAATATATGTATCGTCTCTTCTTCGGTGCATTTGCCAAGCAAATAGTCTTTTAATATTTTGTCGTTCAGTTCTATCATTTTATTCATTGATGTCTATTGGTAAAACAACTGATGCATTAAAATCACTTATATCTTTAGGTAAAAAAATAAAAGTATAAAAGTCAAAGAATCTAAACGAGATCTGAGATACTTTAAGGCTTTGTAGATGTGAACTTCTACTGTCTTGACCGAAATATTCAATAATTCTGCTATCTCCTTGTTTTTCATGTCGTGAAGATAACTCATGACAAATACCTCTCTACACCGATCAGGAAGCTCGTTGATCGTTGCTTCTATTTGATCGTGCAACTCTTTGTTTTCTATTCTGTTGATGGTGTCGTTATTCTCCGGATGGTAAAATCGTGCTCTTTCCAAATCTAATTGCTGCATCGCCTCCGCATAATTTTGAGTGATAGACCGATGTTTGAGGATGTTTAATGCACGCGTGTAAGTTGTGCGGAAAAGGAAGGCTTTGATATGTTCTTCGCTTGTTATTTCATCTTTTCTTTTCCATAGCTCAATAAAGGCATCCTGTACCACGTCTTCTGCATCATCTTCGCCGACAATGCGAGTGGCATAAAATAGGGTCTGAGGATAAAATCTCCTAAAGACATGTTGGAATGTAGAATGAACAATATCCATGATATGGTTTACTCTCTTTTGGACTTCTTGACTAGTGAGTATGTCTTCATAATATTTCGGGCACAAACATATAAGAATAAATCTAATTTACCAAATGTTTGCTAAGGTTTTTGGTTCAGAATTATTGGTGTCCGGTAAAAGTTATAATCTCAAAAAAATAGGGCTGTTTTCCTGTCTTGGAATTCAGCCCTTTTTATTTCCTTTGCAGTAACCACACATAAAAGGAAATAACAATGGGCAAAAATACAC
>JAYRGW010000076.1:0-4611 GCA_041907665.1 Bacteroidaceae bacterium
GACGTTCAAACAGTTTTGTTCGAAAATCTAAATCATAATCTATATAGTTTGACAGCAATATTGTTTCTTCGTCTATTGCATGAAGAATACCATCTGCATGACAAAGTGGTAATTCATTATTTGCTTTTGCAAATTCTATCTCATGAGGGTCACATGGAATCCAAATAACTTGCTTGTCAAATGCTTTTTCAATTCGGTTGGTTATTTCAAACGGAGACAAGTAACTGTTTTCAGTGAACACTTTTTCAGTTAATATTACCTTATTTCCGCAAACAATAATGTTACCACCATCAAGAGTAAGGTTGCATTCTACAATATCTTTATCTTTTAGAAATGGGCAGTCTGGTTTGTCAGTTACATATTTAGACATTCCTTTTTTAATAAGATAATTCGGATTATACTTGTATCGCACAAAACGATAATTGTCAATTTGAATAGGCATATAGTCACGAGCCCAAATATCTTTTGTAGCACGAATATTCATTCCGACTTGGACACCGTTTTCTTTAAGTGCTTCTAAAATATCTTTCTTACAGCTTCTGTAATTGGCAGATAATTGACTTGAAAAAAAGACAATGTTTGTTTTGCTATCTATCATATTTTAAAACTCCATCTTTATTATTATTTGCTTTAATCTTAGGCATTTATCAAAATACCAGTTGAAAGCATCAGACCAATTTTCTGTTTTTGATATATCAAATGACTTTATTTCAAATAAGTGCGACGACTTTTTCGCATCTTTCCACTCTATTTTATCACTAATAATTGTTTCTAACAATGATTCTTTTTCTCTGAGTTTTTCATATATAGTCTTGTCATTATCAATATATATACCAGCTGCAATTTGATTTTTCTGCGTGTTTACAGTTAAACTTATATGGTATGCTGAAGAGCCAACACTTAAATCATACCAATGTTGTGGTTGCGGTTTACGCTGTTTAAAGTTCATAGTGAACTCTGGATTATCAGAAGCATTAGTATTGAAACTCTGCCAAAAAGACAATTTTAAGTTCTCTATTTCCGAAAGGTTACCGTTCTTTCTCATTGCTTTAGCCCAGTCATTCGGTCGTTCTACAATATTAAATTTTTGAGCAGGTTCAGAATTATTTATTTTCCAGAGTTCTATCTCTATTAAGAAGAAAGCAAATTTGTCATCAGTATGTTGGTTCAACCATTCAATAGCTTGTTTATGTTCATCACGAGCCTTTTTTACTATCCAGATAATTACCTCTGCATTTTTACCTGAAGCATAGGTGATAATCTTGCCTAAATGGTCGTGATTAGTTTCTTCAAGTTGATTTTCAATTACAATCTTGCGTTCTGTCCCTTCTTCACTTGCATATAAATCCACGCTAAAGTCTCCGACATTCGACTCCGTTTCTTCTAAAACAATATCTATGCCAATTGCGTCACCCAACGTTGTTAAATTTTCTTCTTTTGCTAGCCAAGGTGTAAAATCTGTTGCTTCATTCTTCCAAATGGAACGCAAGTCTGTTATCTGTTCTAATTTGCCTAATTTCATATTCATAAGAATTAATCCCAAGTATAAGTTTTTATAATCAAACGGAGCTTATCAAGAATACTATTTAATACCCTGCGTCGTTTGCTTAATCCTAAATGTTTTTCTCTTAGCGCATCCTGAATTATCTCGGTTTGTTCCTTGTGTAGGAAAAGATATTCTGATAGGTAATGATTCAGAATCTCAATATTCAATCCTTCTTCATCAGCGACAACCTGAATAGCTTTATTTCTTTTTTTAGTTATATAATTGCTAAGACGCTCTTCAAGATCAGTAGTGCCATCAGCACTTTGTTTTCTTTGCATAAAATTCTCTTTATCGTTGTCTACGTTTTCTTGAATAAATCCATCTATAAGTTTTACCTTTGCGCGCAATTCCGAATCTTTAATCATTGTCTCAATAAGTTCCTTGCGCTTGTCAAGATAGTTTTTACTATAAGGATCCAAATCTGCAATGAGGGCTAAAATATAAGCAACATTGATAATATCACTATGTAGCAATTCCAAGCAAAAGTCAATGTCCTCAAGTCCACCTTCATCAGTAACTAAATCGTCATTAACCATATTCCCAAAATCAGGATCATTATCATCTTGCACTTTCTGCTGTTGCATTACATTATCATATATATCAAGATATTTACTTCTATAGTCCATGAATTGTTGTTCTGTCAATCCTAAATCATCAGCATCTTCATCAAAATCCTCATATATCTGTATTTCTGCATGTTTTTTAATTATATCTCTGAATGCAAGGATAAAGTTACGCTTATCGTGTTCACTTTTAAGCAAATCAATACTGCTTGGTGTTGGGTATTGTCTCAGAAAAGACTGAGCCATTATTTGATATTCTGATTTAACTTCACAGAAAGGTTGTCTAACTATATCTTCAGTATTATCACTATTGCTAAAAAGCTTAATTGATGTGTCTACCTGAGATTTCAAATCACGGAAACAAATAATCTTACCAAAACGCTTTTTCTCATTCAATACACGATTTGTTCTACTGAATGCTTGTAATAATCCATGGTACTCCATATTCTTATCAACATAGAGCGTATTTAGTTTTTTTGAATCAAAACCTGTTAAAAACATCCCTACGACTAAACATAAATCTAATGATTTCATGTCAGTGCGTTTCTTTTTCATTCTTAGATTTATATCATCATAATAAGCACGGAAATTCTCTTGTGTGAAACTTGTCCCAAACATTTTGTTATAATCATCCATTATCTTCTGCATATCATCGGCTTCACCAACGTTATTCGATGCATAAGTTCCCGTGCCCATTCCTGTAAATTCATCATCTTGGCTGCAATTAGCTGCATAGGTAAATACGGCACCTATTCTAATATTAGGCTTTAGTTCTTTAAATATCTTGTAATATCGTATCAGCATTGGCACGGATTGTATTGCGAAGAGAGCATCAAATTCACCGTCAAAAGTAGATTTATGAAAGTTATTAAGAATAAATTTAGCGATTTCACGCATTCTATCTTCACTCATCATATTGGTCACTTCATTACCATTATAATACTCCACCAAGAATCCCAATACATTTTCATCAGCTATAGCATCTTTAATAAGATAACGATGTAAACATTTGCCAAAAATTTCTTTAGTAGTATGATCGCCAACAGAATTCTCTGCGAATATAGGTGTGCCTGTAAAACCAAATATCTGTGTGTTAGAGAAAAATTTCACAATGTTTTTATGACTATCTCCAAAATGACTTCTATGGCATTCATCGAAAATCATTACAATTCTAGAATTTCGTGTCTCTTCTATTTTCTTACTATACCATGTTCTAGTTACAGCAGTATTCAACTTTTGAATAGTTGTAATAATAATCTTACTACTCCCTTGTAGGCGTTTAACCAATTCACTTGTGTCGTCAGTTCCATCCACTGCTCCAGCTTCAAAAGCTTCATATTCTGATTGCGTTTGAGTATCAAGATCATGACGATCTACAACGAACATCACTTTGTCAATATCAGGAAGTTCTGAAACTAGTTGAGCTGCTTTAAATGATGTCAAAGTTTTTCCAGCTCCCGTTGTATGCCATATATAACCGTTGTCATTAGAATTAACGACACGGTCAATAATCTTTTCTACAGCATAATATTGATAAGGGCGTAACACCATTAAGCTTTTATCACCTTCGTGTAGAACGATGTATTTGCCAATAATCTTTCCTAATGTGCACTTATCAAAAAAGAACATTGCAAATTTATCCAATTCATTGAATGGCGTATTCGCACCATCAGTCCAATTGAAAGTAAATTTGTAACCTTGATTGGGATTGTTTGCAAAATATCGTGTATTCACACCATTAGATATTACAAACAATTGAATGTAATCAAATAGTCCATGAAAAGATGTTTTATGATATCTTTGTATTTGGTTGTACGCTTGTTTCAACTCAATCCCTCTGCGCTTCAATTCAATTTGAACTAAAGGAAGACCATTAATAAGAATTGTTACATCATATCTACATTTCTTGCGCCCCTCAGAAGTGATTTGATTGGATACTTGAAATTCGTTTTGGCACCATTGACTGCGATTTAAGAATTCCACCCATATTCGTTTACCATCTTCTATGTCAAGTGGATATAAATCTCTTAACTTTTTCGCCTTTTCAAATCTAGTTCCACCTTCGAGATAAATTAATATTTTATCAAATTCAGCATCAGAAAAATTTGTTCTGCCAAATTCTGCTAACCGTCTTTTATTGTGTATTTCAAGTTGCTTCTTGAAGTTCTCTTGTAAATTTGTATCTTCCTTAATATGAACATATTCATAGTTCATTTGTTTAAGGGTTTCAATCAGTCCATATTCAAGGGCAGCCTCACTTTGTATTGCCATAAGTAATATAATTATATTGGTTATTTGGTCATTAGGTATTAGTCCTTACTTGAATGTTATAAATTAGGTATAGCTCAATAGATGGGCTGTAAACCATTTAATAAATATTCCCGTAAACATATACTGCTTGTAACCTATTTTAGTTGTTATCTAGTTTAATAGATATAGCTATAGTTGCAAAGGTAATAATTTTCAAATAAAACATTAGTAAAAAATGGAAAAAAGAACAAG
>JAYRGW010000077.1:0-4483 GCA_041907665.1 Bacteroidaceae bacterium
TGTACTTTTACCCATGGTTATTAATTTGTTTTGTGGTAAAAGCAAAGTAACCATAAAGGGCTGATTCCACCAAATGGAAACAGCCCTAATTTTCTGCCTATTGTATTTTTTTTATCGGACAGCAATAATTCCAAATCATTCGTAAATCATATTTTCAATTTCTTTCTTGCAGGTTAAACACTTTTGTTATATATTGCCACTCGGTTTCCGTTAAATATTAGATAATTTCAAACAGGCTCATACATATTTTAAACTTTAAAAAAATGAAAAGAATCAAACATCAAGCAATATTTTTATTCCTATTGGCAATGTGTGGGCTCAATTTGTCAGCACAAATAGTTGGACACCAATTGGACAGCCTTTTCAATGAGTTGGATCGCCAACATATACTTAACGGTAATGTGTTAATTGCCGAAAAAGGCAAAATAATCTTTCAACGATCTTTGGGATATGCCGATTTAGAACAGCAAAAACAAAATACCGACCGTTCTCGCTTCCAGATTGGTTCAGTTTCCAAGATTTTTACTGCCGTAGCAATATTGCAGTTGAAAGAGCAAGGTAAATTAAAGCTGGAAGACCATATCGTTTCTTATTTTCCAGACTTCCCTTATCCGGAAGTAACCATTTACGAGTTATTGGCACACACCTCAGGTATTCCTGACAAAGAGGAAGTTTTCCTTCCAATCATCGAACGGGAATCCGATCGCATTTTCACAAACGATGATATCATTCCTGCAATGAAAGCATTAAACAAGCCCGTTGCTTTTACACCGGGCAGTCAATGGCGCTACTGCAATATGGGCTACGCACTCTTGGCGTTACTAGTGGAAAAAATCAGCCAGATGCCTTTTGGTGATTACCTGAAACAGTATATTTTCTACCCGGCCAAAATGAAGAACAGTTATTTGCTTCCACTCACGGAAACATCTCAGGAAGAAGTCAAAGGTTATTTAATTCGTGCACATTACCTAGGTGATATGGAACGCATTGACCGCAATAAAAAAGTACGTCCATGGAGCTATAACATGCGGGGGTTTGTGGGATGCACTAACATTGTCAGCACTACACATGATCTGCTCAATTTCGATATTGCGTTGACCAAAAACAAATTACTAAAAGCTGCAACCCTTTCAAAAATGCAAAATCCGTCGAAACTGTCAGATGGAACGGCTACGGTAGCCGATGGAGAGTTTGGTAAAGCCGCTTATGGACTAGGTTTGTTTGTACAGGCAGATAGCAGCGCAGGTAAAATAGTGATGCATACGGGTAGAGAACCTGGCTTTTTCAGTTTTTTTCTGCGCGATATCAGTCACCAAAGGACCATTATTATACTGGATAATATGGAAAGTTCAGGCTTCGGGAAAGCTTGCAAAGAAAGTTTTAATATGCTTAGTCAAACAAATTATTTTCCAGAAATAAAAAACAAGAAATCCCTTTTCCTGGCATATGCAAAAAAACTATACGCGGAAGGTCCCGATGAAGCTATTACGCTATTTAACCTACTAAAGACTGACACTGCACATTATTTTGCGGACGAGCGGGAACTGAATGAACTAGGGTTGGAGTTGCTGAATGACAAACATAACAACGCTGCATTGGAAGCATTGAAGTTGTGTACAATTCTGTACCCCGAAAGCTGGAATACTTATGACAGCTACGGCAAGGCATTATTGCAAAATGGCAAAAAGCAGGAAGCTATCCTAATGTATAAGAAGTCTGTAGAGATGAACCCCCAGAATGAACCGGGGAAACAAACATTAAAACAATTGCAGCAAAAATAGCAGTTAATCTCAACTATCACATTCTTTTTCAGTTTGACGATGATCGACAACTAGAAACGCATTTGGGAACAAGGGAGCAGGAAATTCAGATATTTGGGTGATGAACATCGTAAAAAAGATATATCTTTGTATTCAAATCTGCCGGTTTAAGAAGAGTGGATGAGATATGTTACACCTCTAATATTAAGAGAAAAAATGGATTATATTTTAATTAATAAAATAAATGGTTATAGCAATTTAGAACAATTCGGCTTGACCATTTTGCAAAGCACTATTGCGAGCTTTTTATCCTGCGAGGTTAAGATATTCACAAATCCATTATTAGAACTTCAAGATTATAATATAAATATTCTAGCGAATGAAAAGAGAGGTTTCTATCCATTAGATGATGATAATATCATCGTTTTAGGACGAATTATGAACGATGATAGAAAACTTATATCTTCATTGGGAATAAAGTTGTCCAAAAAGGGCATTAAGTACTCTGGAAATTTTCTCACTAAACTCGAAGGGGCGCTAACTCACACTTTGACTCAAGAGTATCATAATAATTTCGGGAACTGTAAGTATTCACTAGGCGATGAACTGATATTGCATACCATTTGTAATTATGTATCAAAAGGTGGATACGATAATCGGCTTATAAGGCATTTGATCAGCATATTCCAGAAATTGAGAACAACCTCTTTTGAAGGTAGTTTTTTTAGTACAGGCTTAATTCTTACAAAGTCCCATTATGCATATAACAAAAATGCTAGATTCGGAAGTTCATATAGTTTGAAACGACCCTTTTCTTTAGCAAATCAATGCCAAATAGAAAGACGCATTTGGTATCTTGTCGATGGCAAGAAAACATTCTTTATGTGTAACAAATCATTGTCTGTCGACCAACTATTTGTGTTAGATAAAGAATATCAAGAAGCAAACTATATCGATAGCCACACATTAGCAAAGAGCTTAAAAGGAGCTGATCTGCTATTTAAAGTAGAAAATGAAAAATCCTTTTCAATAATAAATACTTCCAATATTGAAATCAGTTATATAGAAAATCAATGGAAATTTCGAGACTACACATATATTAGAAAGTTATTTCTGGCTCATTTTAATAATATGGATATCGTAGAAAGTATATTATTCTTCATTATATATTGTTCGAAGAACGCAATTAGTTCCATTATATGGCTGCCCGAAAAAATGGATCAAATTGAGGAATTATTGAAAAAGAAAACGATGAATAGGTTTATAAAGAAGCCTATTTCGATAATGGATAAATCGTTTACGAATCACATTATTAGATATCTTTCTAGCGATGGAGCAACCATTATTGATAAAAATGGGTTATTACAATACTTTGGCTGTATCATTGATTTGAATAAAATTGAAGTGAAAGGTATTAAAGGAACCGGTGAAAGTGCTGCTAGTGCTTTATCGGCGAATGGAATTTCTTTGAAGATATCTCAAGATGGAACGATAAAGTTGTTCGAGAAGAGAAAAAGTCGACCGATACTTATATAATATAAAAGAATTTGTAAGTCTATTTATACATTAATTTTGATACAGCCGCCAAGGTAGAATTGTCACTTAATAGGCTGGCTTTGCATTTTCGATGGAAGCGTGATATAGTATATGATTAAGAATATTTGATAAAACTCGATCCGTTATGAAACAGATAATAATTTTGTTTATTGCTGTGTTGATGAGTAGTTGTCAATGCTCGGCACAACAAAGTAGAAAGGAGGTAAAAATGAAAAAGCTAACAGCAGAAGAGAAGTATGTAATTGAAGATAAAGGTACGGAACGCCCATATAGCGGCAAGTATTATAATTTCAAGGAGGCAGGAACCTATACCTGTAAGAAATGTGGAGCAGAGCTCTATAAATCAAGTGATAAGTTTGATTCGGGTTGCGGATGGCCGTCGTTCGACGATGAGATTAAGGGAGCAGTAAAGCGTGTTCCCGATGCCGATGGAAAACGTACCGAGATTATTTGTGCCAAATGTGGTGGACACCTCGGTCACGTATTCGAAGGTGAAGGGTTTACCTATAAGAATACACGCCATTGCGTGAACTCTATTTCGTTGGAGTTTATACCTGCCAAAAAAAAGTAGAACGCAATCTTTGCCGGAGGTTGTTTTTGGTAGTCGAACGCCTGATACAGCAGCAACAGGAAGTTATCTCTGCTGAGTCGAGATATTGATATGCACTAAATAAGTTGACAAACAAGCGTATTGGGTACATGTCTGTATCGCCCGTGGCTTTAAATACATGATATTTCTTTTATAAAGGAAATACCAGATTTTACATTGATGTAAAATCTGGCATTTTCTGAAAGCAACTGATTATAACTGTTTATTGCGAAAAGACAGGGATTGAGGCCTTTTTGATGCAACCATTCTATTTTTTTAGAGCCAAATAGTTGGTAGATATTCCGATTCAGAATCGAACCCTATCAACGAACAATATGAGTAGGCTTAAAGAGTAATATTGTATTCTTTCAAAAAGGCTAGAAGATATTCACGTCTTTTATTTCTTGCTTCTAGGCTCTGAACATCTCTACTTTGTGATAGGAATATAATTATTGGTGTCCGGTAAAAGTTATAATCTCAAAAAAATAGGGCTGTTTTCCTGTCTTGGAATTCAGCCCTTTTTATTTCCTTTGCAGTAACCACACATAAAAGGAAATAACAATGGGCAAAAATACAC
>JAYRGW010000078.1:0-4326 GCA_041907665.1 Bacteroidaceae bacterium
GAAAATTTCAGAAGGCTTACGATTGACTACGAGTATCATGCAGAAACAGCTGTGGCTATGGTGCAATTGGCTTTCTGTAAAATCATGCTTAATAAATATTACGATTAATTTTTAAACAGCTTCTTAAGAAAAACCATTTTTGGGGCATCGGTGATCTGACCTTGTCGCTCGTAGGACGTAATCTTTGGATGATCTATTGTAAAGCACCATTCGACCCCGAATCGGTTGCAACAACAGGTAACTATTATCAAGGTATAGATAACTTCATGACTCCGAATACACGCAATATCGGATTTAATGTCAAACTTAAATTTTAATACATAGTACAATGATAAATATAAAAAATCTAATATTGTCAATAACCTCAGCAAGCTTCTTAATGGGACTTACTGCTTGCACCGACGGTTATAATACATATAATACGAATCCTTACGATACAACAAAGGAAGAGATGCAACGTGATGGTTACTTGTTAAGTTCAGCTCTTACCGGTATGGAAGGATGGGTAGTTCCTCTGGACGTCAACACCAATCAATTTATTGAATGCCTATTGGGAGGTTCTTTTAGCGGATACATATCCGATTCGAACAGTGGATTCAATGGCAAAAATTTTGCTTGCTACAACCCTGAAGAACATTGGAACAGAGTACCTTTTAATGACGTAATTCCTGCGATATTTATTCGACATGCACAAGTGGCACAAGCAACGGATGATCCAATACCACTAGCTGTTTCTGATATCATAAAAATAACCGCAATGCAACGCATTACAGATATTTATGGTCCGATACCTTATTCTAAAATAGGTAACGATGGCAATATTACAGCACCCTACGATTCTCAACAAGCTGTATACAACAAAATGTTTGAAGAACTCGATAATGCTATTGCTGTATTAACAAAAAACAGGACCAACGATTTTAGTCCTAAATGCGACAAAGTTTATTCGGGTAATATATTGCATTGGATTAAATATGCCAATTCACTAAAGCTCCGTTTGGCAATGCGCATTGCCAATGTAGATGCAGCTACAGCTCAAAAGAAAGCAGAAGAAGCAGCGAACAACGAAATCGGCACAATGACTTCGAACGAAGATAATGCATATATGCCTGTTGCAAGCACAAATCCATTCAGAGTGATCATGTTTGAATATAATAACGGTGACTCTAGAGTCTCTGCAGACATCACATCATACATGAATGGATATAATGATCCTCGTAGACCATTCTATTTTACTACCTCTACTTTCGATGATGCAAGTATAAACGGCTATATCGGACTTCGTTCGGGAATACAAATACCGGGTGGAACAACCATCAAGCAGTATTCGAATATGAATGTGGCCAAAGACTCTAAAGTAATGTGGATGAATGCAGCAGAAATATCTTTCTTGAAGGCAGAAGGTGCACTCAGAGGATGGAACATGGGCACCCCATCAGTCAGTGCAAGCTCAGCAGCCGAAGGCTTTTACAAAGAAGGAATCAAACTTTCATTTGACCAATGGGGAGCATCTGGCGCAGACGATTACTCTAATGACGGAACGAGTACACCAGCTCTTTATAAAGACCCTGTTAATGCAAGTTTCTCAAACGAAGGTTCACCCGCAACAATTACGATCAAATGGGATACCAGCGCAGGATTCGAAACAAATTTGGAACGCATCATCACACAAAAATGGATTGCCAATTTCCCACTCGGCATTGAAGCATGGTCTGAATACCGCCGCACAGGCTATCCCAGGCTAATGAAAGTTCAAATTAACCTAAGTGGTGGTAAAGTATCAACAGACAGAATGGCCCGCCGTTTGGCATACCCCGAACTAGAACGTACAGATAATACAACGAACTACAATAATGCCGTTAACAGTCTACTAGGAGGCCCAGACACAATGGGCACTGATGTTTGGTGGGCTAAGAAAAACAAATAAAATCAAATACGATGAAAAGAAAATATTTTAAACAGACCTTTTGGCTAGCTGTATGCTTTGTTCTTTCTGTTTCCTTCATAGGATGCAGCAGTTGGACAGATACAGAATCTATGAAGATTAATGAACCGAACATACAAAATCAGAATCCGAAACTTTATGCACAATATCTCACAAGATTAAGAGCATACAAAGCTTCAGACCACAAAATTGCTATAGGGTGGTTCGACAATAGCAACAAACTTCCCATCAATCAGGCTCAGCATATTTCAGCTTTGCCAGATAGTTTGGACTATGTATCGCTAATGACTCCAGATACGCTTACTCAATCCGAATTGAATGAAATTGCAGATGCGAGAAAAGATAAAGCAACAAAGTTTATCTTTACGATTGATTTTGACGCTATCAAACTAATCTATGATAATCGGGAAAAAGACTTTGAAGCTCAAAAAGCCAAAGCCGAAGCTGAAGGTAAAACATTTACTCTTACATATCCAGATTTCAATAATTTCTTAATAGACTCTGTAAAGACAACCCTGAAATTGGTTGACAAATACAATTACGACGGAATCAATGTCGCATACAATGGTAAGTTGAAGTTATATATGACTGATGAAGATAAAATCATATATACCGGATACGAAAATGATTTTCTAGGAATTGCACTTGATTGGCATTCTCGTCATACCGATAAAGTTTTATTCTATCAAGGCAAGCCTCAAAACATGATAGATCAAACGATCCTTTCGGATTGCAAGTATATTATCTTACCATGTACAGATGCAGTTTCATCTGCAGGACTCACATATACAGCCAATTGTGCATGCGTAGAAGGTGTCCCCACAGAGAAGTTTATACCAATGGTACAAACGACCTCACTTGACAACAGTGATGTGAAAACAGGATATTGGTCTAATGGTACTCATGCAGTATCAGGAGCAGCGACATGGGTTGCAGAAGAGCACAATGGCTTTTCTACAATTGGCATAGGAATCTACAATATCGGTGCCGATTATTATCATCCGGCTTGGACTTACAGTTATGTCCGAACAGCTATTAGCACCATCAATCCATCTATAAAAAAATAAAAGATATGAAACGGACTTATATATATATATTTCTGCTATTTACCATTTGTATTCTCGGAAGTTGTACTAGCGAAGAGAATTTTGACAATAAAATATTTATAAACAGCACAGCCAAAACAAACGAGCTGATCATTAAAGGCAATACAACAGAACTCTCCAAAGTAATCAATGTTGCCTTGGCTAAACCTGCAGAAACGAATGTTACAATTGCATACAAGGCAGATCCTGCTTTAGTAAAGACTTATAATGACGCTTATTACAGCAAAGCAATAATGCTCCCAGACACTTGCTATACCATTGAAGATAAACAGGTCACTATTAATCAAGGAAGCATAAAATCGAAAGATACTAAAATAGATTTTTCCAAATTATATTCTTTAAGTAGAGATACGGTTTATGTTCTTCCTATCAGCATTCAAAGCAATGATATGCCAATATTGGCTAGCGCTCGCACCTATTATTTTGTGCTAAAAGCAGGTGCGCTAATTAACGTAGTTGCCGATATTGAGAAAAATTATTGCACCATCGATTGGAAAAAGCCAGAGGTTGTCAACAACTTATCACAGTTGACAATGGAAGCATTGATTCGGGCACGCGACTACGACCGTTTGATTAGTACCGTAATGGGAATCGAAGGTAAATTTCTTATTCGTTTGGGGGATGCGGGTTATCCTTCCAATCAGATCCAAATAGCGACATCACGTGGCAATTTCCCTTCAGCAGACTCAAACAAAGGATTGCCTACCAATCAATGGGTACATATCGCATTAACTTACGATTCATCAACATCAGAATGGATAATTTATGTAAATGGGAAAATGCAATCCAAAGGAACAAAGGATATTGGGACTATTAATCTTGGCGTTAGCGGTAAAGACGGATTCTGCATTGGGCGCTCTTACGAAGACAGTCGCTACCTGTGCGGCAATATCTCCGAATGCCGTATTTGGAACATCGTTCGCACCCAAGAAGAAATAGCAAACAACGCATATTATGTTAATCCATTGACTCCGGGATTGGTAGCCTATTGGAAGTTTGATGATCAATCTGCTTTCAGAGTAAAAGATTATACTGCAAACGGAAATGATGCAGTTGCTGCAAAAACCTTATCTTGGACTTCTGTTTCACTCCCAGCCAAATGATTTTGATTAAATACAAAAAAGACCATGGAATATATGAATAGTTTAAGAAGCTGTTTAAAAATGGATTAAAATAATTACTATATAAGCGCTTATTATATTGAATACCAGTTGGTTAATTGAGATATTATTCGTAACTTTATGGTTACTAAGACATTAAGTTATGGAACAATAT
>JAYRGW010000079.1:0-3838 GCA_041907665.1 Bacteroidaceae bacterium
TACTGAAATGATGCGAATGTTAAGAAGTATCAGGCTCACACTTGATCTATTAAAAAATCAAAGGCTAGTGATGACATCTGAGCTAATTAAAGTAATTTGTGGATAAATATTATTCAGCAGACCCTAACTAACGGATGTTGTTGAAGAAACTAACGGAAGTTATGGCAGCGACATACGTCTGTTATTTCATACCCTAACGGCACTTGGGCTTGATTGAAAATACTGATAGAATATAATCGTCAATTATTTAACATATTTTCAATATACTTTTCTGAGACTAAATTCAAGCATGATTACATAAAGGGTGTTATACCTATTATTTAGAATTTACTCAGGTCTAAACAAACTTTATCGCTGACTTTTCAGGAGCTATCGTTTTTATAAACCTATCATTTAGAGCCTAATGGCATACTTTTTTAAACGCGCATCGACCATGTGCTCGGGAATAATACTGCGTATACATTCGGCAATAATGTTGAGCAAACGCTCGCGAACATAATCGCGACGTATTACCAACGATATTTCTCGAACAGGTTCCGGATTTACGATGGGACGTATTTTGGACTGCTGACAATGGCGCAACAATTCTACATGCAATTCGGGAATAATAGTATATCCCCCATTTTCGTCCACAATTTTCACTAATGTCTCAATACTGCCGGCTTCGTAGATGGCAGAATAGCCTGACTTTTGTTCGCATATATTCATCACCTGATTGCGTAGGCAATGCCCCTCTTGCAATACCCATAGATGCTCAGACGGCATATGATGCGTTTCAATCTCTTTCTGTTTATACAGTTCTTCGGAGGGAGAAACATAAGCTACAAATTTTTCGTAATAAACAGGAATCTCCAGCAACGCATCGTTTTTGAGCGGCGTTGCCAACAATGCCATATCCAGCTCGGCACGTTCCAAGCGTTGAACAATAGTCGCCGTTCGAGCTTCGAATACACGCAAAAGCACATTAGGATACCTTTGATGCACTACTTTAAAGAGTTTTGGCAAAATATAAGGTGCTACAGTCGAAATAATTCCCAGTCGTATTTCACCCGATTCTTGTTCGCGCTCGGAAAGTACCATTTCTTTCAGTTGCGATGCATTGAACAATAAGACCTTGGCTTGTGAAATAATCTGCTCACCAGACAGTGTGGGGCGCACAGGATGCGAATTGCGATCGAATATCTGCACATCCAATTCATTCTCCAGCTTCTGAATCATAGAGCTAAGGGTAGATTGAGTTACCTTGCACGCTTCGGCAGCTTTCACAAAATGACGGTATTTATCTACCGCCACAATATATTCCATCTGTTGTAAAGTCATAACACAAAACTTTTGCCAAACAATTCTAATCGTTTTTATCAATACAAAGATAGATAAATTCTATTTGATTGATAAACTTTACCTCTGTATCTTTGTACTATTAAAACAATAAATAGCGCATCATGACAACAGTAACAGTAGATAAAAACATTTGCCCGCACAACCATGTATGTCCTCTTATACAAGTATGCCCTTACAATGCTATCTCGCAAGATAAAGATGGATACCCCGTTATAGACAAGGAGCGATGCATCGGATGTGGAGCATGTGTCAAAAGATGCCCTATGAAGGCCATGAAATTAAAAAGTGCCAATTAAGACAATAACATCATTAACAACCAAAAAAGAAATGAAAATAGCAATTCCCACACGCGATGGAGTAGTAGATGATCACTTCGGACATTGCGACCACTACACCATTTTTACAATAGAGAGTAATATGCTGTCTGCCAAAGAGACATTGCCTTCTCCACAAGGCTGCGGATGCAAATCGAACATCGCCTACGACCTTCAAAAGATGGGAGTAACCGTTATGCTGGCAGGCAACATGGGCGAAGGAGCCAAAAACAAACTCGCCGGTTGCGACATAAACGTAATAAGAGGATGTAGTGGCAACGTAGACGACGTAGTGAAAGCATACCTCGAAGGCAAGATAAGCGACTCGGGGATAGGATGCAGCAGTCACGACGGATCACACGAATGTCACCATCACGATCAATAATAAATTAAATAGATAATTTTGTCATTTGGACAAGGACGGAGGTGTTGCGCTTGACGACACCTCCGCTTTTCTTATACCACAGAACAAGAAGCCATCACTAACATTGACTTTCTATTTATATAACTCAGCCCGATTGCACATATCCACTGCGGCGCTGACAATCGATAAGCTAATCGAGTAGGAGATAAATACAAATCATAGGTATTATCTCCTACTTTCGTATTTACCGGCCTCTCCCACCACCTTACGTGCCGTTTGGCATACGGCGGTTCCTCATTTAGGGTACCATTTGACATACTCATCATATAGGGTAGCATATCCTTGCAAGTGTAATCGCTCATTAGTGATTGCACGATGCAATATCCAACTATCCGCGGTGTGCCGCCTGACTGGGCTTGGACGGTAACTGCCGTCCAACAAGGATTCTATCAGCGACCATCCGTTGGCTTTCAGCCATGGGAGCAATTGCTCGCACGATATCTTGTCAATTCCGCCACAGCCCTTGTTTCTTACCACCTGCCGATAGGCATCGTTCAAATTCCATGGGGCGAGAATGGTCCCTAATAAGTGGTTCTTGTCAAAGGGTACTTCCACGATGTTGTCTTAGGTCATCCAAATGTAAATCTCCACCCCTCATACCCTTCGAATTCTGTTCTATCTCTCCGAGGGTGGTCATTGGCTCCCGCCAATGCTTTCTGCGCCGCGGACTTCCTTCAGATTTCAACTCACGATGGATACCCTTGTCGTTGGCTGTACGCTTCCCGCTATTAGGCTGCGTTAGAGACTTACACCCTTTAGAATATGCCCATACTGAGCGAACTAGAAAAAAAGACCCTACAAACAATTTGTAGGGTCTTTGGCTTTACCTTTTTGCGGAGAGACAGGGATTCGAACCCCGGGTACCTTGCGGTACAACGGTTTTCAAGACCGCCGCTATCGACCACTCAGCCACCTCTCCGAAACTCTTTTTAAGGAGTACTTTTCTCTTAAAGCGTTGCAAAGGTAGTATTTTATTTTTGAATATTCCTAATCTCCGATGCATTTTTTTTGAAGAAGAATGTCTATCTTCAATTTCTACCAAGCCATTTCGATGGCAAATAATTGCAGTGAATACAAAAAAAAGAATATTAAATATTCCACGCAAAGCAGACAAAAAGAATTGCTTTTCACCACATCTTTTGTACTTTTGTGAAAGATTGTACCGCCGCAGAACATCGAGCTATCGTGTGGTATGAGCGATTGTACTTTTCTGAAGGATTCTTCGACACTCATCGAGTATGAACAGAATCGCAGAAAGATTATAATCGCAGAAAGATAAGGGCGCTGAAAGAATAGCAGCCATAGCCTATACGAGCAGGGTATTAAAGCAATTGAAAAAAGATAGGAATTTATGGATACAAGCATTGTAGTAAAGAACTTCAAGAAGAACAATATCAACGTAACGGTTTTGGAAGACAGTGACGAGCTGCTCCATTTCTTGAAAAAGAACATTCCGGCTCATAGCGTTGTCGGAGTAGGCGATTCGGTGACATTGGAGACAACAGGAGTCTATGATTTCTTGAGAAGAGAAACATATACCTTTCTCGATAAGTACGACAAGAGGCTGACTAAAGAAGAGAAGCGAAATCTCTATCTAAGAGCCTGTTTAAAATTAGTTGAAATGTTTTTTAAAAGAGGTTTCCGTATCAGTCGGATAGTTCCTTTCTTTGAAGTGACTAAACCAAAAGAAAGATGTATCAAACTGATTTAACGGAAACCGAGTGGCAATATATAACAAAAGTATTGAACCTGCAAGAAA
>JAYRGW010000080.1:0-1699 GCA_041907665.1 Bacteroidaceae bacterium
ATTGTTCCATAACTTGATGTATTAGTAACCATAAAGTTACGAATAATACCTCAATTAACCAACTGATATTCAATATAATAAGTGATTACATAGTAATTATTTTAATCCATTTTTAAACAGCTTCTTAATATAATAAAAAAAACAAATATATCTTCAAGCTTTAGTCCTGCAACTGGATTACAGACAGGAAATAATACTAAGTTTATACGAACATGGTTTGAAACATCAAACTCAGATTTACGCATTAAGTGGTTTCCTTTAGTAAATGGTGGAAATTTCAGAAAATGGTATGGAAATCTTACAGATATTATTTATTGGAATGAAGATGGAAAAGACATAAAAAATTGTAAGAGTTCTGTGTTGAGAAATAAACAATTTTATCAGAAATCTGGTATAACATGGAATAGAATAGCTTCAAAAGGAATTACTATTAGAGCTTTTCCTAGTGGATGTCTTTTTGATCAGGCAGGTGATTCAATGTTTTGTAATGATATAGATAAATTGTACACCTGTATGAGTTATTTAAATACGAAAGTCGCAAAAATATTTTTCGACATGTTAGCTCCAACAATTAATCTTACTGCAGGTATGATAGGGCAACTTCCTTATATAGATAAAGAAAGTAACTGCTGTTTAAAAATAACTAAAGAAAATATTGATATAAGCAAACAAGACTGGGATGCTCATGAAACTAGCTGGGATTTCCAAGAGAATGAATTGGTACGATTGAAAGATGAAGGTTTTTATTCGAAAGTGACAATAGAAAATGAACCTATAGATATAGGTATCACTCTTTGCGAATTGTGTTTACATTATAAAATGCAATGGGAAGCAAAATTCAATAAACTTCACGTCAACGAAGAAGAGCTTAACCGTCAGTTTATTGACATCTATGGTTTGCAGGATGAACTCACTCCCGATGTGCCACTCGATGAAATAACCATTTTGCAACAAGGGGAGATTTCGATAGAAGATAACGCTATAGCATGGCATGACGATGTATTGATGAAGCAGCTCATCAGTTATGCCGTTGGCTGCATGATGGGGCGTTACAGCATCGACAAGCCCGGACTAATCCTTGCCAATCAAGGTGACGGACTGAAAGAGTATGAAACTCTTGTGCCCAACAGTCGTTTTGAGATAGATGATGATGGAATTATTCCTATAATGCCTGCCAATACAGAGTTTACAGATAATATCACATTAAGATTCAAGACATGGCTCAGCATCACTTTTGGTGAAGATACTTTGATAGAAAATCTTAATTTTATAGAAAAATCACTTGGCAAACGATTGGATGACTATTTCGTGAAAGATTTCTGGAAATACCACAAAAAGATGTATCAGAACCGTCCTATCTACTGGCTGTTCAGCAGCAAAAAAGGAGCATTCCAGTGCATAGTATATATGCACCGCATGAATGCCTACACAGCAGAAAAGGTGCGCACCAATTATCTGTTGCCTCACATAGAATGGCTGATAAACAAACAGAGCGAAATGCAGGCCAATGCAGCCGATCTCTCCACTCGCGAGCGTAAGGAAATGGACAATATAGACAAGCAAATAGAAGAATGTCGTGAATACCACGACCGCCTTCATGCAGTAGCTGACAAGCAAATAGCTTTCGACTTAGATGATGGCGTAGTAGTTAACTACGCCAAGTTCGGAGATGTATTGATGAAATTGAAATAAATAAGAA
>JAYRGW010000081.1:0-1652 GCA_041907665.1 Bacteroidaceae bacterium
TGGAGCAACGCCCTACTGCAACATGGGCACGGCATAGCTTTGCGACGAACCTAAACAATTCGGGAGCTGTGCCTTATAAGTATATTAGTGATAGTATGGGACATAGCAGTAGTGGAGACATTACTTCCAACTATATTGGTGCCTATCCATTAGAGAAAATGTTGGAATATAACTGGTTTTTATTGAATGATGCAAAAAGGAACAGTAATCATGACACGGATAAGCAGGCACTATTGGCACTTTTGAAGAATATGACCGAAACCGAACGAGAAGAGCTATTGGCTTCTGTTTGAAAAAAGTGCCCCTGGGGGCACTTTTTTAAAGTGCTTTCTTGGTTGCTACTTGCAAAAAATCTATCTTTGCATTAAAAAAGTGCCGCAAGGGGCAAAAATTTAAAGTATGAAAACAATAGTTCCAAGAAATATATATCTAAAACAGCTTGTTGCTGGCCGTCAAAACGGCTTCATCAAGATTGTTACGGGTATGAGGAGATGTGGTAAATCCACTTTGTTACAAGTGCTCTTCAAAGATTATCTGTTAGAACAAGGCGTATCAACTGACCATATTATTTCTATTGCCTTAGACGACCGCATTAATCTTGAACTTAGAAATCCAGATAATCTACTTGTGTATTTACGAAAGCAGATTGTTGATAACCAACTGTATTACATTCTGATGGATGAAATCCAGATGGTAGATGAATTTATGGATGTACTCAACAGTTTGCTGCATATTGATAATGTAGATGTATATGTGACTGGTAGCAATTCCCATTTCCTATCCAATGATATTGTAACTGAGTTTAGAGACAGAAGTGATGAAATACACATGTACCCCTTTTCGTTCTCAGAATACTATGAAGCTATTGGCGGAGATAAACAAGAAACATGGAAGGACTACTATACCTATGGAGGATTACCTCATTTATTGACTTTGGTTGGCGATAAAAAGAAAAGTGACTACTTAAATAGTGTCTATCGTAAAACTTACCTTACCGATATTCAGGAAAGACATGATATCAAGACACATGAATTTGACGAGCTCACCAAGATTCTTTCTTCTTCCATTGGCTCTTCATGCAACCCAAATAAACTGACCAATACTTTTAAGAGTAAGACCAATGTGGATTTGTCGTATCCAACCGTAGTGAAATACATTGACTACCTTAAAGACTCATTTCTTATAGAGGAAGCTGAACGATTTGATATAAAAGGGCGGAAGTACATCGGCTCGCTATCCAAATATTATTTCTGTGACATTGGTATCAGAAATGTTATCCTGAATTTTCGCCAACAGGAAGAGAATCATATTATGGAGAATATTCTCTATAATGAACTACGCATGAGAGGGTACAAAGTAGATGTAGGAGTAGTCGAGGTTAAAACTAAGATTGAAGGTAAGTCGATTCGTAAACAATATGAAGTGGACTTTGTTGTGAATGAAGGAAGTGATCGATACTATATCCAATCAGCCTTTGCCATGCCTAATATTGAGAAAGAACAGCAGGAAAAGACATCTTTTTCACTAATCAATGATTCATTCAAGAAAATCATTGTGGTAAAGGACAATATAAAACCCAAACGAGATAATCAGGGTATTGTTACCATGGGATTATTAGATTTCCTATTAAGCAAAGACAGCCTAAAGGTATA